>NZ_JBRESC010000016.1:0-103599 GCF_056726085.1 Vibrio sp. 2433-A1
CAAGACATGTTTGTCGCCTTTACCTAGCGACTGCACTGCATCGTTGTCATTATCGAGTTCAAAAGACCAGCTGCCATCCGCTTCTAGCTTGAATGTGCCGTATTCATTGGTCACTTCTTGTGGAGTAACAAACGCTTCGCCCGCATCTTTGTCTGAGATATCAAGCTGACCTTCAACAAACTGTTTGCTATCCACGTCTTCTTTTAAGACAACGCGCTCATCGCTGACGGTTGCAAGATCATTCGTACCTTGTACAACTACTGTTACAGTGCCTGTAGCCGTGCCATCGAGTGAAGTAGCATCAAATGACAGTTCGATCTCTTCACCTTCCGCGAGAGACTGAACAGTGTCGCTTTCATTGTTAACGGTGAACGACCAGTTACCTTCACTATCTACAGTGAAAATACCGTATTCATTAGTAATAGATGTAGGTTGAACAAAAGCCTCTCCTGCATCTACATCGACGATGGTTAGCTTACCTGACGCAACTTGTAATGCTTCACTGTCTTCAACAACTATGCCTGAGTCATCACCTACTGTTGCAGGGTCATTAACCGGTGTAACACCAATATTGACGACTAGCGTATCAGTACCACCGTTACCATCATCTACTGCCACTTCAAAGCTATCAGGGCCGTTGTAGTTTTCATTTGGTGTATAAGTCCAAGAACCGTCTGGGTTTACGGTTACAGAGCCATTAGACGGAGAAGAGGTTTGAGTAAATGTTAGTGTGTCGTTCTGGCTTGCATCTGTCGCGGTTAACTGGCCACTGATCGGAGTGTCTTCATCTGTAACTACCGCTAAGCTTTCGCCTAATGGTGAACTGGAGGAGTCTACAAAAATAGGATCGTATAAACGGAATTGTTCTAGTAAGGAGAGGCTTTGTGTTTCAGAAAGGCCTAATGATGCAAAGCCCGAAGTAACAAAGTCCGTTGACGCAATAGTTTCGGTACCATCACGAGTAACACTGCCCGAAGCAGTCAGACTTGACCCACTTTGCCCACCAGCAGCGGTTGCAAAATCTTCACCCAGCTGCGTCGGATCTTGCCCTTCTTCTAAAGCAGCAAAGATGTCATCGATCTCTGCTGTAAGATCTTGTGGTACACCACTATCATCGACCAAGCTTACCTGAGGTGATTGTTCCTCAATCGCATTCGGGTCGAAAACCACTTCACCTGGTTTTGGTAGCTCACCTTCACCTAATACTCGTAGATTTCCATTGATGTCGATTACGATAACTTGGTTAATACCTGAGTTACCCATTACTACGTAAGTACCAAATCCCATACTAAAGCCCTTTATCCTTGACTAACACAACACCTGCCTACGATTACACGACAAATGTTTGACTAATTATAGATTCACTTGCCTTATAAATTATCATTTTTCAGGCTACAGCCAAAACATTTTATTCATAGTTTTTAACATTAAACGCGATACAAGTTGCATTTCTCATCATTGAGATTCTGACTTAAGGTCTCATTTTTTGCCCATTTCTAAACGAAACGGCATACACATGTATCAAATTTGAGACAAATGTGCACTCGCACCAATAATTAACACCTGATTAACAGTAATTTACCCAAATGCATTAGTTTTCTTATTTCAAGAGTGTTACTTTATTGGCGCTATTTATGGATATGTATCAAATTTAAGACGGTGAATTTGATTACTATCCTCTACGAAGAGCACTTGAGGAGAACCAAAGTGAATTGGAATAAGTTGAAAGTACTAAGCTGCGCAGTTGCACTTAGCTTTCCAGCACATAGTCAGACACTAGAGCAAGCAGTCGCTCATACAATTACAACTAACCCAGAAGTTAAAGCTTCATACAACGAATTCAGAAGTAAGTTTTTTGATTCAGAAGCATCATCTGGTGCTTATATGCCAAGAATCGATTTAGATGCCGGTATTGGATATGAAGCTATCGACCCTGCAACCAATACGCCTTCAACAGAACTTACTCGTAAAGAAGCCACTCTTACGCTTACACAGTTGCTTTGGGATGGTTCCGCAACATTAAATGATATGGATAGAACCTCTGCCGATGCTGAATCGGTTCGCTTCCAATTACTTTCTGATGCTCAAGACATCGCTTTACAAGTGACAAAAATTTATCTCGATGCGACAAAAGCTTATGAAGTACTAGCGCTTTCTGAAAGTAACCTAGCCGTTCATAAAGACATTTATAGAGATATTAAAAAGCGAGTGGACTCTGGTATTGGCTCTACCGCGGATATGTCTCAAGTAGAAGCTCGTCTTGCTAAAGCCCACGGTAACCTGCTTGCTGCTCAGAACAACCTCTTCGATGCTCACACCCAATTTAAACGTATCGTTGGGCAAGCTCCTCAGGGCCTTATTTTCCCACGTGCTGATGAAACAGCGATCCCTTACACAGTTGACGAAGCAATTGATACGGCATTTAACCAACACCCTGTTGTAAAAGTCGCTCAAGCAGATGTTGACTCTGCCCGCTTCCAATACGATCAGACAAAAGGCGTTAACTACCCGACTCTTTCTATCGAAGCAAATCAAACATGGCGAGATGATGCAGGCGGCATCGAAGGCAGCAGCGATGAGTTCTCTGCAATGCTTCGCATGCGATACAACCTCTATAACGGCGGTTCTGATTCAGATCGTTCGGAAAGTGCAGCTTACCAGTTGAATAAAGCGAAAGACTTCCGCGACCGCACCTACCGCGCAGTTGAAGAAGGCCTTCGTTTATCTTGGAGTGCTCTGGACTTAACGGTTCAACAAAAAGAATTTTTATCAGACCACGTAGATTCGGCATCTGACACTGTTATCGCTTACGAAAAGCAATATCGATTAGGTAAACGTACGCTACTTGACCTTTTAAACACGGAAAACGAACTGTTTGAAGCGCGTAAAGGCTATTTAGACGCTAAATATGACGAACAGTACGCCAAGTATCGAGTGATGAATGCAACGGGTAATTTGCTTGCGTCTCTACGTGTTGACACCCCTGAAGAGTGGAATGAGAAGGTAGAATACTGATATGAACAAATCACTACTAACGATGGTTATTGCTGCGACAGTATTTACCGCGCCGCTTAAAGCAGAGGATGCGTACGAATACAAAGAGACACCAAAACCAAACCAAGTTGATGACCTACTTGATGACGATAAAGATGGCGTTATTAATGCGCGAGATCTATGTCCTCAAACCCCTGGTAAAGCTGATATTGATAATGATGGCTGTGGTACTTACATCAAAACAGAAGAAGAGATGAATCTTCACATTTTGTTCCAAAATGATTCGTCTGTTATTCAACCTATGTTCTTAACGCAGATCAGAGAGATGTCTGAGTTCCTAGAAGCGTACCCGTCTACTTCGATTGAGCTTCAAGGATACGCGAGTAAGGTTGGTAATGCTGAGTACAATCAAAAGCTTTCAGAGCGACGCGCAGAAGCCGTACAGGCAGCCTTACTCGACAACGGCGTTGCTTCGTCACGCGTACGTATTGTTGGCTTCGGCGACACTAGACTGGACGAGCTCGGTGATGACGAAGTCAGCCATGCGATTAACCGTAAAGTGGTCGCAACTGTGGTTGGACTTAAAGGCAAGGTCAAGGAAGAGTGGTCTATCTTCACTAAAATCGAAAAATAACGTTGAATACGATTTAAAGGGGGCTTATGTCCCCTTTTTTATTTGGCTTTTCAACGATGAGTGTTACTCTAGCAGCGAAATGACTTACGAGATTATTCCAATGAGCAAATTAACTTCTGATATTCAGGCAAACCTTGAACTATTCGTAGCTGAAACCAAGCAAAACAAACTTGTTTGGGGTATGCGCAATGAAGAAGGCTGGCTAGCTTGCGACTCTACTGAGTTTGAAAACAGTGAGGTTATGCCTTTCTGGTCGTCGAAAGAAGACGCAAAAGCACACAACGTTGAAGAGTGGGCTGACTTTGAAGTACTGGAAATTCCACTTGATATCTTTGTTGAAGATTGGCTACTTACTCTTGCTGAAGATGGTGTGCTAGTTGGAACAAACTGGAATGACCAACTTGAAGGTAAAGAGATGGAACCTTCAGATTTAGCAAAACTATATATTGCTTAATTGATACTAGGAAAGCGCTCTTAAGGGCGCTTTTCTTTTTCAGCCTCCCCCTACTTACCTCGTATTTCTCCAGCTTCTTTCGAACAATACATTGCACTCTATTTGTAGAATACTGAAAACAATTAGAACAACTCTACAATGAGACATTAATTCGTCAGTCCCTTCTTCATTTTAATTACTATCCTATTCTTTGCGCCAACGTGATTGGCAAAAGTGGGAGCACGCCTACCATGAAGTTTCCGCTAAAAGCGACAGCCGCGGGCTCATTCTGCTCGACCTAGATGACTTTAAAAGTATTAATGACAATTACGGTCACCCAAGCGGGAATATCGCACTGGCTCATGTTGCTGACATCATAAATCGCCACCTTCACGCAGGAGACATATTTGACCGATTAGGCGGCGATGAGTTTGTTGTTATTGTCAGGGAGGTCGACGAGTTAGATGTATTGGAGAAGGGAGAGAGCTTGCATCAGGCTATTTGACAGATACCTTTTGAAGTTGAAAACAAAGAGAAGGTTAACGTGACTGCAACCTTCTCGTATCTCGCCACTTCTATGAGCCTTTATGATTTTGATGAGCTTTATTCAATATTGGAGCAAGCTCTGTATCAGGCAAAACAAAGCAGCAAAAACTCTATCATTGATGCCTTAAACGAGCCTATTTATCTGCCTGCTTCTGCTTACGTACCAATTCAGCCATGATCTGCGCTCGGTTATCAAGGTAGCTATTTAAACCAACCTTACGCAACTCACAGGATGGACAATCACCACAGCCGTCACCAATGATGCCATTGTAACAGGTCAGTGTTTTTTCACGCACCAGTTGCAAGGCATGATATTGGTCTGCTAGCGCCCAAGTTTCCGCTTTGTCTAACCACATTAGTGGAGTAGCAATTTCAAGGTCACGATCCATACCTTGGACAAGCGCATTGTTCAACGCTTTAACGAAATCATTGCGGCAATCCGGGTAACCAGAAAAGTCCGTTTCACACACGCCAGTTATCACTGTCTGCGCGCCAATTTGGTAGGCGTAAATCCCTGCTAAAGTCAGAAATAAAATGTTACGTCCAGGAACAAAAGAATTAGGTAGGCCATTTTCTTGAAGTTCATGAGAGACAGGAATGTCATCACGCGTTAAAGAGCTAATAGCAAGCTCGTTAAGCAGACCAACATCCATCACTTTATGAGCAGCAACACCCAGCTCTTTCGCTAAGCTCTGCGCGATTTCGATTTCGAGTCTATGGCGCTGACCGTAATCGAATGTAATCGCATGCACTTCATCGAACTCTTTTAGCGCTTGCACTAAGCAGGTAGTCGAGTCTTGACCACCACTAAATACTACAACGGCTTTTTTCATCTTAATTTCCTTTATGCAATGCTAAGGTACTTGTGAGTTTGAATCGACAAACGCCAATTGCGCGCAACACAAACATCAATACATAGTTGAGTGGCACGTGGCTTTTGACTGATCGGCTGTAGGGCGATTGTTGTCTTATCAGAAACCAGAGCTCTTTCAATAAGCTCATCTAGCTGATCGATATCTTTTTGAGTTGCAACTGGATGCTTAATTTCATTGGCACGTAACAATGCACTATCAAGTACTGGCAGCTTACCTTTCATTGCCACCTTTGGTGACACTGTCACCCAAGTGTTTTTCGTAGCAAACACTTCAGACGTTCCACTGGTTTCGATCTGGCATTGACAATCAATATCTTCAAACGCCTGAGTCAAAGGTCGCAAGTCATAGATACAAGGTTCGCCACCAGTGATAACTATATGCTTGGCAGTGTAGCCTTGTTGTTTGTACTCATTAACAATCTCTTCCGCGCTGACGCTGCACCATGTCGGTGAATCTTCGGTCTTAGCGAGAATTTCATTTAACGGGCGTTCATCTGTTGGAGTCGCATCCCATGTTTGTTTTGTGTCGCACCATGCACACCCTACTGGGCACTCTTGCAGGCGAACAAACACAGAAGGAACGCCTGTAAACACGCCTTCACCCTGAATGGTCTCGAACATTTCGTTAATTTTGTACAATTTGATCTCAGCCTAACTCATCTACTAATTTCTGCAGGAACGAGACATTAAAGGGTTGGGCAAGCTAGGTCAACCCATTCATAAATTGATCAATCTAACTCAAGCGATTATGCTGCCTTCTTTTGCAATTTTTAACTCAACGTTTTTAGGTAAGAGATGTACAAACTGATCGCTCTGGATATGGATGGCACCCTGCTAACCAGTGACAAAACTATTTCGCAAAGAACTCAAAATGCAATTGCTCAAGCGAGAAAGCAAGGCGTTAAGGTGGTACTCGCCTCGGGGCGCCCTCTTGATGGTATGCAAGCCAAAATTGATGAACTTGATATCACTGGCGAGAATGAGTTTGTCGTCTACTTTAATGGCTCAATGGTACAAGAGATTGGTAGCGGTAAATTGATTCATTCCGCTATCATTTCAGGTCGAGACGCAAAACGCGTAGCCAACTTAGCTCGTGAACTTGGCGGGTACTGTCACGCATTCAGTACTGAACTGGGTCTGATCACACCAGAGTTAAACGAATTTACTGATATTGAAGCTAACATCAACAAAATCCCAGTCACCATTAAAGACTTTAATGAGCTGGACGATGATCACCCGATTATTAAGGTGATGATTGTTGCAGACCCGGATACGCTTACTCGTATTAGTCAAACGCTCCCAGCTCAATACCGTGAAGAATTCACCGTCGTGCAGAGTGCTCCAATCTTCTTAGAGTTTCTTAACAAACAAAGTAACAAAGGGGTTGGTGTCAAAGCGATTGCTGACCACATGGGCATTAGTGCAGAAAACGTGATTTGTATGGGTGATGCAGAAAACGATCACCACATGATCAAATATGCAGGCTTAGGCGTTGCAATGAAAAACGCGATGGAAGAAACCAAACATATCGCAGATATTATTACCGAAAGCAACAATGATGACGGCGTAGCGAAAGTTATTGAGCAATACGTACTCAATCAGTAAAAGACAAGGCAGCGATATGCTGCCTTGACTTTATTTAGGGTAATTAGCGCTGAAACTTGGTATTGATGTGAAGAATCATCACAAACAGAAAAATTATAATTGGATAACGAACAGTTTCAGCAATTAGAGACAACAAACCACTGTGTGATAACGTTACCACGAAATTATCCCACACTATATCCAAGGTAATAATCAACAGGCCAGCGATGGCAATTGCGAAACCCGAAGCTTTACTATGGTCATGCTTTAACGTTGCAACCAAAGCAGAGACAGTGATTGTAATCGCTAACCAATAGGTAAATGCCGGAATTGGCCAGAAGAATGTCAATACCGCGCACAGTACAACTAACGACAACCAGACCGCTTTTGACGATAACAGCTGCATTAGATTGACATCTCGCTTCACGTCTAAACGAATAATATGCCATGCGCACAACGCTCCTAAAAGAGCACCGCTGATACTATCCATCAAGAAGGCAGCACCACTATAAAACCTTGACAAACTCATCCAAGCAACCACGAGAATTAAGGCTACCGACCATTGATTAATGGAGAGTCGATTGGTGGCGTTGAGCGCGAGCGTACCGACACAAAACCAGATCGCTACCGACAGGCTAGGTAAACTGTAGCCATAGCTTTGCTGCAATTCGACGGCAGGAATATAGACATGCGGCCTTGGGTGCGCAAAACCCTGCTGAGCCACCAACGCCAGTAATGATGTCACCGTCACAGCAAAAAATACTTTGTAAGCAAAATGCTTACCGAACTTCCAGTAAAGTAGAGGTAAGATGATAAGTAATATCACAGGACTCGCTAGCAGCCCCCCAGAAAAGATCATCTGCTCGATTGTAAAACTCACATTACTCGGAAGGTGGTGAACCGCATTTTGAAGCTCAACCATCCAGCCGAGTTCAACCTGATTTATTTCAGGCGCAGCTTCGACGAGATTGCCCACATAGATAACCGGTTGATCGGATGCATTCGGTAGTGCATCGATAAGCCATGTTAGTTGCTGAGGGAAACGGTAAGATTCTTTTGGCACTACGCGCGGATCAATCAGCATGGCAGAGGCAACCTCCACGCCATAGTGGGGTGCAAACCAAACCGGAAGCTCATTACCATCAAGATGATTATTAAACTGGAATGCAACAATGTCCGAATCGGAGACACAATCAAAAATTATGGCTTCATCGGTTCGCCCTAACTCAGCAACAATTGAAACCACAAGCCCGGTTTCCTCCCAGGTTTCGCGCTGGGCGGCGATTGCTGGATCCTCCCCTTCAAGAATCGTCCCGGCAGGAAGAGCAAGCTTTTTGGTCAGTATTTCATTGACCATTACAACTTTATCATCAGAACGGATTACGCAAACTGCCCCTTTTAGATTTGTTGTTTCATTCGCCGACGCAATAGGTGGTGATGCAAGTAAGAACAAACCGATAAGGAATATAAAAAGGTTTCGAGTCAGTGTCATAATGTCCATGATTTAAGCGGTAACGGCTTTACGCATCCAATGGATGTGATGGTTAAAGCCTGAGTGGTTATAAAATTCAATAGCAAGCTGGTTAAACTCCCATACTTCAACGAAGATTTGTTTAACACCATACTCTTCAAATCGAGTTTCGAGTTCATAGCAAAGATGTTTAGCAATACCCTTCTCTCGATAAGCCGGCTTTACGTAAAGCTCATCGATACTTCCCATTTGTACAGGCTGACTCACCGTCGATACTAGCTCGCAAAAATGCCCGGAGATAAAGCCAATGACACTCTCTCCTTCACACGCAACCAAAACGATGCATTCAGGATCATCAATATAACGTGCAATGCTCTTCTCTTGCTCGATTTCCTGCGCACTTTTAAAGTGATCTGGGCATTGGCGGTGATGCTCATCATGCAACTCAAACATTTGATCATTAAGTTGCTCTAAATCGTTCATCGACGCCGCGCGAATAGTTACTTTCTGCATAAATATTTTCGCGTAACGAATAAAGTCATAGTTTGGCTGTTTAATAAAAATATATCAATAAAAAAGCCCCTACAATTAGGGGCTTCACTTTATATTTCCACAGCTTAAGCTTTTAGTACGCGCTCTATTTCTTCTAAGCTAGTCGGGTCATCAATCGTCGATGGCACCGTGTACTGTTCTCCATCCGCGATTTGGCGGATCGTCCTACGCAAGATTTTTCCTGAGCGTGTCTTCGGCAGGCGCTCAACCACCAATGCATACTTAAAGCAGGCTACCGCACCAATTTCATCACGAACCTTACCAACCAGCTCACCTTCGAGCTGATTGTCATCAACCTTAACGCCATCCTTGAGTACCACAAGGCCAAGAGGCATCTGACCTTTAAGTTCGTCATGTACGCCGACTACTGCACATTCGGCGATCGCAGGGTGGCCTCCAACAATTTCTTCCATCTCACCGGTTGATAATCGGTGACCAGCAACGTTAATCACGTCATCAATGCGGCCCATAATGAACAGATAACCCTCTTCGTCAAGGTAACCACCATCACCTGATACGTAGTAACCTGGGAATTGGCTTAAATAGCCAGACTCAAAGCGGTCATGGTTACGCCATACCGTAGGCAGACAGCTTGGTGGGAGTGGGCGCTTAAGAGCCACAAACCCCTGTTGGTTTGCTTTTACACTCTCACCGAGCTCATTAAGGATCTCAACCTGATAACCTGGAATTGGTTTAGTTGCAGAGCCCGCTTTCACTGGCATCAATTCAATACCTGTCGGGTTACCGGCAATCGCCCAACCTGTTTCTGTCTGCCACCAATGGTCAATCACAGGCTTATCCGCTTTACTTTCGACCCACTCTAGAGTCGGCGGATCAAGGCGCTCACCCGCCATAAAGATAGTTTTTAAGCTTGAGAGGTCATACTGGTTAATAAAGTTACCATCGGGATCTTCTTTCTTAATCGCACGGAACGCAGTTGGAGCCGAGAACAGCACATCAACTTTATACTCTTCACACACTCGCCAGAATGCGCCCGGATCAGGAGTTCGAACTGGCTTGCCTTCAAACAGTACCGTGGTACAACCATGAATCAGTGGCGCGTACACAATGTAAGAGTGACCAACCACCCAACCAACATCCGATGCAGCCCAGAACACGCCATCCTGAGGAATGTTGTAAATAGAGGTCATTGAGTACTTCATCGCGACCGCATGACCGCCATTATCACGTACAACGCCTTTCGGCTTGCCTGTCGTACCTGATGTATAGAGGATGTAAAGCGGATCCGTCGCTAAAACAGGTACACAAGCATGAGGAAGTGCAGCATCATACGCCGATGTCCAATCTACATCTCGCTCATTGTTTAGCTCAGCTTCACACTGAGGTCTTTGTAAAACCAAGACACTTTCTGGCTTCCAGCGACTGTCCATAATCGCTTTATCCACTAGCGGTTTGTATGGAATAACTTTCGCAACTTCAATCCCACAAGACGCCGTCATCACCACTTTTGGCTCAGCATCTTCAAGACGCACCGCAAGCTCGTTCGCGGCAAAGCCACCAAAGACCACCGAATGAATTGCGCCAAGCCGAGCACATGCCAGCATCGCCATTGCAGCTTCTGGTATCATCGGCATATAGATTACGACTCGGTCGCCTTTGGTTACGCCTTTCTGGGCAAGCATACCGGCGATTTTTGCGACTTTGTCTCGCAGTTGACAATAGGTGTATTGCTGCTTTGTCTCAGTCACCGGCGAGTCATATATCAAGGCAACATGATCACCTCTTCCCTGCTCGCAATGGTAATCTAACGCTAACCATGAGGTATTGAGAACGCCATCAGGGAACCATCGTTCTATGCCACTCTCATCGCTCGCTAGAATCGTTTTCGGGGTTTTAAACCAATCAATATTATTCGCCTGTACGCCCCAAAATGATTCCGGTTCACTGAGTGCCCATTGATATTCTTTCTGATATGCAGACATATTGCTTCCTCCAGTATGTCCTGACATTGCTTAATCTATGTCGTTAGGTAGTCGACCTATTGGCAACTACGCAAATATATCGGAGGGTACACGCACAAAGCCCTCCATTAAGATGCGAGCGCTTCGGCTCATTGACGCTTTTTCTGCGGTCCAGCCATCGCCAGTATTCAACGCTTTGGCACCGACTTTAAGTGTGCCTGATGGATGACCAAACATGACGGATTCACGTTCTCCACCACCACAGGCACTATTCACTATCGTGCCGGGAACACATGCTGCGACAGCGATAGCAACCGCCGCGGTGCCCATCATCGCATGGTGGAGCTTGCCCATTGATAACGCTCGCACCAGTAGATCAACCTGCTGTTTATCAATCTTCTTACCACTTGATGAAACATAGCTTTTGGGCTGTGATACAAACGCAATTTTAGGCGTGTGCTGTCGGCTACTGGCTTGCTCGACAGACTCAATGAGGCCCATTTTTAACGCGCCATGGGCTCGGATGGTTTCAAAACGCTCTAATGCAGCTTGATCACTGTTGATCACCTCTTGTAGCTCAGTGCCTTGATAGTTTAATGCCTCTGCATCAATAAAGATGGTCGGGATCCCAGCGTTAATCAGGGTCGCATTGAAGGTCCCCACATTAGGCACTTCCAAGGTGTCCACTTGGTTGCCAGTCGGGAACATACTTCCTTCACTTGCTCCCGGAGACATAAAGTCGACTTGTATTTCGGCAGCAGGAAACGTCACGCCATCAAGTTCAAACAACCCTGCTTCTTGAACGCAGCCGTCAACAATAGGAACATGAACGACAATGCTCTTGGCGATATTTACCTGCCAAACTCGCACCTCAACGATGCCGTTGTGTGGAATGCGCTGTGGGTCTATCAGGCCAGCATGAATGGCAAAAGGCCCGACAGCGGCAGACAAGTTGCCGCAATTGCCACTCCAATCGACAAACGGTTTATCGATTGATACCTGCCCAAACAAGTAGTCCACATCGTGATCAGGTCGAGTACTTTTCGAAACAATCACCGTCTTACTGGTACTCGATGTCGCCCCGCCCATGCCGTCAATATGCTTACCATAAGGATCAGGGCTACCAATGACGCGTAGCAATAACTTATCTCTTACCTGACCTGGCTGTTGCGCTTGCGCTGGGAGCTCTTCGAGATTGAAAAAGACCCCTTTGCTGGTGCCCCCACGCATATAGGTAGCGGGCACTTTGATTTGACTTGATGCCATGATTTCCTCCTACCTATTGTGCTAAGAAGTCTTGAGCAAAGCGTTGTAATACGCCACCTGCTTTATAGACATTCACTTCGTCTTCGGTATCTAAGCGACATGTTACCGGAACATCGACTTTTTCACCGTTTGTGCGGGTCACCACCAGCGCTAAGTCTGCTCCCGGCGTTATTTCACCAAGCACATCATAAAGTTCGCTACCGTCTAGTTGGAGCGTCTTACGATCTGTGCCTGCTTTAAACTGCAGTGGCAATACGCCCATACCCACCAGGTTAGTTCTGTGAATGCGCTCAAAACCTTCTGCTGCGATAGCTTCAACACCAGCCAAACGGACACCTTTCGCGGCCCAATCACGCGATGACCCTTGGCCATAATCCGCGCCTGCGATAATGATCAAAGGTTGCTTGCGCTGCATATAAATCTCGATGGCTTCCCACATACGGGTCACCTTGCCTTCAGGCTCGACTCTCGCCAGTGAGCCTTGAGCCACTTCACCTTCCTCTAATACCATTTCATTGAATAACTTAGGATTAGCAAACGTTGCTCGCTGCGCTGTTAAGTGATCGCCTCGGTGGGTTGCGTAGGAGTTGAAGTCTTCCTCCGGTACGTCCATAGAAGCAAGGTATTCACCGGCGGCACTACTCGCTAAAATGGCATTAGACGGTGATAGATGATCAGTGGTGATGTTATCCCCTAACACCGCTAACGGACGCATTCCTGACAGGCTGCGCTCTCCTGCCAGTGCTCCTTCCCAATAAGGCGGCCTGCGTATATAGGTACTCTTTGGTCGCCAGTCGTATAAAGGATTGCTGCTGCGCTCATCGTCATCAAGCTTAAACATTTGGATATAGACTTGCTTAAACTGCTCGGGTTTGACGTGCTTACCCACGACAGCATCAATCTCTTCATCCGTTGGCCATAAGTCATTGAGATAGACTGGATTGCCGTTTTGGTCAGTGCCTAATGAGTCACGTTCGATATCAAAACGCATCGTCCCAGCTAATGCATAGGCAACCACGAGTGGAGGTGAGGCAAGAAACGCCTGTTTCGCATACGGGTGGATACGCCCATCAAAGTTACGATTACCTGATAACACGGCTGTGGTGTAAACATCTCGCTCGATGATCTCTTGCTGAATGTCTGGGTCGAGTGCGCCACTCATGCCATTACATGTCGTACACGCATAAGCCACGATACCAAAGCCGAGCTTTTCCAATTCCGGTAACAGCCCGGCATCTTCTAAGTAAAGTTTGGCAACCTTTGAGCCCGGAGCAAATGAAGACTTCACCCAAGGTTTTCTGATAAGGCCTAGCTCATTAGCTTTCTTAGCCACAAGGCCCGCTGCAACTACATTACGTGGGTTACTGGTATTAGTGCATGAGGTGATCGCCGCGATAATGACCGCACCATCTGGCAATTGCAGAGAGGAGTGCTCTTCTTGCGTATTACCGGCAATGCCGCGTGCAGCAAGCTCAGAAGTAGGAAGTCGACGATGAGGGTTCGATGGCCCCGCCATATTGCGAGTTACCTGAGACAAATCAAACTCAAGCACACGCTCATACTGAGCCGTTTCCAAATCATCAGCCCACAAGCCAGTTTGCTTAGCGTACTGCTCTACCAGTGCAACCTGCTCTTCATCACGACCAGTCAACTTAAGGTAATTGATTGTCTGCTCATCAATATAGAACATACCCGCAGTGGCACCGTATTCTGGCGTCATATTAGATATTGTCGCTCGGTCGCCAATCGTAAGATTCCTTGCTCCTTCGCCAAAAAACTCAAGGTAACAAGAAACCACACGTTCATTGCGCAGAAACTCAGTGATTGCTAAAACGATATCCGTCGCGGTAATACCTGGTTGGCGCTTACCTGTAAGTTTCACGCCGACAATATCTGGCAGTCTCATCATCGAAGGACGCCCTAACATTACCGTTTCCGCTTCTAAGCCGCCGACACCGATAGCAATAACGCCTAATGCGTCAACATGGGGCGTATGACTATCAGTGCCCACACAAGTATCTGGGAATGCTATTCCTTGTTTCGCTTGAACAACTGGCGACATTTTCTCTAAGTTGATCTGATGCATGATGCCGTTACCTGCAGGTATCACGCTGACATTTTCAAATGCCGTTTTACACCACTCAATAAAATGAAATCTGTCTTCATTGCGACGCTCTTCAATCGCGCGGTTTTTTTCAAACGCGTCAGGATCGTACCCGCCATGCTCTACCGCTAATGAGTGATCAACGATGAGTTGCGTTTCGACCACAGGGTTCACCTTAGCGGGATCTCCCCCCTGCTCTGCAATGGCATCTCTTAGACCAGCAAGATCGACAAGTGCCGTCTGGCCAAGGATGTCATGACACACCACACGGGCCGGATACCAAGGAAAATCGAGGTCTCGTTTACGATAAATAAGCTGCTCTAGGCTTTGATTTAATTTGCTAGGCTCACAGCGTCGAACCAGTTGTTCGGCTAATACGCGCGAGGTATAAGGCAGTTTTTCATACGCACCATCGGCTAGTGCATTGACCGCCTCTCTGGCATCGAAATAGTCAAGTTCGGTTCCCGGGAGCGCTTTTCGGTATAAAGTATTATTGCTCATATCTGCTTCCATTCAGGTAATAGGTTATTCGCCTCACCGCGTTGTGAGGCGAATCGTTGACAATTACCTAGCCGCCTAGCGACTTTCGATATCAACCCAGTCTTGATGATCGGGTCCGGTATAATCCGCACTTGGGCGAATAATGCGGTTATTCGCGCGTTGCTCATAGACATGTGCAGCCCACCCAGTCAATCGACTCATCACGAAGATTGGCGTGAACAATTTTGTTGGAATGTCCATAAAGTGATAGGCAGAGGCATGAAAGAAATCGGCATTACAAAATAGGCCTTTCTCGCGTTTCATCACAGCTTCGACACGCTCAGACACAGTATAAAGGTGCGTATCGCCCACCGCTAAAGAGAGCTCTTTCGACCAACGTTTAATGAGCGCGTTTCTTGGATCACTCTCGCGATAAATAGCGTGACCAAAGCCCATAATTTTGTCTTTGTTTGCTAACATCTGCATGATGTTGGTTTCGGCTTCTTCTGGCGTTTGCCAATCTTGGATCATCTCCATTGCTGCTTCGTTTGCTCCGCCATGCAAAGGACCACGAAGTGTACCAATCGCCGCAGTAATGCATGAGTGAATATCAGATAACGTTGAAGCACACACGCGTGCGGCAAAAGTTGAGGCATTAAACTCATGCTCTGCGTATAAGATAAGTGAACAGTGCATCACTTGTTTGTGGATCTCTGTTGGCTCTTTATCCGTTAGCATCTTGAGGAAGTAGCCGCCAATACAAGGCTGTGATTGATCTTGGGTATCGATGCGAACGCCGTCATGACTAAAACGGTACCAGTAGCAGATGATGGCAGGAAACAGTGCCAGCATTCGCTCTGTCGCATCGAGTTGCTGATCAAAACTCATTTCTTGCTCAAGATTTCCCAATACTGAACACCCGGTTCGCATTACATCCATTGGGTGAGCCGATGCCGGTATCAATTCAAGCGCTTGTTTTAGCTCTGCCGGTAGACCACGCAAACTGGTTAAGCGCGTTTTATACTCATCTAGCTCTTTTTGATTCGGTAAGTGACCGCGTAACAGCAAATGGGCGACTTCTTCAAACTGAGCGTTGTTGGCCAGATCGGTGATATCATAGCCGCGATAAGTTAACCCTGTCCCCGTTTTCCCGACAGTACACAAAGCTGTGCTACCAGCGCTTTGACCACGTAGGCCTGCGCCACCTAACTCTTCATTCTTTTTTAATGATAGAGGCATTTTTTGAACTCCTTTTCTGTTTGATCTCGCTCTCTTATCGGAGCATTTTGTTATCAAACAATTTCACGTTATTGGTTTGGTTTCGAAACTCTTTTCCTGGACTTCCGTTTGTTTCTACTTTCCTTCAGAAAACAGCTGATCAAGCTTATCTTCATAGTCATGGTATTTAAGATGGGTATAGAGCTCTTTGCGCGTTTGCATCGCATCGGTCAACGCTTCTTGATTGCCCACTTCTAATAAATGTTTGTAGACCATCTCAGCCGCTTTGTTCATAGCGCGGAATGCACTGAGTGGATAAAGCACCATGTCGACCTTTGACTTAGCTAGCTCTTCACAGCCATACAGTGGCGTTTGACCAAATTCAGTAATATTGGCCAATATTGGCACGTGCTTGCCTGTTGCCTGCTCTAAAGCCTCAGAGAACTGAACATATTGATCCAAGCGGCTCATCGCTTCTGGGAAAATCATATCAGCGCCCGCCTGAACACAAGCTATCGCTCGCTCAATCGCGCTATCAATGCCTTCGACAGCCAGTGCATCGGTTCTCGCCATGACAACAAAGCTTTCATCGGTTCGTGCATCAACGGCTGCTTTAACGCGATCGACCATTTCTTGCTGACTAACAATTGCTTTATTCGGTCTATGGCCACAGCGTTTTTGCGCGACTTGGTCTTCCATATGAACCGCACCCGCGCCCGCTTTTTCCATCGCTTTGATAGTACGTGCAATATTAAAAGCGCCACCAAAGCCGGTATCAATATCGACAAGAAGCGGCAAGTCACACGCATTGGTGATGCGTTCTACATCAACAAGAACATCATTAAGCGTGGTAATGCCTAAGTCAGGTAGTCCATACGATGCGTTGGCAATCCCCCCACCGGAAAGATAGATCGCTTGGTGACCTAAATTTTTCGCCATCATGGCGCAATACGGGTTAATCGTACCCACGATTTGTAATGGGTCATTTTGTTCAACCGCGAGCCTAAACTTAGCTCCTTGAGATAAACTCATGTTGTCTTCCTCTAGTCCCTTAGGATTTGTTGCTCAATCAAGGTTCGGCTGCCCGAAATATGACGTCTCATCAACATCTCTGCTAACTCTTCATCTCTATTTCGAATCGCCTGTAAGATGTATTTATGCTCGTCTAATGCCTCTACGGGGCGAGACTGAGCTCTTGGAGATTGGTAACGATACATGCGCAATAAGTGGTAAAGCTCATCACAAAGCATTGAGATAAGCTTGCTGTTGCGACTGGCCAATATAATGCGGTAGTGAAAATCGAAATCGCCATGTTGATGGAAATATGAGGCCCCCTCCACTTCATCAATATGCTTTGAGTGTGTCGACAATACAGACTCTAACCCCACCAACTCATCTTCGGTGATGTGTCTTGCCGCCAATCTTGCGGCCATGCCCTCTAACGCTTCACGCACCGAATACAGCTCAATGAGTTTCTCCGGCGAGAAGGTGATCACTCTTGCCCCAACATGAGGGATACGCTCAATAAGACCGAGACCTTCAATGCGCATGATGGCTTCTCTAAGCGGACCACGACTGACTTGATATAACTTGGCTAACTCAGGCTCTGAAATCTTGCTACCCGGCGCAATCTCGCCGCTGACTATCGCTTCTATCAAAGATTCTGTAAGGCTTTCAGACTTGGTATTTTCCTTATCAGGAACGCCCTCTTTTTGTCGAGTTTTAAGTTCTATATTCATAATCAATGCACTCGTATAAAGACAACACACTGTCTACAATTTTTTCTGATACACTTAAAATAGACCACAACATTGTCGACAATCAATCATATTGTCGACAATTTAGACTAAGGTATAAATAAACGGATAACTGAACTAAGTAACACCATGTATGCAACCGTACGTCTAGTGTGACGCGCATAGCTTTATTGATACTTACGCAGTGAGTCATTGCCTTATTCAGATTAGTATCTGAAAACCAACAGCGACTCTCGTAACCTAAACTCTATGTACTTCCGCAAAGCTCTCGCATTTAGCACGATCACCACAAGCTTATTGCTAAGTGGTTGCGCTTTTTTCTCCTCTCCTGAACGTGAGCCTTATTATCCTCTGTTAAGTGAAGCGACCTATTCTGATGACGAGATCGCCGTGATTGAGTCAAACAATGTTCTCAAATCGGCCATCAAACAAAATGCGTTAATCGAGCTAGAGAAACGAAACGAGGTAGAGGCATCGTTCAGTAAAGTGTTTGCTGAAGTCGAAAACAGTGAAGGTTTTTCATTCGAAGACTTGAAAACACCATCGTTTCACCAAGCGTTAAAAACGATAGTTGAGCAGTTTTCTTGTGAGGTTTATGCAAGCCAACAAGATGCAAATACCATCCAGCTCTGTCCGCAACACGAAAAGATTGTGGACAATAATTTGTCCTACCTTCCCTTTAAAGGTGGAGTGAGGGTGATCCAACGCTTGGCGGCCGATGAGTTAAATGAACAAGGCACACTTCAATTAGAGATGTTTTTAAAAAGTACCCACGAGCGTCCGCTTGAGTCGCTTTGGGGCGCGGTGCACGAGTTGGGAAGGTTTAAAGGCAGCGAGTTGTCGGCAGAAAGTTTGGTCTTAACCATTAACCTCTCTGCGTATAAAAAAGACCGTTATGCTCATGCTTGGCGATCTGCGTACCATGAGCCACTGATTTTCTTTGTGGTTCTTCCACCAGTCGACGAGATTTCCAAGCAACCCAATGAAATCGCCAGCATGGCGTACAGCTTCAACAACGCAAAGTTAATTGCTGCAGACAGCCGAGAATAAGCGTAGGCACCTTTACTCTGGTTAACATTCTACTAACCTGACATTTCAACAAACATTGGAGCTTATTTAAAAAGCACATAAAAAAATAGGCATCACCAGTGTGATACCTATTTTAAATTCGATACGAAATTAAATTCAGCTAATAAATAGTGCGACCGCCAAAAACTGAAATACAAACCCAATCGCAACAGGAATTGAAGTCCGTTTAACCACTTCAAACGTGGATAGCTTTGCCCTACTTGCAGAAACAATAACACATGCAGCCACAGGAGACGCTGCACGCCCCATAGCACTGACTTGTTGTACCGGTAACATCATTGAAAGTGGGTTTGCGCCCATTGAATGCGCTATCGTTGGTATTACTTCGACAAAAGCTAAGAAAGCCGCATTACCAGACCCCATAACAACAGACGATGCCCCAACAACAAAACAGAACAAGAGCGTTAAACCCATAAATGGCATGCCTGCGTTCTTGGCACCATTGATCATAAACTCAATAGCGCCTGTTGATTGGATACCATGAGCAAAAACACCAGCAGCAATAAGTAGGAATACGACACTTGTGAACGCATCGCCCATCCCTTTCATAAAGACACCAAATCCATCAAACAATGATTTTAACGAGCGAGAACGGATCCCTTCAAAAATCATCGAGATAAACACTGAAATCAACACGATAGTTGTCACATCAAGTTTCACAGAATCAACCACTAACTTACTGAAAACCACTGTGAAGATGATCGGCAAGAAAGGCAGAACAAAGTAGATATTCGGAGCCATATTTGAATCAGCTGTTGATGCATTTTCCAACACCGAGTTGTCAATTGATTCTCCCCCCTTTTTATCGATATGCGATTGCCAAAACACATGCGCAATACCGATAGCAAGCGTAGCAATAATAGACGTAGGTGCCTGATAGTTGATTACGTAGTCCATCAATTCGATATTAAGCGCCTCACTGGCACGAATAGCATCGACACCCAGTGGAGTGAAAGTCGTCGCCAAAGTCGAGGCAATCACTGCCGCTGCTGCCCCGCGAGAAATTCCGAGCCCTGTCATGATTGGGAACAAGGTAACAGATAGCAATACCGCTAAGGCCGTTGCACTTGGAATAGCTAACTGTAGAATTGCACCGACCATGTAGGCAAAAAACAGTAAGATATTCTTATTTTTTATTATCGATAACGGTTTGATTGCTTGCTTAACGACGACTTTATCTGCACCAATATGACTCATGTATTCAGAAAATCCTACCAACGTCATAATCATCAAGCCTAATGCACCAGCACGATAGCTCATCAGATACTGTATATATCGAAACGGTTCAAATACTCCTACATTTGTCGATGTCACTTTCGATGGAAGCACTGCTCCCCAACCAAATAAGGAAGCGGCTGACATCAAGCAAAGGCCAGAGACTAACAAAATTGGCTCTGTTTTATAGCCTTTGAGAATCAATCGCGCTGCAAACGTAATAACTACAATAACAAGAATAATTGCAAACATATCGACTATCCTTTTGCGTTATTTTTTACAATGGTTGTAATCACTGTTGCTGCGGCTTTAAGACTATTCAGTGGCAAATATTCAAAGATCGAGTGGAAGTTATGAGCACCGGTAAATATGTTTGGACAAGGGATACCATCTTCAGAAAGTACCGCGCCGTCATAGCCCCCTCTCATAGGAATTATTTTCGGTTGAATGTCGTTTTCAGCATAAGCATTTAGTGCAAGATTAACAGGGGATTTTTCACTACTTTCTTGCGACAAAAAGTTGGCTACATTCTGATATCTATCAGAAAGAGACAGTGTAATACTCTTGTCACCATAGAGGGCTTTGAAAGCGTTAACCGCATTGACGATAAAATCACAACGAGCGGAATACCCCTCTTTAGTAAAGTCTCGAATATCAATGTTGAGCGTCGTTTTAGCGCTGTTACCTTCGATTTTCTTCATCCAGAAGTAGCCTTCACGGCCTTCAGTTGCTTCAGGCGTTTCAGTCGATGGGAAGAGTGCCATGAATTTTTGCGCAGATAGCAACGAGTTTTTCAGATTCCCCTTACTATTCATTGGGTGCGCTGACTGGCCAATAAATTCGACAACAGCGTTTCCTGCATTCCAATTTTCGTACACAAACTCTCCAATACCACAGCAATCTAATGTATATCCAAAGTCAGCGAAATCAGGAGTTTTAAATGCTTTAGCGCCAAGTAAGCCTTGTTCTTCATCAGGTAAGAAAGCAACACGAATCGTACCGTGTTTTTGGTCTGGGTTGTCATTGAAATACTGCAGCATATGCATGATTGCGGCGATAGCGGCCTTATCATCGGCACCTAACAGGCTCTGGCCGTCCGAGACAAAGATCTTATCGCCAACATAATTTTTGAGCTCTGGATTCTCGTTTTGAGATAAAACCTTTCCATTAGCTAGAGTAATATCGCCTCCCTGATAATCGATTAGGGTTGCATGTGTGTCAGCAGTTTGCTCTGCACTCGTATCAAGGTGCCCAAAGAAAGCGATCGTTTTAACAGGGTAATCACAATTAGAAGGTAGTTCAGCAGTCACTATGCCGTTTTCTCTGTGGCTAATATTTACCACAGAATCCAATTGTTTTAGTTCCTCAACCAAAAGTTTACCAAGTTCCCATTGCCCAGAGCTGGATGGACACACTGGATTTAATGGGTTGGTCGTTGTATTGATTTGGGTATATCTTAAGAATCTATCAGAAATGTTCATATTATTATCAATCTAATCAGTTGTTTGAGTGAGTCAATGTACATCTCTTATTAATGACTGAATTGATCGAGATCAGCAATTGTAACAAAATATGTCCACGTGAACTTTATGAACAAAACCCCCAAAATGCTCAATATTGTTTTTATCAACGCATTAGAGACAGGAATGTAACAACCTCTTAACCTTAATCACATCTATCAACAAGCTTCCCTCCCTTGCTGATAGTAAATTCATAATGATAAGTACATTTTCAATGAAGAATGTACACATACATAAGGAACGTGAATCATGTTTAAGGTACTAAAACCAACACTGGCGGCTTCGATCATCGCAGCTTCATTTTCGTTTAGCGCAATGGCCGCTGATGTAGAGAAAATCCACTTTCTAATCCCTGGTGGTGCTGGCGGTGGCTGGGACATGACAGCTCGTGGTACTGGTGACGTATTAGTTAAATCTGATATCGTTGAAAATGTCTCTTTCCAAAACCTTTCTGGTGGTGGCGGCGGTAAAGCAATCGCACACCTAATCGAAACAGCAGAACGCCAAGAAGATACGCTGATGGTGAACTCAACGCCTATCGTAGTTCGCTCACTAACGGGTATTTTCCCCCAGTCATTCCGTGATTTAACGCCAGTCGCAGCGACGATTGCTGACTACGGCGCTATTGTGACTTCTGTTGACTCTAAGTACGACACTTGGGAAGACGTAGTAAAAGAGTTCGAATCGAACCCACGTAAAGTAAAAATCGCTGGCGGCTCAGCACGTGGCAGCATGGACCACCTAGTTGTAGCAGCAGCGTTCAAAGGTGAAGGCTTCGACGCTAAGAAAGTGCGTTACATCGCCTATGATGCGGGCGGCAAAGCAATGGCTGCTCTCCTTTCAGGTGAAACTCAACTACTTTCAACAGGTCTAGGTGAAGTTCTAGAAATGTCGAAATCAGGCCAAGTTAAGATCCTTGCGGTTACAGCACCTAAGCGTCTAGATGCAGCTCCTGAGATCCCAACTCTAACTGAATACGGCAACGAAACCGTCTTCGCTAACTGGCGTGGTTTCTTTGCCGCTCCTGGCACTAGCCAAGAGAAGATCGACGAATGGAACACTGCCCTAACTAAGATGTACAACACTGACGAGTGGCAAGTCGTTCGTGACCGCAATGGTTGGATCGACAACTACAAAGCAGACAAAGACTTCTACGCTTTCTTAGAAGACCAAGAGCAGCAAATGGGCGACCTAATGCGTGAGCTTGGTTTCTTGAAGTAATTTCCTGCAAAGAAGTTTAAGGGCGACTTGCACCGCCCTTATACCAATCAGGATAAATAGATGCTCAACAGATTGCTCAGGAAAAAACGCTTAGAGCAAGGCATAGATTGAAGCTAGCTAGTAAGCCTACCTACAAAATCTATAACGAAGTTATACGCGTTTTTAACGAGCAAGATTGACCAGATATTTGTGCTGATTGGTATGTACCCCTTTCGCCGTACATGAGCTAACTACACAATCTCCTCTGTTTATTTATAGACAGTTAAGCCTTTGACTAGCAGCAAGTGGCTTATTTGTTAGTGATACATGCTCATTAACCCTCATGTACGGCTTTTTTCTTTCTATACCTGTCACATGGAGTTGGATATGTCGGATTTGCCAACGAACTCTTTCAATAACGGGAACTTTTTCTCTAAAGAAAACCTCCTCAGCCGCGATCGTGTTGGCGCGATGATTTTTCTGCTTGTCTGCCTATGCTACGGCTACCAGACCACGCAGATCCCACTGTTTCCCGGAGACGAATACGAACCCTTTACGGCTAGAACGTTACCTACTTTGCTGACGTTCATTGGTATTGGACTTTCCTTACTTTTACTTGTGACTGGCCAACCTGATGTAAAAAGTGGTGCGGTTGTTGAATTTAACTGGAAGCTTCTGATTGGTTTCTTAGTTCTAATGGCTCTCTATGGCGTAGGTCTTACCTATGTTGGTTTTGTCATTGCGACTAGTTTATTCCTATTAGCCGGTTTCTACTTACTGGGTGAACGACGTAAAAGCGTGCTGCTTGGCGCCTCTTTTCCGTTCGTTATCGCTTTTTATCTTCTTCTTACCCAAGGCCTGGATATCTACCTAGAGCCTGGTGTTATTTTCACCATTTGGTCGTAATTTAAGGGAAATGACATTATGTTAGACGGAATCTTACAAGGCCTATCTACTGCGGTAATGCCAATGAACATCATGATGGTGGTGGTTGGTTGTTTCGTAGGTACATTCATTGGTATGTTACCGGGTCTAGGCCCTATTTCTGCCATCGCACTGATGATCCCAATCACCTATGGCTTAGACCCTTCTTCTGGTCTGATCCTTATGGCGGGTGTTTACTATGGCGCCGTATTTGGTGGTTCAACCTCTTCAATCTTAATTAACGCGCCTGGCTGTTCTTCTACCGTTGTAACCGCGTTTGATGGCTACCCGATGGCTCAAAAAGGCCAAGCGGGTAAAGCACTGGCTCTAGCGGCCTACTCTTCATTTACTGGTGGTACATTGTCAGCAATCATGCTGCTCATTGCCGCTCCTGCTCTAGCAAACGTATCGCTGAGTTTCCAATCATCGGACTACTTCGCTCTGATGCTTCTTGGTTTATCTGCAGTAGCTGCATTCGCAGGTCCTGGGCAGGTAATCAAGGCATGGATGATGACAATTCTTGGTCTGATGCTATCAACGGTTGGTATTGATAAAGGTGTAGGCGTTGAACGTTTCACTTTCGGACTGACTGATCTGATGGATGGCTTTAGCTTCCTTCTTCTTGCGATGGCGACCTTCGCGCTGGGCGAAACCTTGATGGGTATTCTTAAGCCTGAGCAAGATACTCGCTCTGATGAACAAGATAAGATGAGCAATATCGGCAGTATGAAAGTCACCAAAGAAGAGATTAAAGAAGTCGCTCCTGTTTCAATCCGTTCTTCTATTCTTGGTTTCTTCACTGGCGTTCTGCCAGGCGCAGGCGCAACAATCGCGGCATTCTTAAGCTACGGTATGGAACGTAACCTTGCTCCTAAAGAGAAAAAAGAGGAGTTTGGTAAAGGCAGCATCCGTGGTCTAGTTGCACCAGAATCCGCGAACAATGCGGCATCGAGTGGTTCATTTGTCCCGCTATTGACGCTTGGTATCCCAGGTTCTGGTACCACCGCTATCATGCTTGGTGCTCTTATCGCTTACGGGATTCAGCCTGGCCCTCGCCTGTTTGTTGAGCACCCAGATGTCTTCTGGTCGGTCATCATTTCTATGTACTTTGGTAACATCGTACTGGTTATCTTAAACCTGCCACTAATCCCTTATATCTCGAAGCTGCTAGCTGTACCACGCACAGTATTACTGCCAATGATTTTATTCTTCTCTATCACAGGCGTGTATCTGGTTTCATTCAATACCATGGATGTCTTCATCATGCTGTTGATTGCGATGGCAGCCATAGCTCTGAGATTGGCTAACTTCCCGCTTGCACCGTTACTACTTGGCTTCATTCTTGGCGGCTTGATGGAAGAAAACCTTCGTCGCGCATTAATGATCAGTGATGGTGAGCTTAGCTTCCTATGGGAACGCCCTATCACAATGACATTTACCATTTTGGCTGTTTTGGTGCTGTTTAGCCCAATCTTGGTAAAGCTGTTCCAAAGGTTAAAACTGAGTCCGACTAAAGTGGAGCAATAGTATCTATGTTCTTATGTATTGGGGCCTCACGGCCTCTTTTTTTTTTGCACTTTTTAATCTATACTGTGGTGCTCTGTTGTACACAAAACAATTAGAGTATAAACTCTATTATTTAACAGTTAGGGAACATTAGTATGTCATTGCGTCCATTTGCGCTATTGATAGGTTGTGCCAGCGTCGCCTCTTCTTTCGCATACTCTGCGCCAATCAGCTTTGACCAAGCTTGGCAGGTCTTGCAGCAAGAAAACAACTCACTCGCAGCACAACGTTCTAATGTCGAACGCTATCAGCACCTTGAAGGTGCAACTGATAACCTAAACCTTCCTTCTGTTTCGATTGGCGCTAATTTCACCCGCCTCGATAACGATGTCACCGTATCAGGCAAACAATTATTTGAAAGTACCGGACAACATCTGCCAAACCTTGGTCCTATACTTAATCCTATTCTTGCGCAGATCGGTGGCGTAACATCCACGATCAGCGAGCGAGACATTTTCACCTCTTCCATTCGGGCAATTTGGCCCATTTTCACCGGTGGGCGTATAAATGCAGCCCAATCCGCTGCTGAAGGGAAAAAAGAGCAAGCGATCAGTGAGCTTGCGATGGAAACTCAAGCGCGCTTCGAAGATTTAAGTAAATACTACTTTTCCGTTCTTCTCGCCCAAGAAGTCGTTAAGACACGCCAATTAGTTGAGCAAGGGTTGACTAAACACCGTGACAATGCGGTTAAGTTAGAGCAGCAAGGTCAAATAGCGCGTGTAGAACGCTTACAGGCTGAGTCTGCGTTAGATAAAGCCACTATTGAACGCAAGAAAGCCGAAAAGAGTTTGGAAATCGCACAGTCAGCTCTGACTCAAATTCTTAATCAAACAACTACAGTTGAGCCTGCCGACGGCCTTTTCATTAACCAGAATTTACCCGAGCAAAGCGTGTTTATTGAGCGCACATTGGCCACCTATCCTGGGCTGGCACTGCTTGATTCGAAAGAGAAGCAAGCCAATAGTCTAATTGAAGCAGAGAAAGGCAAATATTATCCAGAGGTTTACCTTTATGGTGACTATAGCCTGTATGAAGATGACTCCCTTGCTAGCCAAATGAAACCAGACTGGCTAGTTGGTGTTGGCGTCAATATTCCACTGATTGAAAACAGCGGACGCAGTGAGCAAGTGAAAGCGGCCCACAGCGCCGTTTCTCAAGTGCGCTACTTAAAGGCTCAAGCTAAGCAAGACCTATCGGTATTGGTGCAGAAAACGTATCTCGAAGCGCAACAAGCTCAAGAGGAAGTACTTGGCCTTCAGTCAAGTATTGAGCTAGCACAGGAAAACTTAAACCTTAGAGAAAAAGCATTCAGTCAGGGTTTATCGACCTCAACAGATGTGGTTGATGCGCAGCTCTATGTCGCGAGCGTACAAACACAAAAAGCCGCAGCAAGTTTTAACTACCTAATTTCACTTTCCAAGCTACTGGCCCTCTCCAATGAGATGGGTTCATTTAGCCAGTACCAACACAACGCAATCAACGTTTCGAGTTTATAAGGACCCAAGATGAAAAATGCAAAAACACTTTTACTGACTGCCGCTGCATTTGGTATCGCTTCTTGGGTCGGCTATAGCTTTTATCAAGCTTATCAGCCACAACCGATTCGCTTGCAAGGGCAAATCGAATCTCAGCAATACAGCATTTCTTCCAAAGTCCCGGGGCGTATTGACCAAGTACTGGTTCGCAAAGGGGAAATGATTAAGCAAGGTGATTTAGTCTTCACACTTCACAGCCCAGAAATTGAAGCCAAGCTAGAACAAGCTAAAGCAGGCGAGAAAGCAGCGGGCGCATTAGCGATGCAAGCGAACAAAGGCGCTCGTAGCCAACAGATTCAGGCCGCTAAAGATCAATGGTTAAAAGCCAAAGCCGCAGCTCAGCTTATGGAGAAAACCTACCTTCGCGTCAACAACCTCTACACCGAAGGCGTTATCGCCGAGCAGAAACGCGACGAGGCCAAAACCCAGTGGCAAGCAGCTAAATATACTGAAAGCGCAGCGCTTCAAATGTATAAGATGGCCGAAGAAGGCGCGCGTAGCGAAACTAAACTTGCCGCTGCTGAGAAAGCACGTATGGCCGCAGGTGCGGTAGCGGAAGTAGAAGCGTACGCCCAAGATACCACGATTAAAAGTTGGTTTAGCGGTGAAGTTTCTCAGGTTCTGTTGCAAAGTGGCGAGCTTGCACCACAAGGTTTCCCGGTCGTTACTGTCATTGACACTCAAGACTCGTGGGCAATGCTTAATGTGCGTGAAGATCAGCTTAAGTATTTCGAAAAAGGCCAAACTTTCGATGCCTACCTTCCTGCTTTAGACAAAACCATCGAGTTTAAAGTGAGCCATGTGGCAGTCATGGGTGATTTTGCAACTTGGCGTTCAACTGATGCCTCACAAGGTTTTGACCTAAGAACATTTGAAGTGGAAGCGCGCCCTACTGAGCCACAAAGCGGTCTTCGTATGGGAATGAGCCTCGCGGTTGAAATCAACTAAGCGCATCAGCAATTATGCATACTAACCCAACCTCTCAACTGGATATCATTCGCCGAGATAAATGGCTGCTATCAAGTTTAACTTGGATCCCTCTGCTGCTAGCCGTAATGATTTGGGCAATCTTTTCACAAGGTGTTGCTCGCGATTTGCCCGTTGGCGTCGTTGACCTTTCGTCAAGTACCCTTTCACACAGATTGGTGCGCTATTACGATGCGACGCCCGCGATGCACGTTAGCACTGCATTTGCTGACGTTCATCAAGCAGAGCAAGCGCTTATCCAAGGGGATATCTATGCCTATGCAGTGATTCCCTCTCGGTTCGATGAAGAGATCTACAAGCAGTTAGCGCCTCAAGTCAGTGTGTTCTACAACAGCCAGATGATCTTAATCGGAAAACTGTTAAATTCAGCGTTTTTGCAAGCCCAAGGCACATTTAACGCAGAGCTAAGCACGATGAAAGGCCTTGCTGCCGGTAACTCAACCTTACTGTCTGCCATGGGTAACGCAGTTCCGGTGCGCACCCAAATTACTCCGCTATTTAATAAGAACTCGAATTACGCGCAGTTTTTAGTCTCAGCGATCATTCCGGCTCTGTGGCAGATAGTGATAGTGGTCACCACGATTCTAATCTTAGCGGCCAATTTAAGGGACCGCCGACTATCACCTTGGTTGGCAACGCAGCCAATTCGAAGCCTATTTTCTACACTCGCACCTTACTATTGGGTATTTGCGCTGCAAGGTTTCGGCTTTTTATGCTGGTTCTATCTAGGATTTAAATGGCCGATGAACGGGAGCTTTATAACGCTCGTGATTGGGCAATCAGCGACGATTCTTGCGTGTATGGTGATGGGCAGTGTGTTTTTCTTTTTGACCTTGGACGCCGCTCGCGCAATGAGCTTCGCTGGCGCATTCACCGCACCAAGCTTCGCATTTATGGGCATCACCTTTCCCGTGACCGACATGAGTAGTCTTGCGCAGATGTGGCGCAGCCTGCTGCCAATCAGTCACTATATTGAAGTCCAAGTGAGCCAAGTTAGCTACGGTCAAGCATGGACAACGTCTCTTAGTCACCTACTCCCAATGTTTGGCTATGCCTTACCTTTGCTTCTTACCTTCGCACTGATCAAAAAGCATCTAACGAATGAGGTAACAAAATGACCATCATCGAATTGATTAAGTCCGAGATCAAAGCAATTGTCGCAAACCCTGTAGTAGCGTTAACCGTGTTTGGTGGAGTATTGTTTTACTCTTTTCTCTATCCACTCCCATACAGTCACCAGACTCCGCGAGAGCAAGAAATCAGTATTGTTAACCTCGACAACAGCCAAACCAGTTTTAAGCTAGAGCGAATGGTTGATGCGACACCGCAGGTTAAAGTAGTTCAGCGTGACTACAGTATCGAGGCAGCTCGCCAAGCGTTCCTATCTGGTAAAGTTAGCGGGATTTTGGTCATACCTGAGCACTTCTATAAAGATTTAATGCTTGGAAAAAGTCCGACTCTTGCTTACGCGGGCGATGCATCCTATTTCTTGGTATACGGCACTATTGTCGAAGGATTAGCAAAAGCCGGCGGAACATTAGCGGCTCAGACGACGGTCGCTAAGCTAGTGCTCGACGGTCAGCCTTTATCATTAGCCAGTGAACAATACGCAGCGACAAAACTGAACTTAAAGCCGACCTTTAACCCGCGTATGGGTTATGTCGATTATGTTGTTCCCGCAGTGTTTGTACTGATTTTACAGCAGACCCTTGCGATGGCGGCAGGCTTAGTCGGCGGTACTCAAAAGCACGGCAATGGGTATTGGAACCAAGTATCGCCCTTGAAACTTCTCACCGTAAGAATAGGCGTCCTTGTTGCTATCTACTACGTACTGAGCTGTTACTATTTTGGGGCTAGCTTTACAATGCATGGCGTCAATCAACTTGCTAAGATTGGCGATCTACTCACCCTACTACTGCCATTTTTAATCACCTCTAGCGCTATTGGAATCTGGCTTGGCAACATTACACCGCGAAGAGAGTTGGTCACCTTAGTTGTATTAATCAGCTCTATGCCACTTATTTTTAGCGTGGGTTTTATATGGCCGATTGAAGCGATACCAACACCGATTGTTTGGCTATCACAGTTGTTCCCAAGTACGCCGGCTATTCAAGGCTTCCTTAGACTCAATCAAATGGGCGGAGAATGGCCAAGCATTGCCAACCAATATAGCTTGTTGTGGCTTCAAGCAATAGGCTGGACAGCCATCGCTTGGATGTCCTTTAATACAAAAAACTAATATTTTGATGTATTAGAGATAAATGGCTGTATTAACGACATAACTCCCTATAAGGGTAGACTTACATCAATCTCTGAGCCATTGATACTCTTCATCATCATTTTGGCTACCGAAAAATGAAGCGTGCTGCTGTTTAAACTGATCTGCTTTAATTTCAGAAATTGGCCATAACATAAAGTTTTCATGAATAGAGTTATCGTCGATACGAAACTCAAGTGCTCGCAGTTTATTACTTATAAATTGATAGGTGTACGTTTCACCCGAACTATCACACACCATTGGCACGCGAGACATAGGCTGTTCATTAATGGAAACCAATACCCACTTACTGCTCTGTGGCTTACACAAGGTTTGGTTGACGACATCCACTTCGAATTTATTGTCAAATGTGGTACTCACAAAAACGACTGTAGAATATTTCAAATAGACGCGTCTCAATAGAAGTTGCTTTGTGTCTCGTGTACGTGTGGTTTGAATACCATTAGAAAACGGTTCGAAGTAAAACCAGTTCCATTTCCATTGCATACTTTTTTCGACAAATTTTAGTTGTGGTATGGTGTTCCAGGCCACGGCAACCACAATCAGCGCAATTAGAGCAGTCAGGACAAATAGAATTCGAACAAGTGTGTGCATTAAACAAATCTTCCTCAAGTAATTTGGTATCAAACCACAATGGTGAGCCATTGAAATCATCACCGGCAACGTCAATAGACACCTTTAGCCAAATAGATTTCTGAACATAATATTCGAATTATCTAGAACCCGCGCTTTTTCCAAAACTCCCCTTCATCCCTAGCATACACGTCGAATGCTTTATCTGATATGAGGGAACCATTGAGCATAATTGTCATGCGCCACTTACCAATATTGGATTCATACCCATCAATAGGGTCAAGTAGCTGGATAGTATCGCCGAGATAGAAATCCCAATCATTACTTCCGACGTGCAGTTCACCAGTAAACGGCTCTAAGAGCTGTCCTTTTTTGCCTCTAATCCCTGGGTGTTCAATACAAAACTCAATGACTTCACCCTTGGCCTTTTTGATATTGACGATATAGCCAAATTCTATTTCTTCATCGGCGGGCACTTTGGTTGTGAACTCTTGAATCTTTGGTAGGTACTTAGACTTAGAATCCCACTCTTTATAAATGCCGTAAGAGAGCATTTCTACTACTGGGCTTCGCTTCGCCATTCTTGCCACCTTTTCTTCATTGTTTCAATAACATGAGGCTCAACACCGTGAACATTGCCATAGTTTTTATGGCACTCAATCACTTCAAATTCTGTCCCAAGGCGCTTAGCCATTTTGTAATAAGGCATTATTTCCCAACGCCTTACGAAGGTATTGGAAACCACGACATTATTATTATTTGATAGGGATTGTTCCGTCATCAATTGGCACCACTGGTGCGCTTCCGCGATTTTATCTGCTTGAAAGCAATAATTACCATCGGCATCAACGAAATACATATCCGCTTCAAAGTGGTCGACTTCTAACGTCTTGGCTAAGGTGCTTTTCCCTGAGCCGGGAAGGCCTCGGATTAGGGTCAGTTTCGCAGTCATAGTAACGTTGAATAGATATCGGTAGCCGAATATTAATACAAATGAGACTAAAATTGCTATCGACATCTCATTCTGATTACGTTAAGTTTAGAAGTATAGACGTCCATAATAACACTTAGGGAGTAAGCTGTGCCAATTAAGATCCCCGATCAACTACCCGCATCAGACGTATTACGCACTGAAAACATCTTCGTGATGTCAGAATCTCGTGCATCCACTCAGGAAATCCGTCCACTTAAGGTTTTGATCCTCAATCTTATGCCTAAGAAAATTGAGACGGAAACTCAATTCTTACGTTTGTTATCTAACAGTCCATTACAAGTCGATATCGAACTACTGCGTATTGATAATCGCCCTAGTAAAAATACGCCAACTGAGCACTTAGATAACTTTTATCGCCAGTTTGAGATGGTCAAAGAGCGTAATTTTGATGGCCTTATCATTACCGGTGCCCCACTAGGCCTTGTTCAGTTTGAAGATGTCATTTATTGGGACCACCTGCAAACCATCATGAACTGGGCTAAAGACCACGTCACCTCAACACTTTATGTTTGTTGGGCGGCGCAGGCAGGGCTAAAACTCCTTTACGATTTACCTAAACGTACACGCAAAGAGAAGCTGTCCGGTGTTTACCACCATAAGATCCACAAACCTTATCACCCAGTTCTGAGAGGCTTTGACGATACTTTCTTAGCGCCACACAGCCGCTATGCTGACTTCTCTCCAGAATACTTAGCAGAGCACACCGATCTTGATGTTTTGGCAACGTCAGACGTTGCAGGGGTTTATTTAGCCGCAACCAAAGACAAACGTAACGTGTTTGTCACTGGCCATCCTGAATATGACTCGCATACACTGCACAACGAATACATCCGTGATCTTGGTGAAGGCATGGAACCTGCGATTCCAGTTAACTATTATCCAAATAACAACCCTGACAACCCACCATGCGCAAGCTGGCGTAGCCACGGTCATCTGTTGTTCTCAAACTGGCTAAACTACTGCGTTTACCAACAAACGCCATACGATCTGGATAAGTTCAGCGAAGCAAACTTCACGAAAGATGATTGATTCCCTACACCAATAGTTAGGTAATCAAGGTCAGAAAAGGTGCTACTCACATCGTAATGCGCCTTTTTTCATTCTTCTGTTTCATACGATTAACGGCTATAGACCACCTCTGTCGCATCCCGATCTCGACAGAGTCAACCTATAGGACTTAAGGCGTACACTACTCGTTGCGATCCACAATGAGTCAAACCATGCGCCTAGTATTACTCACCCTTTCACTGCTTCTAAACGGTTGTATAACTGTCGAAGCACCATCAAAAAATATTATTAGAGAACGCTCTGAAGCAAGGATAGAGCTCGGTATTGGCTACCTTAAGCAAGGCAATATGATTAAGGCGCGTGAAAACTTCGACATCGCCCTGCAACATGATCCCAACTATTACCGAGCTCAGCTTTCACTCGCTCACTACTTTGAGCAAGTCGGCGAAACTCAATCCGCGCAAAGTTTGTATTCCACTGCTCTCAAGCAACATCCAGACAATGGCGATGTACTCAACAACTACGGCACGTTTTTATGTAAACAGAAACACTATGACCAAGCCGATGCTCTGTTCAACCAAGCAATTGAACAGCCGAGTTATTACTTAATACCGATGAGTTATGAAAACGCGGCGCTTTGTTCGCTAAAAGCCGGAAATAAGCAAAGGGCTCAAGAGTATTTTCAAAGCGCTTTGGCACACCAACCAGATCGCCCTATATCATTGCTAAACTTAGCCAAATTAGAGATTGAATATGAGGAGTATACAGAAGCTAGGATCAGACTTTTACGATTCCATCAACGATATGGCGTGAAAAAGTCATCATTATATCTGCTCATCGAGTTAGAGCACAAAGTGGGAAACAAGGTGTTGGAAGATAAATATAGAGATCAATTAGAGCAGTTATATTAAGGCTTATTTTTACGAGAAGCATCCCGCTGCGTTTTACGCTTCTTTACCCGATTGATACGGCGGTATTCCTTATAAAGGATATAGATAAACGCCACTAGCCCAATCGCCAAAAGAACAGAAAATAGCGCTAGAAAGCTATCGCAAATCCAAGCAGGCTCACAGGGCATATAAATTTCAAACTCCATATGCCCTCCGCTCTATCCGATTAACTTTTTAGCTTCAGCCATTGCTGGCGTTCCGCTTCTGATTTAAACGTCCACGCCATAAAACGACTGGCTTTCTGGCCTTGGCTCATTTCGATAATACGCACTTCACTCGCGCCCACTTTTTCTAGATTTTTGCGCATCCAACGTACGTTCTCTTTCTTGGAAATCAGTGTCGAGAACCACAAAACCTGCTTGGAGAAATCTCGACTTTCAAACGCCAAATTCTTGATAAAGGCAGCTTCTCCACCCGGACACCAAAGCTCGGCTTTTTGTCCACCAAAGTTAAGTATAGGTGACTTGGTTGGCTTCGATTTCTGTGCCACTTGATTTCGTTTGTTCTTATTTGCCGCTAAGTTATTAATTTTTCTTTCAGTGCCTTGCTGCGCTTCTTGAAGAGACTTATGGAACGGAGGATTACATGTGGTGACATCGTAAAACTCGTTCGGCTTAATGATCCCTTTAAAAAAATTGCGGCTATCACTTTGCAATCGGCACTCTATACGCCCATTAAGCACTGAGTTCTGATTCGCGATTCGATTCGAATTATCTACCGACTCAGCATCAACGTCAGACCCAATGTAGTGCCAACCATACTGAGTCGCACCCACAATCGGATAAATGCAATTAGCGCCGACACCAATATCAAGCGCTCTCACTTGATTATGTTTTAACGACTTTGATTCATTGGTTAGCAGCTCAGCCAACCGGTGAATGTAATCCGCTCGACCGGGAATAGGTGGACATAAGTAACCTGGCGGAATATCCCACGACGTGACACTGTAATGGTGAGCGAGTAATACTTTGTTGAGTAACTTTACCGCCAGCGGATCAGAGAAATTAATACTCAACTCCCCTTTAGGGTTCTTTACCACATGCTTTATAAGCTCTGGCAACGCGACAGTTAGCTTTTCAAAGTCATAGCGACCTTGATGCAAATTGCGTTTATGTAACCCTGCTTTTCCTTTAAGGGTAATGACCTTCATCTGTGACGCAGATTGCTCTGGATTCTTGTTACGTAGCTTTGTTTTCTTAGATTGATGGATCATAAGGTTACTTTTTCTTGGCGATTTCTTGATAAATCATAAACAGGCGCGCATCGAGCTCAAGTTGATGATAGTCAGGCTCCATATGACAGCATAGTTGGTAGAAAGATTTATCGTGATCTTTCTCTTTTAGATGAGCCAGCTCATGTACCACCAGCATACGTAATAATGGCTCTGGCGCGTTCTTAAATACGCTCGCAATACGAATTTCGTTTTTCGATTTGATCTTGCCACCATGAACTTTAGCCACATAGGTATGTAAACCTAATGCGTTGTTGATCAGGTGGATTTTGCTGTCGTAAATCACTTTGCTCAGTGGCGCCGTTTTCTTCATGTAGCGATTTTTAATCGCCATCGTATATTCAAACAGGGCTTTTTCACTTTTGATGTCGTGATTCGTTGGGTAACGCTGTTCAAACCAAGTATTGAAGCGGCCAGACTCTATCATTTGAGTCACTGGCTCTAGAATATGTTGAGGATAGCCTTGAATATAACGAAGTAACGGATTCATAGTCACAGTAATAAAAATAGAGCCAACGGCACAAATAATGGGGCGTAAGTCTACCCTATTCATACTTGCCATTCACGGTCTTTTCGTTAAACTCTGAGCCAGAGATAACCCGTAGGAAACCACCATGAAACGACTTGTCCTGTACGTAAAAGATAAATGCCCGCACTGTAAAGACGCGCAGCGCTACTTAGATTCAAAAGGCTACAAGTACAGAATCACCAATGCAAAAATGCAGCGCGGTCGTAAAGAGCTCGATGCGATTGGCGCTCGCTCGTTACCTGTTCTTAAAATTGGTGACCGTATTATGATTGGTTGGAATCCGGGGAACTTTGAGAAGATCTACAACGCTAAATAATCTCAGCGTTGTGAGTTATTTGTACGACCTGAAAACGTAAATGCGTCAGGCCGTACAATTCACCTCACTCTATTCAGTGGCGGTTTGTGAATCACTTCGCTTACGCGTTACCACACCTTTCAGCTTTGAAAACAGCCCTTTAATATCTTCAAGCATGAGATAGAGACACGGTACTAGTACCAAGGTCAGTAAGGTGGCAAACAGCACTGCGAAACCGAGTGCAACCGCCATTGGGATGACAAACCTTGCTTGCAAGCTGGTCTCAAACATAATCGGCAAGACACCCACAAAGGTCGTAATTGAGGTCAGTGTGATCGCTCTAAATCGCGCACAACCTGCTTCAATCACCGCTTCTTTGATAGCCACTCCCTTTGCTCTGACTTGGTTGACGTAATCGGTCATCACTAAAGAGTCGTTGACGACTACACCCGCCGCAGCAATAAGACCAAAGGTCGACATCATGCTGAGATCAAGCCCAAACCAATAGTGTCCCCATATTGCGCCCGTTAAACTAAACGGGATCACCGACATAATAATCAATGGTTGAGCGTAGCTCTTAAGCGGCACGGCAAGCAGAATGTAGACGATAATCATGCCGGCAATAAAGAAGATGATCTGCTCATTTTGCTGGGCTTGCTGCTCTTCTATAGAGCCACCTAATTCACTCTTAACACCGGGGTAATTAGCAAGAATATCCGGGATGATTTCACTATTCACTTGCTCGACGATTTGGTTTGGTTCAACCAACTCTTCATCAATAGAGCCATAGACATAGACACTGCGATAACCGCCTTCACGACGGATGCTGCTAACGCCGGGCTGCTGATTAATCTCGACCACATCGCCAAGCATCACTTTCTTACCTTCTGGGGTAGTGATAACCGCATAACGCAGCGATGAGAAGGCTTCACGGGTCAATTTAGGATAACGCACCATGACTTTAATCTCTTCACCATCGCGCAATACTCGCTGTGCCTCGCCACCATAGAAGCTGCCACCAACTTGAGTGGCGATATCAAACAGATCCAAACCAAGATCATAAGCGACAGGGGCAAGCGACAGTAATACTTCCTGACTACCAGAGTCGATAGAGGATGAGATATCGAACAAACCTTGTTGCTGCTGTAGCGAGATGATCAAATCGCGCCCTGCTGCGTTGAGACTCTCAATATCTGAGCCATACAGTAGAAAGCCAAATTCATCGCCCTTTTCATCATCATTGACGTTATCTGACACGTTCAACATATTTAAGCCAGGGATACTTGGCAGTCGTTCACGCCATCGTCTAGCTAGCTCAAAGGTGTTGAACGGCCTTAGATCTTCATCAACCAGAGGGATCACTAAACGCCCTTCTTTACGCCCTTGGCTGAACGTCAGAATATCACGCACCATTTTCTGACCTGTTTCCTGCTCAATCTCGCTATCTATGGCCAATACTGTAGATTCGACCAACTTAAGCGCTTCAATGGTTTGCTCACTTGACACATTGTCATTCATCACCAACTTAATACTAGGGAAATCATGAGGAACTTTAGGTGAAGGGACAACGCGAACATAGCTCGCCATCACCATCGCGATGCTTACTGCTAATATGCCGACAAAGGTCGCGAATACGCTCCAACGCCAATGTGTACACCACTTGACGAAGTTTTTGTATGGACCATTGATGAAACCAAAGAAGCGAGTGTTAAAGCGGTCTCGCCAACTGCCTTTCTTAATTGGCTTAAACTTCGAGTGCGCTAAGTGTGAAGGCAGGATCAGCTTAGATTCAATCAAGCTAAAAAACAGACAGAGAATTACGATGGATGCGATGCCAAAGAAGAAGGCTCGCTCTATCCCTTTGGACATCAAGAACGGCGCAAACACCGCCATTGTTGTCAGCACGCCAAAGGTCGCAGGGGTTGCAACTCGCTTAGCGCCACGTACGACATTTTCAACGCCACCACCATATTTCTCGATTTCACTGTAAGCGCTTTCCCCTATGACAATCGCGTCATCGACAACAATACCTAACACCATAATGAACGCAAACAGAGAAATAATATTGATACTGACGCCAATCGCAGGCATCAACATAACTGCGCCTAAGAAGCATACCGGAAGGCCGACCATCACCCACATAGCAAGCTTTACGCGTAAGAACAAACTCAACATTAAGGCAACCAGCACCGCACCTTGAAGCAGATTTTTGAGCATCATGTCTAAGCGAGCATTCAAGTAGTAGGTCATATCGACCAAGGTTTTTATCTGCAAGTCCGCTGGCAGGGTTTGGTTTTTCTGCGCTAAATAGGCTTTAACGGATTCAGCAACCGTCACCATATTCTGATCTTTGGTCGCTTTGACTGAAAGATACATCGCGTTTTGTCCAGAATAACGGAAGTAACGGTCATCCTCGGTAAAGCCATCTTTAATCGTTGCAATGTCTTGCAGAAGCACCTTGCCGCCATTGGCTCCGATCTTAACTGGAATATCTCGAAACTCTTCTCCGCTGTAGTATTGGTTTTCAATACGTACCGAGATCATCCCAGCATTGGTGCGTACCTCACCGGCAGAATAGTTAGCCGAGTATCGTTGAATCGCCTGACTGACATCATTCAAGGTGAGGCTATATTTCTGTAGCACCCTTGGCTCGATTTCTACCGCGATCTCATATTCAGGCGCACCGAGGTCAACCAAAGCCACGTTGTTTAACTGCAGCAGTTCATCTTCAATTTGTTTCGCTATCGGTTTAAGCTCAAGCAAAGTACGATCACCGACCAACGCCATCTCAATAACATCTTGTCGCCATTCATATTGATAAACTTGAATCGGCTCCATCGCGTCAGGGAAATTGGAGGTCGAATCAACTTTTTGTTTGACCTTGTCCAACACCGAATCAATGTCTTCATCAACGTTGATTTCAAGCTCAATATTGCCGCTACCACGATATGCCGTTGACACTGTTTTTTTAATACCAGTCACGTCTTTAAGTGACTCTTCCAACTTGATCAGGATACTTTCTTCAATCTCTTGTGGCGAAGCGCCCGGATATTGGGCACTGACATTGATGTAGTTGACCTCAATATTCGGGAACATCTGTCGCTGGATAAAGAAAAAGCTCACCGTACCAATGATCAGTATGAACGCCATCATCAAGTTGGCGGCAACTGCGTTGTTGGCAAAATAAGCGATCAGCCCTTTCTGTTTAGACTCTTCCATGACCGACCTCTACTTATCTAGCTGACTGTCTTGAACAGCCACTTCAACTTGTAGCCCAGCTTGCGGATATTCAGGCACAGTCAAAACGATTTGATCATCCTCTCTCAAACCTTGATTAATCAGCATAAATTCTTTTTCAGCACGTAACACATTGACCGTTCTCGGCTCTAATTGGTTTTCACTATTCACCACCCACACTTGGCGGTTATTGACCAGTTCCTGAGGAAGACGGTAAATGTGTTTGAGTTCCTTACCTGTGAATTGCACCTCAACATAAGAACCAAACTTCATTGGCGTTTTATCACTTTCTATTGCGTATGGATTGTCTACCCTCACAACCATATTGATCATTCGCGTACTGCTATCAATCACACCTAAATCTCGATCGATAATCCCTTCGCGATGGGTATTTTTTATGCCTCTCTGGATCACTTGTGCCGGAAGTCCTGCGTAATCTTGCGGTAGAAATGCACTGTCAAAACCCGCAATCGGGATGTGAATTTCACCCGCTTCAACATTGTTTAATGTGGCTACATGCGCCCCTGCTGAAATAAACTGACCGACACCGATATCTTTTGCGACCACTAGCGCATCGTATGGAGCAACGATTTTACAGTTTGCTAGATCTCGCTTTGCGCGTTTAAGTTCAGCTAACGCTGATTTAACTTGCGCATCCGCACTTAATAACTGCGGTTTACGAAGATAGAGGTCCGTCACTTGTTTCTTCGGAAGGTTTTTTGCTTGGCGCGCTGCAACTTCTGCTCGGGCTTTCTCTTCAATCAACGTAGCTCTAGCTCCCGCTAACTGGGCTTCAGCTTGCAGCACTGCCGCTTGATAATTGTCGCTTTCAAGACTGAATAGCACTTCACCGCGTTTGACGATGCCACCAACGACAAAATTGGGATGCCAGCTAACAACCTCTCCAGAAACTTGCGAAGAAAGCTGGGTGACTTCAACGGGTTGAAGCTCTCCATGGCTGGTAATTACGACCTTGTGATCGCTAGAATTCACTTTGGAAACTTTAACCATAGGCGGAGCTTTCGGCGGTTTACTTTCTAGTGACTCCGGAGCACTTGATGCAATCGCAGAATATCCAGCATAAGCCCCACCTAAAATCATGAAAGGCAGCAACCAACGTAACGGCTTAGTCGTCATTTGAGTTCCTTGTCAGTATATTTATTATTTATATGAATAGTTGTACGTCTGAGTAGTGCTTCGACATCAATTAGAGGAAAACTATCCCATTGATTGAAACATTTTTATAGGTACAACTTATATCTTAAACATGAATCATTACTGAGACTGGAGGAAGTAATGCTCAAAGCAGCGCAACTTGATTATATTCTGCGGGAGTATTTGATGACCTAACGAGTGTCAGGCCATCGGATATTGATTTAGGAAGCTAATCGAATCTCTTGAGTTGAAAGTGTGGGTTATCCACCAGAACTTGCAGTTTTGACAGTGTATCAAGCTCAAAAAGTAGCTCGGTGGAATCCACGACCAGCTTAATACACTCTTGTTTATCTTCATTGCGCGCAGTATCTAGCGCCTTCCCTTCTAGGCTTTCACCGTCTTTGAATGTCAGGCGAACCGGATAACGGTGCATACACGCTATCTCAATATAGTCATAGTCACTGCAGCTAATCATCGCACTTACCTACTCGCACTTGTGGTTTATAACACTGCACATCATCATTATAGATAAACTCAACCTCATTTTTGATGCTGTCTAGTTTATCCTTTTGGTAATGAGAGACATAAAGTAGCTGACTTAAATTTTCTTTCGCTATCAGCTCTAAGGTGTTTTTGACCAAGCGACGACCAAGATAATCTAACCCTTGGTATGGCTCATCTAGAATCAGGATTGCTGGTTGCTTGACGATGGCTCGCGCGATCAAAAGCAGTCTCTGCTGACCATACTCTAGCTGCCTAAACGAGGTATTTTCATGCTCTGACATGTGCAAGATCTCAAGCCATTCCCGCGCCACGATAATCTCTTTTTTACTTGGTTGTTGATAGAGACCAATCGAGTCATAAAACCCGGATAGAATTACATCAATTGCTTTGCAACTAACCCGGTATTGTAAATGCAGCGCTGAAGAAACCATGCCAATGTGCTGCTTGATCTCCCAAATTGACTCACCGCTACCACGCTGCTTACCAAAGATCTGAATGTCGTTAGAATAGCACTGCGGGTGGTCGCCAAATATCAAACCAAGCAAGGTACTCTTTCCGCAGCCATTAGGGCCTTTGATCTGCCAGTGCTGCCCGTTTTCAATCCGCCAATTTAAATCGGTGAAAATGGTTTTCTCTGTGTACTCGACTCGACCATTTTGTATTTCGAATACTGGATTTTCAAAGTGATGGGAATGCTGATAGCGATGGATCAGCTCCATCATTTGCTCACTCTGATGCTGAGACTGAGCTTTGATTTGGCTGATGATTGGATGTGACTCCCACTCATGCTTGTCCATCGTGCTTTCAAGCTTGCCATGATTGAACAGAGCAATATGGTCGATCCATTCTGGGATATCTTCTTCACGGTTGAAGGTGACAACCATTTGCACGCGCTGAGACAGCTCAGATAAAAACTGAGCCAACGCAGCACGATGGACGACATCCAAGCCAGTAAACGGGTTATCCAATACAATCAGGTTTGGCTCAGTTGCCAATGCCCTTGCAAGCATGACCCGGCGCGTCTCTCCGGTAGAAAGCACTCGAAAGCCACTCTGCTTTAGATGCTGCAGATCCAGCTGTTCAATTAATTGCTCGGTCAGTGACTGCGACTGACATTGCTCAAAGATCAAGTCATAAACAGCGGTGCCACTATCGACCTTGTCGAGATAATCCGTTTCGTCTTTTGCGATTTCTTCTTCCAACAGACGCTGCTGCTCGACCAAGGAAACTTGAGCGATACGACCTTGGGTTAGCTTAAGTGATGCTGCATCTGCCGCTAACTCGCCACAGAGAAAGCAACCGAGCGCAGAACCAATGTCGCCCTCGGTACTAAAGACGCCCCAAGATTGTTTCTCTTCAATTGTCCATTGCTCAATATCGAGCTCATGGGTGCCTAGGTCCAAGTGAAGCTGTTGAATATCAATTTGCATGAAACAGTGTCCCTACCTTTCAAGATTTTGCGAGTGCTAACTGCAAATTACTGTAATTGTTTGATAAGTGCGATAGAGATTAAGCAAATTGTGATATTTGCAGGTAAGTGCCTTAGGGTCTGTTGATCTTTTGAGATGATTTTTGCAGCAGTTTGTGGGCTTTTTCTGCAAGGCAGAGGCTTTGAAATGTAGTTGCCCTACCTGATAAGCCGATAACGCAGCAGAAAGAATCCACAAACGCTGCCCGAAGGGTTCGGCTGAAAGCATTTTATACTTTGTTGAGTGTTTTTTACTTAGACCCACTAGGCTTCAAACCACTCGCCGCGTCTAAAATGCTTTTTGCTCGAACAAAATTTAACCACAAAAGAGCAACAGACCCTAGTCACACGTACTGCTTAACAAAATCGATAAAGGTTTTGTCGGCAATTGAGAGATAACCGCTCTTTCGCCAAGCCAGTGCCAGATCCAGCTTTACCTTGGGTTCAAAAGAAATGCCGACCACGTCTTTTTCATGTTGAGTGACCAGCTCTAATAACGCGGTAATCGCAAACTCATGCTTGACGATACTTAAGATCATCGGCAATAAATTGGTTTCAAATGAGAACAGCATTTCTTTGTCACACAGCTTGGCTTGATTCTCGATAAAGTCTCGGTGGAAATAACCCGTTTTAAACATCACAAGTTCATGTTGAAAGAACTCATCAAACGTAATCGAATCTTGATTAGCAAATTCGTGCTCCTTGGAGACAACCGCTACCATTTCAGAGGTGAGCAAGTGATCGGTTTCTAGGTCGTCAGGCACATTTTCATCATTGATTACGCCTATATCGAGCTCTCCATCTAACAGCATTTGCCTGATCGAACGCGTCCCGGCATCGACTAACGTCAGCTTAAGGTGCGGATAGCGACTCTTAAATGCCATGAGCACTTCGGGGAAAAAGTAGGAACCCATCATGCTCGGTGCACCGAGACGAACTTCTCCTTTCTCTAGCCCTTTTAGCTCATCGATCGCAAGCTGAGCGTCTTCTAACTGTTGCAATACCCGCTTTGCATGCTCATAAAGGATATGCCCCTCGTCAGTCAATGAGACTTGTCTGTCTTCTCTGCGAAAAAGTTCGACACCCAAACTCTGCTCTAGTTTTTTAATCGATACACTCAGCGCTGGTTGGGCAATATGAAGAGCTTTTGCCGCTTTGGTAAAGTGTTGATGTTCGGCAACAGCGACAAAATGTTTTAACGGTTTTGATTCCATAGGGCTATATCAAAAATGTATTAGGTTTATATTTTTAATATATTTTATATATCAGCGTTAGACTGATATTTTGCTCACATAGTTTCCAATCAGATACCGACCATGATCGAACTCAAGAGCAAAGATTACCGCCGCGTCACCTTCAGCCTAGCACTAGGATCTTTCTTAGTGTTTTGTAATCTTTACCTTTTCCAACCAATGCTGCCTTATATGGCAAATTACTTTTCCGTTAGCGAAACTCAAATCAACTGGCTGTTTGCCGCCAGTACATTAGCACTCTCTGTCTGCTTGGTACCTTGGGCCGTTGCCTCTGAAGCGGTTGGACGACGCAATGTGATGCTATTGGGCCTGCTCGCTATGCCGTTTATCGGTGGCATTATGTTGCCAAGCGAGTCATTACTATTACTCGTGGTCGCCCGAGCACTAATGGGAGTCGCCTTAGCGGCATTTGCCTCTGTCGCAGTGGCTTACATGGTAGAAGAGCTTTCAGAAACCGCCTTTAGTCACGCCATTGGCGGCTACATTGCTGCCAATTCGTTGGGTGGCATTGCTGGTCGTATTGTCGGTGGGACGCTCACGGATGCTTACGGTTGGCAGCAAGCAGTGACGGTAATGGCAATATTCACTTTGATCGGTGCTATTTGTGTCGTGTTTATTTTGCCTAAGCAGAAAAACTTTACCCCGCAAAAAGGGATGCTACGTCAGCACAATCGCGCACTCATAAAACATCTATCGAACAAGACTCTCTGGTTTGCCATGCTCATCGGCGGCGTAAATTTCGCCCTGTTCGTTAACCTCTACTCAGTAATGGGCTTTAGACTGGTTAGTGAACCACATAACCTGCCTATCGGTTTGGCTTCGCTTATCTTCCTGTGCTATTTAGCCGGGACTATCAGCTCCAAAATGACCTCACTTTGGACAAAGACTCGTAATGACATTCTCGGAATGGTGACGGGCACTGTCATCAGTTTACTCGGCATGCTCATCGCCTATATTGATGCATTGCCGTTTATGCTATTGGGATTGCTACTGATCAGTTTTGGCGCATTTTTCACTCATACCTTGGCGTATTCGTGGGTAAGCCGTAAAGCAACCCATGCCAAAGCGACCGCAACCGCGCTCTATTTAGTTCACTATTATGTTGGTGGCAGTATTGGTGGATTCTTCCTGATCTATTGCTGGCAACATGGTGGCTGGGGAATGGTCATCACAGGTGGTCTGTTCCTGTACGCTGCGAGCTTCCTGTTATGCCAACTATTGAGCAAATCCGAGCAAAGCACTGCACAAGCAGGGGAGCATCCCTCAACCGATTCTGCTATTCTTGCGCCAAATACTAAATTGGAAGCAAAATGACAGCCAATAACTCAACACCTAACAATACTGAAATCGTCGCTAATGCTGTCGAGCAATGGCTAAATGATGTCGTGATTGGTCTTAACTTGTGCCCGTTTGCAGCAAAGCCTCAACGTAACAAACAAATTAAGATCTTCGTTAGTGAAGCCACAACCGAAGAAACATTACTCGAAGATATTTTGACTCAGTTACTAGAGCTTGAATCAACGGAGCCTGAGCAGTTAGAAACTACACTTGTCGCTGTGCCAAACATGCTGCAAGATTTCTATGATTACAACCTGTTCATTGATTGGGTCGAAGCGCTGATTCGCCAACAAGAGTGGGATGGAATTTTCCAGTTAGCGACCTTCCATCCGGATTACTGTTTTGGTGGCACTGAGCCTGAAGACGCAGAAAACTTAACCAACCGCTCTCCGTATCCGGTGTTCCACTTGATCCGAGAAGAGAGTATGGAGAAGGTACTTAAGCATTACCCTAACCCCGAAGCGATCCCTGATACCAATATCGCCCGCGTTGAGTCTCTAAGCGCGCAAGAGAAAGCCAAGCTTTTTCCATATCTTGTCTAGTTGAAGTAATTTTTGAAGCCATCGTTTACAGGGTGGCTTTTTATCCCGCAGTTTATTTTAGTTTCGGGCTAAACAATGCTCACTATATGCGTTCACCCGCGATTTATTGGTTTTCGCCGATAGCGAGAAAAGGCCCGCTTTGGTAATATTGGCACAACATAATGACATCCGGACCTATTGGATATGCACCTTTCAAAACTGACCACAGACATTTTTAACCATCTTTACCGCGACATTTCTGAATTTCGCAGCACGTTTGATCTACCTGTTACCGCACCAGAAAGCTTAGATGACAAAGCTGACACGCTGCACACGTCACTTGCGATTGAAGAACTGACAGAACTAGCAGAAGCGGATAACAAAACAGAGCAAGCTGACGCGATCATCGACAGTGTTTATGTTTTGATGGGTCGTTTGGTGCACCTAGGTCACGATAAAGTCGAAGACAACCTAGCGATCAATTACCTCATTGATCTACTGTTAAACGTTGCGGTAAACCGTGGTATCGACTTTATCCCTTGCTGGGATGAGGTTCACTCAAGCAACATGAGCAAAGTATGTCGTAACGAAAAAGAGTACGCTGAAACTGAAGCTCATTATGCAGAGCAAGGCATTAAACTAATGGCGGTGCAGAAAGGCGATTACATCATCGCAAAATGTGCTGAGGACTTTGTTGCTGAAGGCAAAACAATTCGCCAAGGTAAAGTTCTAAAATCGGTTTACTACCGTCCAGCTGATTTAGCGCCACTGACCAAATAGTTGCTATAGACGCCAGATAAAAAACCGCCACCTAAAGGTTTCCCTTAGGTGGCGTAAGCTGCCGTAGTACCAAAAGTATCATCTAACGCGACAATCGCGTTTCAAGTGCAAACCGCACTCAACCAGAATCCACCTAACAAGAACGAGAATGTTTCAATTCTATTCTTGCCAAGAACATGCCAGCTTCACACTAATTTTAAGCGTTTGATTTAAAAAGACTTTTCATTTGACATCGAAATTCATATAGCGTCCAGTGAACCTTATTGGGGCACCTGCACCATTCTACTTCGCTTAATTGCGGGACTTACTAATCGAATAATAGTACCGAGCGACCTTTCACTTGCACCTTTTGTACTTGAGTGTTGAATACTCGAGAGAGCTCTTCAACAGATAGCACTTCCCTCACTTCACCGACTGCTTGTAACACTCCTAGCTCAAGCAATAATGCTTTATCCGCATGCTTAAGTGTTCGATTTAAGTCGTGATTAGACATGATGACGCTAATCCCCATATCCGCCACACGTCTAATCAAATTATACAGCAAGGTTTCTTGACCAATATCGAGTGGGGCTGCTGGCTCATCAAGGATCAGCAGCTTTGCATAAGGGTTTAGTGTTGGCCAGATCTGCAAACAAATTGCGCACAGTCGAACCCGTTGCCACTCTCCCCCTGATAGGTGATGAATGGAGCGATGGAGCTTGTCATCGATTTCAAGCAACTGGGATAGCTCACTGATTACTGACTCGACATCTGGCGAGTGAGAGTCAATATGTGCAGGCAAAGACAGTGCCAAATACTGAACAACATCGAGATTAAATGCTGGTCGGTCACTTTGGCATAAGAACGCGCGGCAAGTGGCAAGTGATTCGATAGAACTACTGGCGACATCTTGATCAAAGATGGACGCCTGACCATCAAAATCTAACAAACCTGCCACCGCTGACAGCAAGGTGCTTTTGCCACTGCCGTTAGGGCCAATTACATGCAGGATTTCACCTTGATTCACCTCAAAGGAGAGTGGTAGCAATCGAGAGCCAACCGATAAGCCATTAACGTGAATCATGATTGTTCACCAACATCCAAATAAAGATCGGCGCACCGATTGAGGTTGTGACTACACCCAATGGAAGCTCGGCAGCGTCAAGTGCGGTTCTTGCAACAAGGTCAGCAAACACCACCAGCGTGGCTCCAGATAGTGCAGAAAGCGGGATCAAATAACGGTTTTCGCTGCCTAATGCCAGTCGCAAAAGGTGCGGTACCACTAGCCCAACAAACCCAATCACACCACCTAACGCAACTGCACCACCAACAAGTAAAGACACTGCTAGAATCAACTTCCAACGTACGGCGTCAATATCTACACCGAGCTGCTTTGCGTGCAATTCACCCATCATTAATTTATCAAGCAAGGAGCCTTTGAAGCACAGCCACAACAGTACTGGGATTAGGATAAGCGTCAGTAGGTGGTGATACCAACTAGCCGCACCTATGCTTCCCATCAGCCAATACATCAATTGACGCAGGCTTAAGTCATCGCTGAAGTAGAATGCCCAAGTTACTACCGCTCCTGACAATATGCCTAGTGCCACACCGACCAATAGTAAGCGAGTGGTGGTCAAGCGCATCGCTTTGGCGACAAAGACAAGCAGCATTGTGAAAGCCAATGCACCAAGCACTGCAGCAATCATAAAGCCAAAGGGGGTCGCTAGCGTCGGCGCAAAGAAAAGCAGCAATACCATGAGCACGCTAGCACCGCCAGATATACCAAGCACACCAGGTTCTGCGAGAACATTACCCAGTAAAACCTGTAACACAGCACCAGAAACGGCAAGCGAAGCCCCAACTGCAATTGCAGCAAGTAAGCGAGGTAGACGTAATTGAACTATTAACTGTTCTTGTAAAGATGAAAGAGAATCAAACGGTGAGATAAACACTTCACCCACCATTAGGTAAAGCGCACTAATGATGAACAGTGAAACGGCGCAGAGACCACCAAAACGTATCCATCTTTGTTGCCTGCGATTGAGTAGCTGAGTAAATTCCATGTGGTTGCTGAGTAACCGAGCCTAGCCCCTAAAAATAATGGCTTAACGATACCGTTAAGCCATTAAAATAGAAAGTGTAATCACGAAATTCAACTTGAATGATTGTTATCAATCGTAAACAAGCTGGCCTTCTTCATAACGAGTTTTCACCGGGCATACCATCAAGGCGGCACGCTGACCGACAGCAACATGACGATTAGGGAAAACAATTGCTTCCCCTTCATTTTTCGCCATCAGTGGCTTATCGCCATCATGACCAAAGACTTCGCCATGTTTAAAGGCGGTGAAGTTTGCTACGTCATCATCAAACAAAAAGTCAAAATCATCATGCAAACGCACAATAGTACGACTGACTCGATACATAACGGGTTTTCGCGGCAAATGCTCTGGTTCACTGTCTGAGATCAAATCACGCAGTGACAGATCAAATGCGACCAGCTTATCAAGATCGTTTTGGCCAATCTTAGCCACGCGGCCTAGCTCAACAGTCAGTGCCTGCGCGCCAAAGTTCTCAGCGCTATACCAACTAAACGTACTGGATGGCGCATTTGAAAACATCACCGCTTCTAAATGAGCGCTAGAGACAAACTCCATTAACGCTTGACTGCGCACTGGATGCCTCACCTTCGGACTAACGACAAATGAGTAATGTTTTGAATCACGAATCGCACAATGTAGGTCAAGGTGCCAACGCTGTTCTTGCTGAGTATTTTCAAAGAAATCAGTGACAATTTGTTTTAGATTATTCGCAATGTCGAGTTCTTTCGAAGGCTCATACTCTTTGTCGTCAAACAGACGATTTAAGTTCATTTCAATGAAGCGCGTATGGGCATTCGTTGCCTCAGGGTGCGCATTGATGAACAAAAGTCGCTCGGTTACGATTTGAAAACCTGTTTGGATATCTGTGATGATCTTATCGACGATCTCCATTGGTGCTGTTTCGTCACCATGGATACCGCAAGAGATAATGATGTGTTTACTCTCTGGGGAGAGGTTTGAAGGAATTACCTCCAACACACCACGTTGATGTAATTTGAATACTGTTCCACCAGCCACAGTCATTTCATTGGCAGGCATTTCTTGTTCTAAGTCTAAGCTGTCAAAAAGAAAAGATTGGCGAAAGAGATTTTTCGTCATGCGCTACTCCTTTATTGCACAGCGGGTATGTTAAAGAATTGTTCATCTAAATTATGTAGGGGCGATCCCACTTATGGACACAAATTTTGTGCTTCATCGTAATTTATTAAGTTACCACCACCTTCTCGGCTGGTAACGTCGCTGTACAAATTAGCCGAGCAATTGCCCGGCTAATGATAATACCATGATTTAGAACCTGTTATTTTTGATCTAGCAACAACTCAAACTCATCTATCTTGGCTTTTACTCGATCGATACTTTGCTGCCAAAAATCCGCATTCGATAAATCCATACCCAAATGTTTTGCGACGACCTCTTCTGCCATCATTGAGCCTGTATCGCGTAATAGGTTCACATAATCGGTATAAAAAGACTCACCTTTGCTTTCGCGTTGAGCATAAACGCCAATGCTAAATAGATAACCAAACAGATATGGATAGTTGTAAAAGCTCACCTCAGAAATCGAGAAGTGCAGTTTACTGGCCCAGAAGTAAGGATCCGGCTCTGACATGGAATCCCCGTACCACTCGCTCCACGTTTCACTCATCAGGTTACAAAGTTCGGGACCTGATAGCTCTCCGTTACTGCGCTGTTCATAGAATTGTTTTTCAAATTCAAAACGCACCGGAATATTAATCATCAACGCATAGCAGCTTGAGAGTTCTTCCCATAACATTTCTAGCTTTTCTTCTCGGCTAGACACTTGATCTAGCAGGTAGTCACGTACAATGTTTTCCGCGAAAATCGACGCCGTCTCTGCCAAGGTCATAGGGTAACGTGTCTGACAAAGTGGCATATCACGCATCACCCAGTTGTGGAAAGCATGGCCAATCTCATGAGCCAACGTTAATAAGTCTGAACGACTACCACCCCATGTCATAAAGACAAGCGGCGTTCTTGTTGCAGCGAACTTAGTACAGTAGGCTCCTAAGCGGCGATTTTCGGTTGGCTCAGCATCAATCCAGCCGTTTTCAACCATGCGGGTAACAAAGCTCGCCATCTCTGGTTCCACTTGTTCAAACGCAGCATAGATGATCTCAATTGCTTCATCGAATGAGTACACTTTTGGCTCTGCGTCGGTCAAACTTGGCATTCCGGCTAGATGATTCCAAGGGCGCATTTGGGGCAAACCATGAACGCGTGCCATCAACTGCCCAGCTTTCTGCCCAACCGCCCTATTCGCTTTGGCAGTCTCCATCATCGCATTTAATGTCGAAGCTTGAATTCGACTGTCATGAAGGCTTGGATCTAGAAAGCTCACATCAGCAACTTTTGAACGCTTTTGATATTCCGTTAAGCGCCAACCTGCAAGTGCATTGAGGATTGCAGCGAATGACTCTTGATTGTCTTTCATCGACTCCTGAATACCACGCCAAGCTGGCTCTTGCGCTTCAAAATCCGTCCCGTAAAGGGTACTCGCCGCTTGAGAGAAACCTACTTTTGTTCCTTGGCCATCTTGCAAGGTGACTTGTAGCGAGCCCGTGATGTTATCGTATAATCGACCCCAGGCATCTCGACCATCCACTTGCATTGCGGTCAGGAGCTGCTCTTCTACAACCGATAATTTGGTATCAGCAATCTTGCGCGTACATTCAATTTGGAAGGATTGGCCATTTACATCACCACTTTCATGGTTGAGCACATCAGCAATAAAGCTCTCTGGCGCAACCGTTAGGGCGTTTTCATAAGGCGTAAATGCCTGAGCCAACTCGGAGTTTAGTTTAGCAATACGGCCAATCAGTGCTTTGGCCTGAGCATTGGTTGCATCAATCGAAGCGTTGCATTGAGCAAAAGTATTAACCGTCGCCAGCAGCTTTCCTGCCGCTTCACTGGTTTGAATGGCATTTTGCATAACACTGACGGCGCTGCAGTTATCGATATGAAGCACCAATACCTCAATGCACTGCTTAATCAGCTCAATGTCTTGTTCTATCTTTGGGTCTTCAAGGTGTTGATAAGCAATTGATAAATTCCAACTCGGTGCTGTCATCTTGTTTCCTTACCTGAAATTAACGGTTTACCAATCATACAAACTCGTAGGTAGTTTTTATCCGCTTGAGTGAGTTGTATGTGGGTCAGTGTTTGGTGACCTATCTGTAGGGTCGAGTAGAGCGACGGATTGGCATAATCGAGCTGCAATACGTGCGCGAGAATCATTCGAATCGTGCCACCATGACATATGATCAATGTATCTTGGTCAAGCGTTTGGATAAAGCTTTCCCAAGCCTTAGATATTCGATTGTAGAACGGCTCTAGAGGCTCTGCATTAGGTAGCACATTTGTCGCTGGATCACGCCAAAAAGCTTCAAATCTAGGCCAGTCAGATTGCGCCTTTTCAAACGGCACGCCATCTAAATCGCCAAAGTGGGTTTCTTTCCAATTGTCGGTCACTTTGAGAGCAAGATCTGGGCAATCGTCCACTAGCTGCTGAGCTAATACGTGACAGCGCTTTAATGGCGAGCTTTCAATTGCCGTGAAGCTTAATCCCTCAGCATTTAATGCGTTACAAATCGAGCGCTGCGTCACCGAAGGAACTTCAACATCGGTATGGCCATAAAGAGCTGGTGCGCCTTGTGTTTTACCGTGGCGCAATAGATAGATATTGAACGTCTTCACTTCACTCATTGGCTGCGTCACGCCTTAGTTCCTTTAAGAGTCATAGGTAGACCAGCGGCAACAAACGTCACTTGCTCAGCCACCTTCGCTATCGCTTGATTCATCCAGCCGGCATTATCGACAAAGAGCCGAGAGACTTCGCCCATAGGTACAACGCCTAAACCAACTTCATTGGAAACCAGGATCATTTGCGCAGATGTCGCGCTAAGAGCTTGCACTAATTCAGTCACTTGCTGCTGGATCTTCTCCTCATCTAGCGTAGCACCATCATTATAGATAACGTTATTTAGCCACAGCGTTAAGCAGTCAACCAGGACCACATCGTTACTGTCAAAGCGAGTTAGTAAAGTAGCCAACTGAGTCGGACACTCATGCTCTACCCAACTATCGCCTCTGGATTGTTGGTGATGAGCAATACGCGCTTTCATCTCTTCGTCGAAAGCGATAGCCGTTGCGATATAGTGCTTGTTTGATTGATGGGCTGATTCGCTAACACAGTGTTCAGCGTAACGGGACTTTCCTGAACGTGCTCCGCCTAAAATAAGATGTACGCTCATACGCCGTTCACCATCCATGCAATCAAGGTTAAATAGATCAGCAATTCACTAAGTTGCTGCGCTGCGCCTAGGCAGTCTCCGGTAAAACCACCAATTCTCGCTAGCAGCCAACGCTTAAACAGCACTCTAAATATGACGACAACCGTCACTAATACAAAAGCAACGGGTAAGCCCAGTAGCAAACAAGGCACGACACCTGTTGCCAGCAATGCTGCAAGTTCCAGTTTCGACTGCTGTTGAGCAAGCGGCTTACTTTTACTGGCATCTGCATCACTGACATACGGCATATCATAAATCAGCGATGCTGCAACGGCGCGCGACAAGGTATAAGCGATAATAATAAACGTCGCAATTTGTTCAAACTTAACCAGTTCGGACAGCAGTACATACTTACCAAGGAGCGCCATCACCAACGCGCTCGCCCCATAGGTACCGATGCGGCTATCTTTCATAATGGTTAGGCGACGCTCTAAAGTCATACCCCCACCGATACCATCGGCCATATCCGTCAAGCCATCCTCATGGAACGCGCCGGTCAACATAAGGCTAAACGCCATCATGATAATAATTGCGACTGAAGGCGGCAGAACAGCCGATAGCAAACCGTAAACAAGCGCGCACAGGCTACCTAACAGTAACCCCACTAGCGCAAAGTAACGCCCCGCTTGATTCATCCGCTCTTCACTGTAAGGAATTGAAGCGGGAACCGGAATGCGAGAAAAAAAACCAAGCGCCAGCATAAACAGTTGGTACTGGTATTTGAGCATCATCATTACTCGACAACCACTCCCGCTTCTTCAAAGCTGGCCATATTGTTGTAGAACTCCGCCGCCGCGCGAAGCAGTGGCATTGCCAATACCGCGCCCGTCCCTTCACCTAATCGCAACGACAGATCTAAAATCGGCTCCGCATCGAGCTCTTTGAGTAGATACTGATGCCCGGTTTCATGGGATTGATGGGCAAAAATCATGATATCCCGACACTGCGGATTGATCAGAGCCGCCGCATACGCCGCTGCCGTGACGATAAAACCATCGACCAGCACTGGCGTATTGCACTTAGCTGCGGCAAGGAAGCCACCGACCATTTGCACAATCTCGAAACCACCGACTTCAGCCAATATCGACAATACGTCCTGGTTACGACAACGAGAGACGCCTTGCTCCACTAACTCAATTTTTCGCTGCCACTGCTCATCACTGATTCCTGTGCCGCGACCGACACAATCTTTGGCATCGCGCTTTGAAAGCGCACTTAAGATTGCCGCCGCGCTGCTGGTATTGCCGATACCCATTTCACCAAACATGACGATGTTGCTGCCATCTTCAATCAGCTGAGTGATCAACGTCTGACCAAGTTCGATACCTTGTTCGACTTGCTCAGTTGTCATTGCGGCTTGTTTAGCGAAATTTTCGGTTCTGTTGCCGAGTCGCTGAACGATAAACTCTGAAGAGTCATGCTCGACAGGAAGCAAGATCCCAGTATCAACGACCTTGAATGCCACATCATTCGCGCGGCAGAAACAATTGATCGCCGCGCCGCCCGTTAAGAAGTTTAAAACCATTTGCTGTGTGACAGCACTTGGCGCGATGCTAACACCTTCATCGGCGATACCATGATCACCCGCGAAGACAATAGCGGTCGGGTTCCTTAACTCAATATTTGTGACAAGGTCACCTGAATCACCACTTTGAATCATCGCAAGTTGGTGCGCGATGGTTTCTAGCTGGCCTAATGCGCCTACTGGTTTGGTTTTTTGATTGATACGATGCCAAATAGCATCAGAAAAGCGTTGCTCTAACATAAGGAGGTTACCTAGGCCTTGCGACTGAAAAAACGTTGTTAATGGTAGCATACTGGCTACCGCCAAGGCGCGATAATGGATTCACTTTCAATGCATCCACAACTAGTCTGTCACTTCGCTCACCGATCACTTCAGGCGCAATATAGATTTGTTCAATTTCAGCGAAGATCAGGCTTTGTGGTGTCTCGCCAATTTCTTTCACTTCAAATAGCTTACAGCCAAACGCAATCGGGCAGTCTTTCACGCGAGGCAACTCAAAACCTTCAAAGTCGACAAGCTCTAACTCTGATGCATCCACCTCCGATTCGCCATGCTCAAGCGTAGCCGCGGTTTGAGTCACGTCATTGGCTAACGCTTCGTGAGCAATATGAACAACCATTCGCCCTGTTTCAAGAACATTGCGAGTGGTATCCTTCACTTCTCCGCTTGGCTTTTTTCCCACAGAAAACATTAACAACGGAGGGGTGCTAGAAACAGGCGTGAAGTAAGAAAAAGGCGCAAGATTATAGTTACTTTCCCCTGACTCTGTTAATACCCAAGCTATAGGTCTCGGTATCACGGTTTGAGTCATCAGGTGGTAGATTTGGTTAGGTGCCAATGTACTGAGATTGATATTCATCTCTGATCCTTTCGCTGAAATCCTTAGCTCCGAGTGTAACGTGAAATCAGAGAGTTAACATCCCTTATCACCGCTTGCATCCCCTGTTTTCAACTAATTTGACTCCTATTCTGATTGGAAAAATGAAAGTTTTAGCGGTTGTAGTCTATCTTGTTAAATAAGATGAGGAATTATAACGGCATGAACTCTGCATTCTTTTAGCGGTGATATCGCTTATCTCATCTGTAACGTAAAGGAGGCTTTATGTTTGCCAACCAACGATCAAATAAGCAAAAACCGAACAAATCTCCACAACGAAATCAAAAAAAAGTCCCTATGTCTCTCACATAACTGTAAAAAGACCTCGCGAATTAGGCGAGGTCTTCCGTACTCCCACAGAACTGTAGCATTCAAAATCTTCTGTTATTGTTTACTCACTATCTATTCAGTGTTAGGCAGTTTGTTTTCGATCACAGTAATTGCATGGCGTTTGTTGGATGCTTACCGATTAAGCGCGGATTTTTCCGCAGGACTGAAACGCACGACACGTAACCTATGACAGATAACCTAATAGTGATCACCGCCGGTAGCACAGGACTGGTTGGTAATGAGCTTCTCAAGCAGATGTTGGACACAGACCCAATTAAACGCATCTACGCGCTGTCACGTAAAGAGTTACCATTTTTCCATTCAAAGCTAACCACTATCAAACATCCTGAGCTGCGCGTGCTTGATTGGCATTCCGATGAGCCTCAACCTAAATACGGGTTTATTTGCCTAGGAACCACACGAAAAGAGGCAGGCTCAAAGCAAGCATTAGAGAAGATAGATCATGAGTTAGTCTGCCAAGTCGCTCAAGAGATGAAACTTCTTGGCGTGACTCATTTAGCCGTTGTATCAAGTATTGGTGCCTCTTCCCGCTCGTTTTCTCACTACTTACGCTGTAAAGGACGCATGGAGTTAGCCATTGAAAGAATGCAATTCGACCGAGTGGTATTCGCAAGGCCGGGACCTTTAAAAGGACTAAGAGAGAGCCCGCGTAAAGACGAAGTCGTCACCCAAACTATGCTAAAAATTATGCAACCTTTGATGATTGGCCCATTGGCTAAGCTGATCCCGATCGACGCCGCTGATGTTGCTCAAGCGATGCAATATCAGTTATTCGCCCAATCAAACAAAAGGGTCGAATTCATCGACTCAGGTGATATGAAAAATCTACTCAAGAAATATCGCTAATCTATTAATATTTATAAATATTTGTCTAAATTTCCTTCAAACCCTCCCTCTAATAACTGAGGGTTATACTTAATACCCAAATATCACTTCATTTGAGTACATCAAATCCATTAACCTCCCCACAAACCACACTACATAAGGTATAAAAGCCACTTATGCCTTACACGAAAAAACATAAGGACAATTTATTATGTCAGTCATGGCTATCGCTGCTCTAGCAGTATTTGTCGGCATCCTCTTCTTTCTCTACGGGCAGCAGAAAAAAGACCACACGCTGTCTCGCTTGGTGTTATTAGGTTTAGTTTTTGGTAGTACATTTGGTCTTGCACTTCAACTTATCTTCGGCGAAGGAAATCCAGTTATCGCCCAAACCCTAGAGTGGGTGAATATTGTTGGCCGCGGCTACGTCGGTTTACTGAAGATGGTCATCATGCCTCTTGTGCTTGTGTCGATGATCGCGGCCGTTGTTAAACTTGAAAAAGGCAGCGCTCTGGGTAAGATCTCCGGCCTGACCATTTCTGTACTACTGGCAACGACAGCAATCTCGGCGATTATCGGTATTCTAGTCGCGCAATCCTTTGGTCTGAGCGCAGAAGGTCTAACCGAAGGCGCACGCGAAACAGCTCGTATTGCCGCACTAGAAAGCCGCGTAGATAGCGTTAGTGATCTCACTATCCCTCAAATGCTGGTGAGCTTTATTCCAACCAACCCATTTGCTGATTTAACGGGCGCACGCTCTACATCCATCATCGCTGTGGTTATCTTCGGCGTTTTAACAGGCATTGCTGCTCGCAAGGTAATGGCTGAGAAAGAAGAGCTTGAATCGCCAATCCGCACGTTTGTGGAAGCCTCTCAATCGATCGTAATGCGTTTAGTTAAGATGATCATGGCACTAACACCATATGGTATTGCTGCTCTTATGGCGAAGGTAGTTGCGACATCGAGTGCTTCAGACATTCTTAACCTGTTAGGCTTTATCGTTGCCTCTTACGTTGCGATTCTATTGATGTTCATAGTACACGGTATTTTGGTCTCTTTTGTTGGCGTGAGTCCTAAAGAGTACTTCCAGAAAATCTGGCCAGTACTCACGTTCGCGTTTACCTCTCGCAGCTCGGCAGCAACCATTCCGCTAAACGTCGAAGCGCAAATCAACAAACTGAATGTACCACCTGCAATTGCCAACCTATCGGCTTCATTTGGCGCAACCATCGGTCAAAACGGCTGTGCGGGAATCTACCCTGCGATGCTTGCGGTAATGGTGGCTCCAACGGTTGGCATCAACCCAATGGAAATTAACTTCATACTGTCTCTTGTGGCAATCATTGTGGTGAGCTCATTTGGTATTGCTGGCGTTGGCGGCGGCGCAACATTTGCTGCTCTTATCGTGCTGCCAGCAATGGGCTTACCTGTTACTATCGCAGCGCTACTTATCTCTATCGAACCATTGATCGATATGGCTCGTACGGCGCTGAACGTATCAGGTGCGATGACAGCGGGTACAATTACTAGCCGTTTGATGAAGAAAAAAGCTACCGACAAACAGTTGGAAACTCAGCAAGCGTAAGCGCATTTAGTTCTAATTTAATGGCCGGCATCATTTGTCGGCCATTTTTTTATCATTTGAACTGATTTGCCCTTATCTCGTTTGCTATGACGTTAACGCAATGGTCTAATACTCAAGTGAATTTCAAACACTTGGTAATAGATAATGCGACAAGAGCACCAGCCTACGTTTTTCTTCTTTGACTATGAAACGTGGGGAACTAGCCCTGCTAAAGACCGTCCGTGTCAATTTGCGGGTGTGCGCACCGATATGGACTTCAATATTATTGGTGAGCCTCTTGTTATCTACTGCCAGCCTCCGGCAGATTATCTTCCTCACCCTGAAGCTGCCCTGATCACAGGTATCACTCCGCAAACCGCGGAAAAGCAAGGTTTGTCAGAGCCTGAGTTTATCGCCAAAATCCATGAACAATTGGCGACACCAAATACCATTAACCTAGGTTACAACAGTATTCGCTTCGATGATGAGGTCACACGTTACACCTGTTACCGTAACTTTATCGACCCATATGCGTGGAGCTGGCAAAACGGCAACTCACGCTGGGATCTGTTAGATGTGATGCGCGCTTGTTACGCACTTCGCCCTGAAGGGGTTAAGTGGCCAGAAAACGATGAAGGCTTTATCAGCTTTAAGCTGGAGAATTTATCCGTTGCCAATGGTATTGAACACGCCAATGCCCACGACGCAATGGCCGACGTTATTGCCACGATTGAAATGGCGAAAAAAGTCAAAGCTGCGCAGCCTAAGCTATTTGATTACTTCTTAAGCATGCGCCATAAGCGTAAACTGAATGAACTGGTCGACATCGTCAACATGACACCGCTGATGCATGTTTCTGGCATGCTGGGTAAAGAGTGTAACTACACTAGCTGGGTTGTACCTGTCGCTTGGCACCCAACCAACCAAAATGCGGTGATTTGTGTTGACCTAGCGAAAGACCCGCAAGCGCTGCTTGATCTAGACGGTGAACAGCTGAACGAGCGTCTATACACCAAACACTCTGAGCTCGGCCCTGACGAACTTCCAGTGCCGGTTAAGCTGATTCACCTCAACAAGTGCCCTATTCTTGCGCCAGCTAAAACCTTAACGGCTGAGAACGCCGAAAAGATTGGTATTGACCGTGAGCAATGCTTAAAGAACCTTGCCTTGCTGCGTCAGCACCCTGAAGTGCGTGAAAAGCTGATTGGCCTTTATAACGCCGAGCGTGAATATGAAAAGAGCTCAGATGTCGACACCATGCTTTACGATGGTTTCTTCTCTCCTGCCGATAAGAAAGCGATGGATATTATTCGTGAAACAAACCCTCATAACCTTGCGGCTCTTGATATTACGTTTAACGACCAGCGTATTGCACCATTACTTTTCCGCTATCGCGCGAGAAACTACCCATGGACATTAGATGAGTCAGAACAGCAACGCTGGGCAAATCATTGTCGTGACTACTTCGAAAGTCGTATTGAAGACTACATGCTTAATTTGGAAAACTTAGTTCACGAGTATGAGAGTGATCAAAAGAAAATGGCTATTTTAAAATCCATCTACCAATACGTACAAAAGCGAGTATCCTAGAAACAAAATAGAGCAATACTGACCAAGTCCTGCCCCTACAAGAATGCCTAATCACCCAATCTAATAATAACTAGGGGTTAGGCTCTGAAATAATTAGAGCTTTCATCCGACTGAAAGCTCACAGTTGGACATCACTAGATTATGGCGAAAACCTTACTTCAATATGTCGTCTCCATCGGCTTGATATTTCTCTGCCTGTTGGCTGGCATTAACATTCAACACCTCCTCGATATTTCGATACCTGGCAGCATCATTGGAATGCTGATCCTTTTTAGTCTGATGGCCAGTGGTTTGCTCCCATCAGACTGGGTTAAGCCAGGTGCGACCTTATTTATTCGCTACATGGTGTTGTTGTTTGTCCCTATTAGTGTCGGACTGATGCAGCATTTTGATATGTTAATTGATAACGCTATAACAATTTTAGCCAGCACTATTGGTGGCACCCTAATTGTTTTAGTCCTACTCGGCTTGATGCTCGATCGCATGCTAAAAGGAGGACAAAAGTAATGTGGTTACTGGTTACAATATTGGTCTTCTTTACGGCTCGTTGGCTTTGCCAGAAGTTTAATAGCCCATTCATGAATCCGTTGCTAGTCAGCGTTGCTGTGATTATCCCGATCTTAACTTACTTGAAAGTGCCGTTCGAGACTTACTTTGCTGACAATCAATGGATTAACGATCTACTCCAACCGGCTGTCGTTGCGTTAGCATTTCCACTCTACGAGCAGTTACCACAAATCCGCGCTAACTGGCGAATTATCATGCTCGCGTGCGGCGTAGGTAGTGTGATGTCGATGTTCACCGCCTCTATGATTGCCGTCTATCTACAAGCGGATATTTCCTTAATTGCCAGCCTACTCGGTAAATCGGTAACCACACCAATTGCAATGGAAGTCTCTAGCCACCTTGGCGGAGAACCCGCAATTGCTGCCATTTTGGTACTGATTGTCGGTCTGTTTGGCGCAATTTTGGCTTACCCAATCTATAACCTGCTCAACATAACTCACCCGATTGCCAAAGGGTTAACCATGGGCACGGTGTCTCACGCTCTGGGGACCGCGACTTGTGCAGAGAAAGATCCTCAAGATGCTGCGTTTAGCTCACTTGCGTTAGTGGTTTGCGGCGTCATTACTTCTATTCTCGCGCCATCATTCTTTACACTCGCAGTTTGGCTATCTGCCTAACTACAATGTATCGAGTTGCGTATTGCAGCTCGATACATATCACGATTTGATTCAATGCAATCGTTATCATGTGTGAGCTCACTCTAATTATGCAAGTCAATCAATCGTTACATTTATATGTGTGACCTACATCTCTGAAGTATTCTTCGTTTTACCTAAAATGTAATACCAATATCGTGGTTTATAGCCTGCATTCACGCTCTAAACTCAAAGATATCAACTTAGTTATTTAAAGGATTCACTATGAGAAGCCGCATTGAACAGGCGTTAGCTGAAGCGCCAAAAAACGTAGCAGATTTCCTATCTCCTATCCTTCTTGCTGACGATTTTGACGCGACGCTTTCTTCCGAGCAATTTGAACAGCTATTAGCCATTTCTGGTCTTGAAGATGCAGAACTTCGTGTTGCTCTACTTCCATTCGCGGCAGCTTACTCCTACGCGCCACTGTCTAACTTTTATGTTGGTGCAATTGTTCGTGGTCTATCAGGTAAACTTTATTTCGGTGCTAACGTTGAATTTGATGGCGTGCAACTGGGTCAAACCGTACACGCTGAGCAATCAGCGATCAGCCATGCGTGGATGAAGGGTGAGCAAGGCGTTGCCGACATCACCATCAACTTCAGCCCATGCGGACATTGCCGCCAATTTATGAACGAGCTTTCAACTGCCGATAAATTACAGATTCAACTTCCTGAGCGTGATAGCAAGTCATTGCAAGAGTACTTACCAGAATCATTTGGCCCAGCTGATCTTGGCATCACGTCTGCTTTAATGACTAACATTGATCATGGTAAACAAAGCCAAGAAGATGATGAAGTGCTACAACTGGCGATTGCTGCTCTAAACCGCAGTCATGCTCCATATACTCATAACCTAAGCGGTATCGCGCTGAAAATGGCTAATGGTAAAGTCTATCAAGGTGCTTACGCTGAAAATGCGGCATTCAACCCTAGCCTGCCTCCACTTCAAGTGGCTTTAATTCAACTGCTGCTCGATCGTCAAAAGTTTGAAGACATTGAATCTGCAGCACTCGTTGAAGTGTCTGAAGGGACAATCAGTCACTTAGCAACAACACAGTCAACGCTAGAAGCATTGAACCCAGATATTCCGATGACTTATCTAGAGCTGTAATAAGAAAAGGCGCTTAACAGCGCCTTTTTTGATGGTGTTTAGTTTTACTTTACGCTTCGTAGAAACGGGTCGCATCGACATCAAGTTGGCTTTGTGCGATAGCCTTTACTATTTTCACTTGTGAAGTCTTCAAGTTGACAAATGCAACATCAATAAAGCGCTTATATTTGATCGAGTAAAAGCATTTCACTTCAGGTTTAAGGGGCTCATTCGCGTTTGAAGTCCAAACAATACCCACTCGACCATCACTTAGCTCAACGATAGCCCCTACCGGATACACACCGATACAGTTAATGAATTTATAAACCAACTCTTTATCAAGGTGGTTTGGCGTTAAGCTGAGCAAAATTTTAAATGCTTCTGCTGGACTCATCCCTTGCTTGTAACAGCGGTCTGCCGTCAGCGCGTCATAGATATCAACAATACAGCTCATACGACCGTGTAGAGGCAGTTGATCGGCCGTTAATCCATTTGGGTAGCCCGTGCCATCAAGCTTTTCATGGTGCATGAGACACACATCTCGGCTGACATCGCTCAAGCCTTCTATAGTCACGATAATTTCACTAGCGAACACTTGGTGCAATTTCATGTGCTCAAACTCTTCGGGCGTTAATCGAGCTGGTTTGTGAAGAACCTTGTCATCAACTTTGATTTTACCAACATCATGAACAATGCCGCCGATCGCCATCTGCTTTAACATATCTCTAGGCAGCTCAAGGTACTTACCAAACGTCACCAGCAACGTGGCAACATTGACCGAATGCTCAAGTAAATCCTCATCTTTGGTACGTAACGCTGAGACACAATGCAACGCATCGGAGTGAAGCAATACAGACTCAATCAAATCATCAGCCATGCCATCGAGCTCATCCAGCTCGATTGGTTTGCCCTCAAAGGTCTGTGATAAGATTTTTTGCGCTAACCCTTTTGCATCACGAATGATTTTTTGCGCTTTTTGCTGTTGAGAAAAACGGCTAAGCTTTTTCTTCTTAACCGGCGTCTTTGCTTCTTCAACAACCTCTTCTGGCTCTAGTTCAATGGCAGGCTTAAACACGCTACCCTTTGCCGACAGTTCCGGGTCAACCCACGCAAACTTAATACCATTATCAATCAATTGTTTAATCGCCTGCTGCGACGAAACACGCCCAGCGTTAGCTAGGTTGACTCGCTTGCTATCTTCAATCGCGGTGACAAACATACCTGTCATCAGCGTATTGATAGGGATTTTCACTGAGTTTTTCGGGTCATACTGCATGAATACTGTAGCCAGTTTATTTTAAAAGTGTGATTCATAGAAATTATATCTCTAATCGCTAGGTTTTACTTAATTTGTCCCAATTTAGATACATATCCCTCAATAGCTTAATTAAAACTTGAGAACCAAATCTGTATTGTCGATTAAATAGCCATGTTTTCATCCGATTATACTAAGTGACGACATTTGATAGCCAAAATACACAAACAACGCGCGCAAACGTTTGCTTTTTCTCTTGGCTTAAGTATTATGCGTCAAAGTTATTACTCCTCTTAGACGTTAAGGTTATTTATGTTTGGTACAGCGACAGCTAAAAATTCGACACGTGTTCTGCTCTTAGGCTCTGGTGAACTTGGCAAAGAAGTCGCCATTGAGTGCCAACGCCTTGGCCTTGAAGTGATTGCCTGTGACCGCTACGAAAACGCACCAGCAATGCAAGTTGCCCACCGCAGCTACACATTGGATATGCTGGATGGTAAGGCGTTAGAAGAACTCATCGCTAAAGAACAACCTGATTACGTCGTCCCTGAGATTGAAGCCATTGCAACAGACACGCTAGTCGAACTTGAAGCTAAGGGGCTGAACGTGGTCCCTACTGCGAATGCAACCAAACTAACGATGAATCGCGAAGGTATTCGTCGCCTTGCTGCGGAAGAGCTGGAGCTGACCACCTCACCGTACCGCTTTGCAGACAACTACGAAGAGTTTGCCACCGCAGTTGAGGCTGTTGGTATTCCTTGTGTATGTAAGCCAGTGATGAGCTCTTCAGGCAAAGGCCAAAGTGTTATCAGAACGCCTCAAGACGTAGACAAAGCTTGGGACTACGCTCAAGAAGGCGGTCGTACTGGTGCGGGTCGTGTGATTGTCGAAGGCTTTATCGACTTTGATTATGAGATCACTTTACTCACTGTACGCGCGGTCGACGGTGTACACTTCTGCGCGCCAATTGGCCACCGCCAAGAAGATGGAGATTACCGTGAGTCATGGCAGCCACAAGCCATGTCTGACAAAGCGTTAGAAGCAGCTCAAGATGCGGCTAGTAAAGTAGTTAACGCACTAGGTGGGTTCGGTATTTTTGGCGTTGAACTGTTTATTAAAGGCGACACTGTTATCTTTAATGAGGTGTCTCCTCGTCCACACGATACAGGCCTTGTGACGCTGATGTCTCAAGACAGCTCTGAGTTTGCCCTGCATGTTCGCGCCTTTACCGGTATGCCAATTGCGGGCATTACTCAATACGGCCCAGCAGCATCGGCAGTAGTTTTAGGCCAAGGTACATCAACTAACATCCAATTTGATGGTTTGACAGAGGCACTGGCACAACCTCAAACACAAGTCCGTCTGTTTGGTAAACCTGATATCGATGGCCGCCGCCGTCTAGGTGTCGCTATCACGCGTCGAGACACCACCGAACAAGCTATCGAAGATGCAGTAACAAGCGCTGCTAAAGTGAAAGTGATTTACTAAACCATTTAATCTAATCGAACTTAAAAAGGCCTGGTTTAATGACCAGGCCCTTTTCGTAGTAATCATTTTAAACTTCGATGAGATACACTTCTTCAGCGAATCGAGATAGCCCTTTCTTAGCAATCTTAGGATGATCATCACCCGCTTCATCACGATAAAGCTTAGTCACTTTAAACTCAGAATAGAGTGAACGAATCTCTTGCTCCGCAACAGAAAATGGAGGACCTGCCATTTCTGATTGTTGATAATCTAAGCTTACCAACAATATACGCGCACCTGGCTTGAGTAGTGATTTGATTTTTTGCACATACTCAGCACGCATCTCTTCTGGCAGCGCCACCAAAGACGCGCGATCGTAAACAAGATCGACTGGCTGAATCGGCGCAGTAAAGAAATCGCCGGTATAAATCGACAATTCATCAAACTGAAATAGCTCATGCTGTCCATTAACTGGCATCACCATCGGAGTGTAGAAATGCTCAGCAAAGAAAGCTCGAACGGCGATGTTACTCAGCTCGACGCCTTGTACGTCTTCATGCTTGGTCGCAAGCCAAACCAAATCTTCTGACTTACCACATAGAGGGACAAATACTTTATCTTGATGATTAGGCTTAGTGTGGTTCCAATATTCGATCAATAGCGGGTTCACATCTTCCAAATGAAAACCAATCTGGTTGGCTGCCCATTTACCGTGCCAAAACTCGGGATCTCTCATTATCATTCTCATTGACTGATTTTAGTGGACATAGCCTATCTGAAAGCGCTCGCAAGTGGTATCCCCGTTTAACAACAAGATGAAAACTCTATTCAGATTAAGTTCATGTTCGCCGTTTATACTTGGTTACAAGTTAGCAATGAACCTTGATTCAACGATGAACTCTAAACAAATGCTCGGATTTTTGAGAGTGACTTCAAAGTTCAGAATAAGAGTAAGGCGGCGCTGCTTGGAATAGTAAATAGCAGCCCCATTTAATAAGTACAGATGAGTAGCGCTAGTGATTGAATCCTTTTTTCGACACCTTTAAGCTAAGCCCTACACATCTAAGGAGAGTGAATGAGCCTATTTTTGCGAACGACGGCCCTGATGCTTCTAATGCTCAGCCGCGCACCTGCATTTGCTGCTATTCCACCCGCACCAGGTAACGAGGAAAACCGTTCAACCAACCAAAACGAGGTTTGCTCGAAAGCATTCAAACATAACCTAAGTGGCCTTTACGGCATTCAATCTATTTCGTCTTCACCAATACAGCCTTATTCTGATTTCGATGTGCTTTACAGCAAAGCACACCAAGCTCAAGCCGAGCTAGAAACTCTATGTAAAAGCACCGCACTATTAACCTCAACAGAGGCTTACTTCGCTGGCGTAAAATCTTCTGAGCGTGCAAAAGAAAAAATCGCCTATGAGCTAGACGGAAAAACCGAGCGAATTACTGACCTAGCACGAGCGACTATCGTGGCGGATGATATTGAAGGTCTAATGTCAGCTTATGAAGTGTTAAACCGCGAAACGACCATCGTCAAAGTCAAAAACCGCTTCAAAAAACCAGCGGCTTCCGGATATCGCGATCTTAACCTTTTAGTGCAATTGCCTAAGACCAATCTGGTAGCTGAAGTTCAGCTCCACCTAAAAGCGATTGCAGATGTGAAAAGCGGTCCAGAGCATGCTATTTACGAAAAAATTCAAAAAATCGAACGTACCGCTGCGATCGAATCACGTGACTTCAACGAGATTGAACAAGCGCAAATCCGCAACATGCGTCGTGAATCTAAAGAGCTGTATCAAAATGCTTGGCAACCCTACATTACGACACACCTAAGCGCAGCTTAAACTCATTACGGCCTAGTTTTACTAGGCCGTAATTTTTCGCAACTTCCAAACTTTTAAACTAGCTTTTAATAGAAGGCTTAATAATAAAGTTTGGAGGCAGTTATGCGTGTATACGCTCTATTGTTCACTGCATTTGCTAGCCTTCTTATGTCTGTCAAAAGCTTCTCTGACGAGGGTTTTGGCCCAGTGCAAACCTATACTCAATCGCCGTTTCATACCAATAACCTCTCTCCGCAGCTTCGCTCTGGCTTCTCAATACCGACCTCACACTATGAGGTTTACACCGCTGGTGTTATCTCAAGTATTTGGGCTATGACGGATAAATATGAGCTCGACTATTACCAGAACCAAATTGCTCTCGGGGCTAAATGGCAGTTGAGTTCAAACTGGCAATTAGATCTTCATTATCGTTGGAATTACGCTGGCAATAATCACCTAGATGGATTGACAAAGAAGTTTCACGATGCTTTTGGTTTGGATCAGAACGGTCGAGACAATGTTGATAATAATCGCTTTGTAATTAATATGCCTGAATACGGCATTCAGATTGAGGAATTTCGAGGGGAGACGTTAAGCCATGCTTTGACCAGCTATCTTCAATATCAGCTTTATACTCTGCCACACCACGGGGCGTCGCTTGGATTGTCGCTCTATTACAACGATACTTCGCATGGCATCTTCAGTTCATCAAATTTTGAACAAGCACTGCAAGTCAACTATGGCTATGTTCGCGGCACACATTCATTAGACACGACTGCCGCTATTACTTTTCGCAGCACACCCACCGTGTTTGAACAAATGCCGTATCGTGATCGCACTTGGATGGCTGGTGCAAGTTACCGTTATCACCTCTACGACAGGCATACACTCATCGCACAGATAGTCGTATTACAAGGTGTGACGGACGATGATGGCGAATTCTCTAAGCCTTCGACCGAGTTTACCTGCGGCTATCGTTACACGCTCAAAAATACCGCAGTGGAGCTCACTGCTGTAGAGAATATGTTTAACGCTGACAACAGCACTGACATCGCTTTCGGTATCGCTTTCCGCTACCGTTTTGGCGTTGGTGAGCGCTAGATAGACAAAATGCGGTTTACCACCGAGTTAATTTCATTGTCAGTGGCACCTTTTGCCAACGAGAGAGCGACGCATACCGAAGAATGTGTACGCACTCATAACATTTAACAATCCCTGCCATCCCATCGCTTGCATTAATCGTATAAATGTATAACTATTTGTATAGTCAAATGTAGAAATGATGATTTTATGAGTAGTTCGCCTCTTTACTTGCAGATTAAGCAATATATTTCCGACCAGATCGATCAGGGTCTATGGCCAGTTGGTCATCGCATTACCACTGAGATCGAGCTAACCAAACAGTTTCAGGTCAGCCGAATGACAGTGAATAAAGCGATTCGAGATTTGGTTGCTGAAGGCCGTTTGGTAAGGCGTCCTCGACTGGGCACGTTTGTATGCACTCCTGACGACAAAGCGGAGTCGCCATTGCTTGATATTCGTAACATTGCCAAAGAAGTCGAGCAACGTGGCAAGCAATACAGCAGTAAAGTGATTAAACAGGTTTCACTCACTGCGGATGACACCGTGGCAATGAAACTTGGCGTTATGCTTGGCAGCGAAGTTTTTTATAGTGAAATCACTCACTTTGAAGATAATACACCGATTCAGCTAGAGCTGCGCTGGGTTAACGCAAGCTATGCGCCGAATTACCTAGAGCAAGATTTCTCGCAAATTACGCCCAACCAATATCTTTCGGAAAACTGTCCACTCACTGCCATCGAACATACTGTTGAAGCGATCGTTGCTGATGACGCCGTTCGCTCGGCGCTCAGACTGGCTGTCAACGAGCCTTGCCTTCTACTAAACCGTAGAACTTGGAGTGACGAACGCTTAGTCAGCACCGCATTACTCTACCATCCGGGTACAAGATACAAATTAAGCTCTAAAGTTTTGCTCTGATAAAGAATTTCATACTTTTTACTGATCACATTTTCGCAACATTAAACTTGATCAATTGACTGATTTGAATGAATAATTGTATATACATTTAAATCAGAGCAACCGATATGAGTTTTTGCAGTGATCTCGTTTTGTCGAACGCCAAGGTCGTCTCAATGACACCGGGACAAGATGGCTATGCCCTCTCCCCTCTTTGCCATTTATTGATCAAAGATGGTCGCATCGCCGCCATTTCGCAACAACCAATCGAATCGCAAAACACTTACGATTGCCAAGGTAAACTGGTGACCCCCGGTTTCATTGATTGCCACACCCACCTTATTTTCGCGGGTAGCCGCGCAAACGAGTTTGAAATGCGTCTTAGCGGCGTTCCATATCAAGAGATCGCCAAACAAGGTGGCGGTATTCTTTCCACGGTTAAAGCAACTCGCCAAGCGAGTGAAGAACAACTAACTGAACTCGCATTACCAAGACTAGATGGTTTGATTCATACTGGCGTGACCTCTGTTGAGGTTAAATCAGGCTATGGCTTAACCGTCGAAGATGAAATCAAGATGCTACGCGCTGCGAAAGCGCTCGAAGCGCATCGAAAAATCCGCGTAACTACGACACTTCTCGCAGCCCATGCACTGCCTCCGGAATATGCTGGCCACGCTGATCATTACATCGAGCTAGTATGCAAGGAAATCATTCCTTTCGTTGCCGAAGAGCAGTTGGCTACAAGTGTGGACGTCTTTTGCGAATCTATCGGTTTTAACCTGTCGCAAACAGAAAAGGTCTTTCAAGCTGCGATAGAGCATGGCCTAAAAGTTAAAGGACACACAGAGCAACTGTCTAACTTGGGTGGCAGCGCACTTACGGCGCGCTATTTGGGCCTGTCAGCAGACCATATTGAGTTTCTAGATGAAGACGGAGTTAGAGCACTCGCAAACTCAAATACCGTGGCAACGCTGTTACCGGGCGCATTTTATTTCCTTAGAGAAACCCAATTGCCACCGATTGAATTGCTGCGGCAACATAAAGTCCCTATGGCAATCGCGACAGATTTGAACCCCGGCACATCGCCGTTTGCAGATTTGACTATGATGATGAATATGGGCTGCACTTTGTTTGGTCTGACACCGGAAGAAACACTGCGCGGAGTGACCGTAAATGCAGCTAAGGCACTCGGCTATGGTGAAACGAGAGGTCAAATAGCGACAGGTTTCGATGCAGATCTGGCTATCTGGGATATCTCTCACCCTGCCGAGTTCAGCTATTTTCAGGGCGCGCCGCGACTTACCGCTCGCCTTGTGGCCGGAGAATTAGATCATGTCTAATCAAATGACAGCAAGCCAAGACTTTCATTGGCAAGGTCGCCATGACGCAGAAGATGGTGCGCAAGGTAAACGCGTCCACCACGTCGTAAGACAAGTGCAAGTGAGCGAGCTACAGCCTTACCATAATGCCGTCAGTATCCTCGGGTTTTGTTGTGATGCAGGCGTTGCTCGCAATAAAGGGCGCATCGGTGCGCACCGAGCGCCAGATTTAATCAGACGCGCTCTGGCTAATATGGCATGGCATAAAGAAAGCCATCTCATCGACTTAGGCAACGTAATTTGTGATGATGATTTACTTGAGCAAAGCCAAGACCAATGCGCCGATGTGATCGCCACTGCTCTCAAGTCTACCCCTGTGATTACTTTAGGTGGGGGCCATGAAGTTGCTTGGGCATCGTTCCAAGGGTTAGCACGCTACTTTGAGTATATTAATCCAGCCAAGCCACCTAAGATTGGCATTATCAACTTCGATGCACATTTCGATTTACGCGCCTTTGAGAGTGAGCGTGCTGAAGTAAAACCGAGCTCTGGAACCCCGTTTAATCAAATTCAAAAATATTGCTTTGAGAACAACTGGCCATTTCACTATGCCTGCTTAGGTGTCAGTAAAGCCAGCAACACTGAAGCGCTTTTCAAACGCGCGGATGAATTAAATGTCTGGTACATAGAGGACAAAGAGCTCACCCCTCTCAATCAGGTTTACCACTTAACTCAACTCCAGCACTTTATCGATAATTGTGACTTTATCTATCTCACCATCGACTTAGATGTGTTTCCGGCGGCCACGGCCCCAGGAGTCAGCGCTCCGGCGGCACGCGGGGTGAGTATTGATACCATCGCGCCTTTTATCGACCGAATTTTGCACTACAAACAAAAACTGGCCCTCGCCGATATCGCAGAGTACAACCCAACGTATGACGTAGACAGCCAAACAGCACGTCTCGCCGCACGATTATGCTGGGATATCGCCAACGCCTTTTCAGAAAAATAACAATCAACCAAATAGCGGGCAGTGAATAGGATGCATCAGCATCAAAGACCCCTATTTGTCTGAATAACGTGAACCACAAGGAGTTTTACCATGACACAGCGCCAAGTAGAGGATATGCGTCTCGATACCACAAGGACTATACGTGCCCCACACGGTACAACCTTGAGAGCGAAATCTTGGCTAACTGAAGCACCGCTTCGAATGCTGATGAACAACTTAGACCCTGACGTTGCTGAGCACCCTCACTCATTAGTTGTTTATGGTGGTATTGGCCGTGCAGCCCGTAACTGGGAATGTTATGACAAGATCGTCGAAGTACTAGAGCGTCTAGAAGATGATCAAACCCTGTTGGTTCAATCAGGCAAGCCTGTTGGCGTTTTCCCAACGCACAAAAATGCCCCTCGCGTACTGATCGCGAACTCAAACCTTGTACCTCATTGGGCAAATTGGGAGCACTTCAACGAACTCGATAAAGAAGGTCTAATGATGTATGGCCAAATGACGGCGGGAAGTTGGATCTACATCGGCTCTCAGGGCATTGTTCAAGGCACATACGAAACCTTCGTCTCGGTTGCGAAAAAGCATTTTGATGGTGAAGCCAAAGGCCGTTGGGTACTAACGGGGGGACTTGGCGGTATGGGCGGTGCTCAGCCACTCGCTGCGACAATGGCAGGCTTCTCTATGATCGCAGTTGAATGTGATGAGTCACGTATCGACTACCGCTTACGTACTGGCTATGTTGATAAAAAAGCCACCAGCCTAGATGAAGCATTAGCGATTATCTATGAATCAGAAACGCCTGTATCTGTTGGTCTACTGGGTAACGCCGCTGACGTATTCCCAGAGCTTGTTGAGCGTAACATTACGCCTGATGTTGTGACTGACCAAACATCAGCCCATGATCCACTAAACGGTTACCTACCAATCGGTTGGTCGATGGAGCATGCAGCGGGAATGCGCCAGAAAGATGAAGCTATGGTGGTTGACGCAGCAAAAGAGTCAATGGCAATTCAAGTTAAAGCAATGCTAGCACTGCAAGAACGCGGCGCAGCGACACTCGATTACGGCAACAACATCCGTCAGATGGCTCTAGAAAAAGGTGTCGAAAATGCCTTCGACTTCCCTGGGTTTGTTCCTGCTTACATTCGTCCGTTGTTCTGTGAAGGTATTGGTCCATTCCGTTGGGCAGCGCTATCTGGCGACCCAGAGGATATCTACAAAACAGACCAAAAGGTCAAAGAGCTGATCCCAGACAACCCGCACCTTCACAACTGGCTAGATATGGCGCGTGAACGAATTCAGTTCCAAGGTCTACCTGCTCGTATCTGTTGGGTCGGTTTGAAAGATCGTGAACGCCTTGGCCAGGCTTTCAATGAAATGGTTAAAAATGGCGAGCTAAAAGCGCCTGTGGTGATTGGTCGTGATCATCTAGACTCTGGTTCAGTTGCCAGCCCTAACCGCGAAACGGAAGGTATGATGGATGGCTCAGACGCGGTTTCTGACTGGCCATTAATGAATGCACTACTGAACACTGCAGGTGGAGCAACTTGGGTTTCTCTACACCACGGCGGCGGCGTTGGCATGGGCTTCTCACAGCACTCAGGTATGGTAATTTGTTGTGATGGCAGCCAAGATGCATCAGAGCGTATTGCTCGCGTTCTGCACAATGACCCTGCAACGGGTGTTATGCGCCATGCCGACGCTGGCTACGATATTGCTAAGCAATGTGCCGCAGAGCAAGGCCTAGATTTACCGATGCTAAACGAAGAGCTGCGTAAGCTTAAATAAGGATTATGAAGATGTTAAACCTCACACTTAAGCCAGGACAACTCAACCTTGCCCTACTGCGTCAAGTGAGCCGTTCGCCAATCAATCTGACCCTTGATTCAGAGGCAGTACCTGCGATTGAAGAGAGCACTCAAGTGGTTGAACAAGTTATCGCAGAAGATCGCACTGTCTATGGCATCAATACTGGTTTCGGTTTATTAGCCAACACGCGCATTGCCCCTGAGGATTTAGAAACTCTGCAAAAGAGTATTGTTCTGTCGCACGCAGCGGGTATTGGCGAGTTTATGTCTGACGAAACCGTTAGACTGATGATGGTATTAAAGATCAACAGCTTATCACGTGGTTACTCAGGCATCCGCCTAAAAGTGATTCAAGCGCTGATCGACTTGGTCAACTCTCAAGTCTACCCATGTGTGCCACAAAAAGGCTCAGTGGGGGCTTCTGGTGACTTAGCTCCCCTAGCCCACATGAGTACGGTGCTACTTGGTGAAGGTCAAGCGCGTCACAATGGCAAAATCATTTCTGGTATTGAAGCGCTTAAGATCGCCGGACTTGAGCCTATTACGCTTGCACCTAAAGAAGGCCTCGCGCTTTTAAACGGTACTCAAGCATCGACGGCTTTCGCACTAGAAGGTCTGTTTGCGGCAGAAGACCTGTTTGCATCAGCAACAGTATGTGGCGCGATGTCGGTAGAAGCCGCGCTTGGTAGTCGCCGTCCGTTTGACCCTCGTATTCACCGCGTGCGTGGCCACCGTGGACAAATGGACGCTGCCGCTGCGTATCGCCACTTACTTGATATCAACAGCGATATCGGTGAGTCGCACACTGCTTGCGAAAAGGTTCAAGATCCTTACTCGCTGCGCTGCCAGCCTCAAGTAATGGGAGCATGTTTACAGCAAATTCGAAATGCTGCAGACACCTTACAAGTCGAAGCGAACTCAGTGTCAGACAACCCATTAGTGTTTGCTGAAGATGGCGACATTATCTCTGGTGGTAACTTCCACGCAGAACCTGTTGCAATGGCAGCAGATAATCTAGCCTTAGCAATTGCTGAAGTGGGCAGTCTGTCAGAGCGTCGTATGGCCCTGCTTATTGATAGCGCACTTTCTAAGCTGCCACCGTTCTTGGTCGACAACGGCGGCGTTAACTCAGGTTTTATGATTGCTCAAGTAACTTCAGCAGCACTAGCGAGCGAGAACAAAACCCTTGCTCACCCAGCTTCGGTTGATAGCTTGCCAACCTCAGCCAACCAAGAAGATCATGTTTCCATGGCAACCTTCGCTGGCCGACGTCTACGTGATATGGCAGAGAACACTCGCGGCATTCTTGCGGTCGAATACTTATCAGCAGCGCAAGGGCTAGACTTCCGCGCGCCAAATAAGTCATCGGCTCGCATTGAAGAAGCCAAGCAGATCCTGCGTGAGAAAGTCTCGTTCTACGATAAAGACCGTTACTTCGCACCAGACATCGAAGCAGCCAATGCATTGCTTAAATTAGCGGTCCATAACCACTTGATGCCTGAGGCATTACTGCCAAGTATCAAAGTCGCCTAAGGTAATTTGAATTACACATAAATATAAAGCCCTGCAATATCAGCAGGGCTTTTCCATTACGGGCCAAATAGGCGACGCTAAATCCAACGTCTAACCCTTTGTTTGTAATCAATATATGATGCGCCAAACAGAGACTCCAAAGCACGCTCTTCAGGTCGGATTTGGAAACGATTCATATACAGTACAAAAGTGAAGGAAAACGCGATTGATATGAGGTTTTGTTGCCAATAAGCAAAACCGAATAGAAGCAGAAACAGACCGAGATACATTGGATTACGTGTGTAGGCGAAAATGCCACTATCCACCACAGTAGAAGCCGTATCTACTTTTACCGGGTTAACCGTCGTATGAGCTCGTCTGAACTCATACACGCCGGCGATACCGACAAAGCCCGCCAAAACAAAGCAGACTAAAAACACCGCTAAGCTCAGCGGCAAATTTACCTTAAAACGAACAAACTCATGGCTGATGTGATTGATGGCAACTACAAATAAGATAAACAAAGCTACAGGCGGGATCTTTCTCTCTAATACATCCATGTACATTCCCTATAATTGAGTTACCTATAAAAATAGCTCAACCACGAAGGCTGAGCTATTCAGATTTATACTATCTTCAGTAATGCTTGTAGCGGATGCTGAACCTTTTCCTGCTCAAAGCGCTTCACTTGGCTTCGACAAGAATAGCCCGTCACAAGGCAACGCTCTTTCGGTAAGTCTTGCAACCTTGGCTTCCAGCTTAGGGCATAAATATCCTTCGACATTTGCAGCTTATCAACTTCATGGCCAAACGTACCCGCCATGCCACAACATCCGACCGGAATGGTATCTAACCGAGCGCCAAAGTGGGCAAAGATCGCTCCCCACTCTTTCTCAGCGTTTGGCATCTTGGTCTTTTCTGTACAGTGGGCAAACAAGTACCAAGGCTCATCACCATTAGGTGCTTGCTGTTCAAACTCGGCTAACTTCGGCTCTAGCCATTCGTGCACCGTTAGGACTTGGAAGTCACCACGTTTTTCTTGTAGCACCTCTTGGTACTCATCTCGATAACAAAGCACTAAAGCAGGATCGACACCCACTAAAGGAATATTGACGTCCGCTACTTGTTGCAAGAACGCCGCGGTATTTTTCGCATTGTCGGCAAATTTCTTAAGGAAACCTTTCACATGCTGAGCTTTACCATTTGGCTTAAACGGTAGTAATACCGGTGTCTTACCCAACTTACTCACTAACGTAGCAAAATCTTCGACTACTTGAGCGTCGTAGTAACTCGTAAATGGGTCTTGAACGATCACAACGTGATTCGCTTTGTCTTCCTTTGATAACGCCGCTAGCGCTTGAAGATCAAACGCTTTAAGCCCTGTAAGTCGTTTGCTCAAGGTAGGAATAGAAAGCAGCGGCGAATCCACATAGCCAACCGACTTAGCGGTGATGTCTTGAACCCATTGCTGCTTTAACGCTCCATTAACCAGCTTAGGCGCTTTGGCTAATATCGGTAGCATACTTTCAATGTTCGCCACTAAGTAGTCTTTAGCTGGACGCTGGTAACGTGAGTAGTAGATATTTAAAAAGCGTGAACGGAAACTTGGTACATCGACTTTAATCGGACATTGGCTCGCACACGCTTTACAAGCTAAACAGCCATTCATCGCTTCATATACTTCATGAGAAAAGTCATACTCATGACGCTTATTTAAACTATTACGAACGCGATCTATCATGCTCTTGATTGAAGCGCTCTCTTGCAAGGACTGCTTTTCTAGGTCGAGAATATCAATGCCTTGATCGGTAAGTTGACGGAGCCACTCACGCACCATGCCTGCGCGCCCTTTTGGCGAATGTCTTCTATCCGCGGTCACTTTCATCGACGGACACATTGGCGACGAGGTATCGTAGTTAAAACATAAGCCGTTGCCGTTACACTCCATCGCTTGCTTGAAGCTATCACGTACTTGTACGTCGATTTGGCGATCATAGTAGCCACGTTTGGTATCGGTCACTTTGACCAGTTCATGGTTACTTTCCAGCGGCGTACAGATCTTACCCGGATTCATCTTATTGTGCGGGTCAAATGCAGACTTGACTCGACGAAGCTCAGTAAACAGCTCTTCACCAAAGAACTCAGGACCATACTCTGAGCGGAAGCCTTTACCATGCTCGCCCCACATCAAACCGCCATATTTAGCCACCAGCTTGACCACATCATCCGAAAGCTCATGCATCAAAGATTCTTGTTTCGGGTCGCATAAGTCTAGCGCCGGACGAACGTGCAAGACACCCGCATCGACGTGGCCAAACATACCGTAGTTGAGCGATTTAGCATCAAGTAACTCTCTAAACTCAACAATAAAATCGGCTAAGTTCTCAGGCGGCACACAGGTATCTTCTGCAAAGGCAACAGGCTTTGCTCGCCCTTTTGCTGCGCCAAGCAAACCCACGGCCTTTTTACGCATGTTGTAGATACGACCTATACTCGCCACATCGCTACACACTTGATAGCCAATAATGCCCGCTTCATTGCTCTCCATCATGGCATCAAGACGCAAACTCAATGCTTCAACTTGAGCACTGACTTCTTGCTCATCTTGCCCGGCGAACTCAACCATGTTGATGCCCTGCATATCTTTTCCGGGAACATCGGTAAGTAAATCGCTGACGGTATGCCAAACAATATCTTGCTTAGCTAAATTCAATACTTTTGAGTCAACCGTTTCGACCGACAGTGCGTTTGCTTCGACCATAAAAGGTGCGTTACGTAGAGCCGATTCAAAACTGTTGTACTTAACGTTCACCAAGGTGCGCGCTTTCGGGATCGGGGTAAGATTAAGCTTAGCTTCGGTGATAAAGGCCAAAGAGCCTTCAGCGCCACACAGCACGCGAGTAAGATCAAATTGATCTTGTTCTACGTCTAACGCGTTTTTTAAGTCATAGCCAGTTAGGAAGCGATTAAGTGGTGGAAATTTTTCGTCAATCTGAGCGCGCTTATCGCGGCACACTTTTTCTGTCGTATGGTACGCATTAAACGCATACTCGCCCTCTTCCGGCATCCCGCGAGATAAATCTGATTCAAGAGACGAACCATCAGCAAAGACCGCTTGCAAAGAAAGAACATGATCAGAGGTTTTACCGTACTTTAAAGAACCTTGACCCGATGCGTCGGTGTTGATCATACCGCCAAGTGTCGCACGGTTACTGGTTGATAGGTCGGGAGCGAAAAAGTATCCGTAAGGGCGAACTGCATCATTAAGCTGATCTTTGACCACGCCAGTTTGAACACGAACCCAGCCTTCATCCTCATTGATTTCAAGGACTTTATTCATATGACGCGACAAATCAACCACAATACCCTTGGTCAAAGATTGACCATTAGTTCCAGTCCCGCCCCCGCGAGGAGAAAAGGTAACGCGTTCATATTTGGAATCGTTGCTCAGCTTGCCTATTAACACCACGTCTTGGGTTGTTTTTGGGTGCACTACAGCTTGAGGTAATTGCTGATAAACACTGTTATCAGTAGCAACCGCTAGACGACTGGAAAACTGACTTTCAATATCGCCTGTAAAGCCATCGGCTTCGAGTTCCTTTAGAAAAGTGAGTACAATCGGATCCACATCCGACTGAGAATGTAATCTTGGTAACATTGGCTTCCTGCTCCCTACGACACTGATCCAATCAGCACTGGGTTCGTTATAATTTGAACTATTATTTGAATCTCGTCACTTTACAACATTTAAAAGGGTGATCAAAACAGAAATGCAGTGCGACAATGGAACTTATCGCATTTTTTTCCCACACTTAAAATGAATAAAAACAATTTAAAGTGTTTCTATGAGCGAATCATCAATGAAAAAAAATAAAGTTGTCACCACAGAAGATATTCTATTAAAGCTATGCAAGTCCGTTTCTGGTGTATTGAGCTCTGCTACAAGCTCGCAAATTACGTACTCAGCCATGGTGCAAAAAATCACCAAGACAAGTTTGAAACCTGACTTCGGTTGTTTTGTACTTTTCGATGGTGGCTTCTCAGGTCTAGTAGTTATTAACTTCACCTCTAAAGCGGCTCTAGAAGTTTACAGAAACTACATGCGCAATATGGGCATGCCTGAAGAAGAGCTTGCTGTCCTACACACCTCTGATGAGGTTGCGGATGTACTTGGGGAGTTGATGAACCAATTAGTGGGTAACTTTACCAATCAAGTTCGTAAAGACCTACACACGCACATCACGCAAAACCAACCGAAAATGCTCGCCCTGAATAAACAGGTGAACCTCTCGGTTGATACAAACCTTGATCGTCCACAAGCTCGTCGTGTGACCTTTTCTACCGACCAAGGCAACATTTTCTATTTAGAGCTTGCGATGGATAAAACTGAGTTTATTCAGTTAGAAGAGTTTGAGTCGGCTGAAGACGAGTGCCCAGATACTATTCTAGAAAAAGCTCAGCAAAAAATGAAATCGAATAAAGAGATAAAGTCTGAATCGGCGAGTGGTGCCAATGCAAACGACTTACTTGATGAGCTAGGTATCTAACTCGTTGCTTGTCCGTCACCTTTAGATTGCGCTACCACATTTGGGTGGTGGCGCGTTGTTGGTGTTTATAACCTATTTGCTATGAAAAACGGCACATACCACCCGCTTGTATTCGTTACTGTACCCTGTCGCTACCATTGCTTTGATCTCATCTGACATCCACTGTTCTTCCATTGGATTATTTCCGTTTTTGCTCATAACACGTTAAAATGGCCGACTTCGCAAAATTAATGAGATTTGTTCCGGTCAATGGATAAACAGAAAGCCCTTAAAAAAATTGCAAAATGTTTAGAGCTTGGTAACTCAGCCAACGTAAACGAAGCAGCAAATGCGATTAAAATGGCTCATCGTCTAATGCTGAAATACGGCCTAGATAAAGACGATATCGAGTTTATCAAGATGGGCAAAACTCAATCGACGCACCTACTCCCTGCTAACGTCGGTTCCAATATCCTCCGAATCATTCGAGGTATTAACACTAAATTTGGTGTTGAAGCGGTACTGCTGAATCACAAAGGGTTAAAGCGTGTCGAGTTTATCGGTGAAGCAGACCGAGCAATCTTTGCCGCCTTTGCGTTCGATATCATTTACCGCGAAATGAACGAGCAAACAGGTAAGTTCCGCAACGGCTTTGCGGGCTCTGGCACGTCTAATGCTGAAGTTACCCGACGTGTGAACTCATTTCTGTCTGGCTGGGTTGAAGGCGCGCTTGAAAAGCTCCCTATCATCAGCCCTGACGAAGACTCAGCAAAGAAAATTGATGATTACATCGATAAAGAGTTCAAAAACATTGATCGTGAGACCTTTAAGCAGCAGCTAAGAGAAGCGATGAAAAACCTGACTGATGACTATGAAGTCGGTTTAAAGAAAGGTCGCACTGTTTCAGTCAGCCGCCCAATCAATGGTGCACAAGCGCCGAAGATGCTCAGATAGAACCAAAAAATACCGCCAATTGTCATATTGTTTCAAATTATGCTTTTTCGATTTGACATAACGAATATCATAAGGTTTATTCTCTGTCGATCGAAAACCCGTATGTATTACGGGAAGCTAGCATAATACACGGAGACGTAATCGTGAAAAAATTAACACTCGCATTGGCTGTCGCAATCGCACTTACTGGCTGTCAAGCCACTCAACGCCAAAACGCGACCACTGGTGAATCAGAAACTAACTCAGCAACGAAAGGCGCATTGTTTGGCGCTCTAGCGGGTGCTGCAGTTGGCCTAGCTACGGGTGATGACGCTAATGAACGTCGCAAGCACGCATTAATTGGTGCAGCAGGCGGCGCAGCTATTGGTGGCGGCGTAGGTTACTACTTTGACCAGCAAGAAGCAGCACTTCGTAAGGAGCTGCTAGACTCAGGCGTTCAAGTAGAACGCGTTGGTGAAAACCAACTACTGCTTCGCCTAGAAAATGGCATCGGCTTCCATTCGAGCTCTTACGCGCTTGACCCAAGCATCCACAACACTCTACGTGGTGTTGCACGCATCCTAGTTGAATACCCAGATACTAGCCTAGTGATTGATGGTCACACAGACAGCACAGGTAGCGATACAACGAACCAAGTGCTATCTGAGCGCCGTGCTGAATCTGTACGTTCATACCTAGTGTCTCAAGGTGTAGCGGCTGGTCGCGCTGTAGCTCGTGGTAATGGTGAGCGTTACCCACTATGCACTAACGACACCACAACAGGTCGTGCATGTAACCGTCGAGTAGATATCCAAATCCTACCGCTTAAATAAATAACAGCGTAACAGTACGGCGAATTATAATTGGCTTCTTCGCAAGCCAATTTAGCCTTGGTTACACAATTTTCACTCATCTTGCTCTATCTCTGCGTACTAATTGATATACTTAACCAATAGTTAAGCTGGTTTAAGCCGTTTTCGAGGTCACTTTTGCGTACACTCTCCCTACTTTTATTATTTCTATCCTCTTCATGCCTAGCGCAATCAATCGAAGAGCTTATCCAAAGTGCGCAAAACCAAAACGTCCAAGCCCAGCTAGAACTGGCCAACCGGTATTTGACGGGTGAGCAAGTCGAACAATCGCAATCAGAAGCGTTCTATTGGTACCAACAAGCGGCAAAAAATGGCGACAGTAATGCAGCCGCTGCCTTGGGACAAGCCTACTTGATGGGTGATGGAACCAAAGCAGACACTGAAAACGCTATTTTCTGGCTAAGCCATGCGGCAAGTAACGGCAGTTCAGATGCCGCTAAGTCACTTGGAAAACTATACGAAGAGCTTAAGCAGGGTCCTAATGCTCTCGATCTCGCTGAGTTATGGTACCAACAAGCCTCGCGTACTGATCCGCAAGCAGAAGAAGACTACGCGCGTGTATTGGAAGCGCAATTCAATGCACGTCGAGCAAAACAGGTCGCGGCTATTGATCAGCTTGAAGTGGCCTTTGATACGACTGATATTGAAGTGAGTCCGAAAGCGCAGTCGGTAGCCAACAGCCAAGATGCGCAGAATATGACGTTATATGGAGTTGTTGCTCTGCTCGGCACAAGCGTACTCATTATCGGTTGGCTATTTCACCGCAATCAGCGTCTTTCACTCTCATCAACCGAACTCGACGATGAAGCTAAGCGAAAACAGGTTAAGCTAGAGCGAGAGCTAAAACGAAAAAATGAACTAGTAAAGCAGCAAAAGCGCCAGTTAGAGACACTCTACCGCCATATCAAAAAACTACAGGCAACAGCACCTAAAGCACATAGTGCAGATTCTAACTCTAAAGACAAACCACTCAGCCTCGCCTGCGCGTTATTTGGTTATAGTCCGAACGCAATTCCCGATGAAAAGCAGGTAAAAGCCCGTTACAAGCAATTGTCTAAAATCTACCATCCGGATTTGAAAGGCAGTGATGCAGAAATGAAACGTTTAAACCAAGCGTTAAAACTAATCCTTAAAACTATTAATAAATAGTTACAGAATGCATCTCAGTAAGTGGTATAAATACGACAAGCCTTGCAATACTGGGCAGCGCAATCGATCCCCCTCCCATTAAAGATAACAAAAGCTTAACCAACCTATGTTCCCTATGCCATAATTTGCCGCGAAAATAACACCTAAATTATAAAGGTGAGGAGAGTATTATGTTTACGATCGAAGGCATCTGTGACTGGTGTAAAAAACCAAGTATGCTTGCCAAGCATGAGTATGTTGATGGTTTGTGCCACCACTCATGCCAAGAGTGCAATGATTTAGCGACATTAGACGTACGTCAGTTTAACATTGCCGAGCTACAACAAAGAGAGCGTAATCCTAACGCTTTATGCTAAGTTGTTCGCTTCTCCAAGAAGATATAAGGGCCGCCATTGAGTGGCCTTTTTGCTTTCTAGCATTAGCCACAATGACAGCCCCTCATGCCGGTCTTATTCTTATCGGATGTGTGAATTACACCGCATCAGGTTGTTGTTCCGGTGCTGCTTGAATAAATGCCCGCACCTTTCCTAGTGACGTTGTCACATCAACTAAATTAGGATAGTTCGTCAAATCCACTCCAAAACGCTGCGCATTGTACATTTGTGGGACTAAGCAGACATCCACCAGCGAGATCTCGTTGCCTACGCAGTACTGACCTCGTGTAACTGAGATACGTTGCTCTAGTGCTTCAAAACCGCGGGCAATCCAGTGCTTATACCAGGCTCTTTTCTCTCCCTCATCAATATTCAGTTCATGACTCAAATATTGCAGAACCCGTAAGTTGTTTAAGGGGTGAACGTCAACCGCGATATCTTGCGCCATTGCTTTAATCAGGTAGCGAGCCTCGCCACTTTTTGGAATCAGCAGAGCGTCGCGATAGGTTTCGTCGAGATAATCGATAATTGCCAATGACTGGTTAAGTACTAAGCCATTGTCCATTAAGACTGGCACTAGTTGATTGGGGTTTAGACGCTTAAATTCGGTGGAGTGTTGCTCTCCACCATTATTGACCAAATGAACAGAGCGCTGATCATAATCCAGCCCTTTCAAATTCAGTGCAATACGTACTCGATAAGCCGCCGATGAGCGCCAGTAACCATAAAGAATACGATCATGCATACTTCACCACCTGCTGATCGATTGAACCGAAAATCGACTCACCATTTTTATCGACCATCTCCATCTTGATTCGATCGCCGAACTTCATAAATGACGTCGATGGCGAGCCATCACGGATGGTTTCAATCATGCGCACTTCCGCAATGCAGGAGTAGCCCACACCGCCTTCAGAGATTGCCGTGCCATATTCGGTGCCCTGCTTATTCGATACCGTGCCTGAGCCAATAATCGCTCCAGCAGACAGCGGTCGAGATTTGGCGGCATGCGCGATAAGCTCTGGAAACTCAAAAGTCATATCAACGCCCGCATTCGGGCAGCCGAAAGGTTGATTGTTATAGAAGCTCAGCAGTGGCAGATTCACCTTCCCGCCGTCCCAGTCAGCACCTAATTCATCCGGCGTAACTGCCACTGGAGAGAAGACTGAAGAGGGTTTTGATTGGAAAAAACCAAATCCTTTACCTAACTCATTAGGAATTAAACCACGCAATGAAACGTCATTGACAAGCATCAGTAATCGAATCAATTTGGCAGCCCCTTCAACCGATACTCCCATAGGAACATCGCCTGTGACTACTGCGACCTCACCTTCAAAATCAATCCCCCACTCTTCACTAACAACTGGGATATCATCTCTCGGGGCGATAAAGGCGTCAGAGCCACCTTGGTACATCAAAGGGTCCGTCCAAAAACTTGGCGGCATCTCAGCACCGCGCGCTTTTCTGACCAACTCAACATGGTTGACGTAAGCGGAACCATCCGCCCATTGATAAGCGCGTGGCAATGGCGATTCGCACAAGGTCTGATCAAAGGCCATCTCTTGGGTCAATTCGCCGTTATTAAGCGCCACATACACTTCGCTTAACTGTGGTTCAACATTGTCCCAGTTATCCAATGCATATTGCATCGTCTGAGCCACTTCAGGAACAGCAACGCATTTAGCAAGATCTTTACTGACAACGACCAACAAGCCATCGCGGCTTTCACTTTTCAAGCTAGCTAACTTCATACTTTATCCTCGCGTTACTTTTCCTGCCAACTGTAGATATATTGCTGATTTTCTACTTGTTTTGCTTCATCACTAAACTCAAGTGCATGACGAGTATCAATCATCACGGCCACTTCATCGGTAAACTTTTTCTTGTATTCTTGTCCCGCTTTGAACGCCTTTGGATGAGGACCGTGAGCAAATCCCGCCGGATGGAATGTGACCATGCCCGCTTCGATATTGTCGCGGCTGAAGAAGTCACCTGCGTGATAGAACAACACCTCGTCGTAATCATCATTACTGTGATAGAAAGGTACTTTTAACGCACCTGGATCGCTTTCAATTGGTCGAGGCACAAAGGTGCACACCACAAAACCTTGACCGACAAACGTCGTGTGCGCTGACGGAGGTAAGTGGTAGCGATGAGACATTAACGGCCTGATATCACGCCAGTTGACACGCACCACAGCAAGGTCGCCATGCCAGCCAATTGCATCCAATGGGTTAAACGGGTAAGTCACGACGCTCACATCGTCATGGCGCTTAATGTGAACCTGCGTCGATTGCTCTAAGTATTGTGCCTTAAATGCCTCATCAATCTTTGGCACATCTAATACCGCTGGATCGAATATGGCATGATTGCCGACCATTCCCTTGTCAGGCAAAGTGTACGCAGCATCGGTGTTTTCAATCATCAGAACAAACATTGGCTCATGGGGTTCAATACGCCATGTTGTCGAACGAGGGATCATCACATAATCCCCTTCGGTCACTTCTAAATGGCCATAATCACAAAACAGATCGGCTTTACCCTGATGGATAAACAGCAGTTCGTCTCCGTCAGCATTACGTACCAAGTGGCTCATCTCTTTATCAAACTTCCACACTCTGACTTTACAGTTGGCATTGTGCAGTAAGTGAGGCACTAACCAAGGTGAAGTCTGGGTTGCCATTTCGACATCATTGAAATCGAACGCGCGAGGTTTTAACTCCCCTTCCCACTCACTCCAGCCCGTCGGTGCGTGTTGGTGATGGAAGTGTGCAGCAGGGCCAAAAAAGCCACTTCGCCCAGCCTCACGCTCGTAAATAGCTTCTTCCGGGAAGTCCGCATGTGCTTGCTTAGAGCACACTCCCTCCCGGTGAGGGAATGTAATCCATTTATGCATCATCGAGTACCCCTCGGCGGATTTGATCTTCTTCGATGGATTCAAATAAGGCTTTAAAATTACCTTCACCAAATCCTTCATTGCCTTTGCGCTGAATGATTTCGAAGAACACAGGGCCAATAACGGTTTGTGTGAAGATCTGCAGTAAGATGCCATCTTTCATTGGCGCGCCATCAATCAGGATTCGCAGATCACGCAATTTCGCCACATCTTCGCCATGACCTTGTACGCGGTCATCCACTTTTTCATAATAAGTATCTGGTGTCGGCATGAAGTCCATACCGCGGTCGCGTAGAGTCTGAACTGTTTGATAAATGTTATTTGTGGTTAAGGCGATATGTTGGATGCCTTCACCATTGTATTCGCGAATGAACTCTTCGATTTGCGACTTATCGTCTGAAGATTCATTAATTGGGATACGGATTTTTCCGCATGGCGCGGTCATGGCTCGGCTGACTAGACCCGTTAGCTTACCTTCGATATCAAAGTAACGAATTTCACGGAAGTTACCTATACGTTCATAGAAACCAGACCACACGTCCATGTTGCCTTGTTTTACGTTGTGAGTCAGATGGTCGATTTCATACAGGCCCACATCCATTTTCGCTAGACGCTCTTTGGCATCATCATAGAAACGGAAATCGATTTCATAAATGCTGCTGTCTTGGTAACGATCGACAAAATAAAGCAGGCTTTCACCGATACCGTAAATCGCTGGAATGCTCAGCTCCATTGGGCCAATTTCCGTCACGTACTCTTTACCGCCATTATCTAATGCTTGCTTCATTGCTACAGCTGAATCCGCAACACGAAAAGCCATGCCACAAACAGACGGGCCATGTACCTTAGCAAATCCATGCGCCTGGCTGTGAGGCTGTGCGTTGACAATAAAGTTCACATCACCTTGGCGATATAACCACGCTTCCTTTGAACGGTGCTTCGCGACTTCTGCAAACCCTAGAGAGTTAAACAAGTTTTTTAACTTCTCAATGCCCTCTTGGTCTGCCGCAGTGTATTCGACAAATTCAAAGCCATCGGTACCTAGTGGGTTGTACGCTTCGTTCATTTCTGATCCCTCGTTATTGGTTAACTCCGTGTTTCTCTCAATAACTTGGATCACATCGGCTAATAATTGAACCCTTTGCCCGTAGTTTACAATCTCCTGACCAGTCCCAAAAAAGTGTAAACAGATTGTTAAACACAAAGCATGCACATAAAAATCAAATATTTATATTAAAACAAGGGGTAACATTTTATTTACATTCTTATATATCGTACTTCTCTATGAACATGTTCATTGTCACGCACTAGGCAGTATTTGAAGGCTATGCAAACGGCACTGACTCGCTTAAGTACTTCGCCTGAGTAGAATTTACTGAAAATTTACATTGAGCGGCCGATTAATTGATTTAACGCAGGCTTTGTCTCATGCCACAGCGATAAGGTAATGTCTCTGTTCCCATACAAGGTATTACAATGACTCAAATAAACCGTGAACGCTTAATCAACCATTTTTGCCAACTGATCCAAATCGACAGTGAATCACGTGATGAAAAACTGATCGCTGAGACACTCTCTGAGCAGCTTGGGGAACTTGGCTTCACTGTCCACAAGTTGCCTGTACCACAAGAGATCTCTAACGGCTTTAACATCTACGCTCGTCTAGAAGGCAAATTGAATGAAAGCATCGTACTGAGCTGTCATATGGATACCGTTACTCCAGGTAAAGGTATTGAGCCAGTCATCGAAGACGGCATCATCCGTTCAAAAGGCAATACAATTCTTGGTGGTGACGATAAGTCCGGTATTGCAGCGATCATGGAAGCAGTACGTATTATCCAAGAACAAAACACCGACCATAAAACGATTGAGATTGCATTTACGGTTCACGAAGAAGGTGGACTGTTTGGCTCTCAACACTTCGATATGTCATTCATTCAGTCTGACAAAGCGATTGTACTAGATACAGGCGGCCCAATTGGTACTATCGTCAATGCAGCCCCTGGTCAGCAAAAGATCATCGCTAAGTACATCGGCAAACCTGCTCATGCGGGGCTTGCACCAGAAGAAGGCATCAGCGCTATTCAAGTCGCGGCTGAGGCAATCAGCCAAATGAACTTGCTACGTATCGATGAAGAAACCACAGCGAACATCGGTATCGTCGAAGGCGGCTGCGCAACTAACATCGTTATGCCTGAATTAAAAGTCGTTGCTGAAGCGCGTTCATTGAACGATGAAAAACTGACGGCGCAAGTTGAACATATGATCACAACATTCCAAGCGGCAGCAGACAAGCATGGTGCACAAGTAGAGATAAAATCAACTCGTGCCTACAACGCCTTTGTAATCGATGATAATCACCCACATATTCAAGCAGTTAAGAATTCGTTTGAAGCGATTGGCGCAAGCCCTTATACCAAAGGAACAGGTGGTGGCAGTGACGCAAACAACTTTAATGCTAAAGGCCTGACAACGGTGAATATCTCAACGGGAATGACTAAGGTCCACACGACTGAGGAGTTCATTGCGGTTGAAGATATGGTGAAAGTGACTGAATTTATGCATCACTATCTAACACATCAATCAATCTAGACCCTGCTCCAAAAAGCCGCATGATGCGGCTTTTTACTGCTATTATTTGCGATAATGGCTCACTTTCTAATAACAACGGGTGTACTCACCTCTTGCTGTTTCAACATCGAGAAAAACTCATCACGAGATAATGGCTGAGAAAACAAGTACCCCTGATACTGGTCACACTGCTCCTCCGCGAGAACATCTAACTGCTCTTGAGCCTCGACCCCTTCCGCCACCAGTTTGATGCCTAAACTGTGACCCATTTGAATGATGGTTCGAATCAGAATCCGATCCGAATGACTGGTTGCACATTCATCTACAAAGCACTTATCGATCTTAATAATATCCACCGGTAATTGCTTAAGGTATTTGAGACTTGAGTACTCAACACCGAAATCATCAATCGCAATAGAGACACCAATCGCCCGCAGCTGTCGACAGATATCAGTGATGTGCTCATGATCGCTCATCAATGTCGATTCCGTAATTTCTAGCTGTAGTAAATGTGAGGGCAACTTGATCTCTTTTAACGCTTTGACCACTACATCAAACAGATCCGCATGAGCAAACTGAACCGTTGACACATTGACTGCAATACACACAGGCGTTCCTGCATCATTGAACATCTTCGCCTGGCGGCAAGCCTCGTAAATGATCCAGTGTCCGACAGGGACAATTTGGGTAGTCTTTTCAGCTATTGGAATAAACTCAACGGGCGGAACCATGCCTAACTGCGGATGATTCCAACGCAGTAACGCTTCCGCTCCCATGACTTGAGCGGAACCCACGGACACTTTCGGCTGAAACATCAGCACAAATTGCTCACTTTTGAGTGCCGATTTAATTTCTGTTTCTATTTGATGCTGACGAATTGTTTCACCAAGTAACTCGTCATTGAACCAGCAAATATTATGTTCCTGATCTGAGCGAGCCTTGAATAAGGCAAAATCGGCGTTCTTTTCCCATACTTCATTATTACCAGACGCATCTTCTGCAAGCGCTATACCCATACAAAAGCTAAGCCGATGTGAAGTATCGTCAACGCGGTACATGAACCTTTGATTCTTATTGAGACTAAACACCAAATCCTCTAACTTTTCAGTTAGATTATCGCTCTCAACCAATACGAGAAACTCATCCCCTCCTAAACGATAAATCGTGCCATCGGTCCCGATGACGTCGCGTATATGCAGGGCAAAGGCCACTAATAATTCATCACCATACCTATAGCCCAACCTATCATTGACGTTCTTAAAGCCAACCAACCCAATATGAATCAATCCAAAGTGGATTGCATTCGATTCATTAACCTGTTCGATATCCTCTTTGTAAGCATTCATATTCGGCAATTTGGTCAGATAGTCAGTCTGGCTTTTGGCCTTAAATTCCGCTGCCTGTTGCTTGGTCTTAACGTAGTAGTAAGTCATCAGAGTGGCAAACAGCGTAATGGCGGTAAGCTCTAAAGAGGTGTCAATAAATGCAGCAAAATCTTCTACGGACAACTGATACAAGTAACCATTGATCAGGGCTGCACACACTGCGATAGGCCACAACGTACCAGGGAAGAGCACGATGTAGCAGAAAGGCAGTAGAAATAGACACTCTTTAATTGCCTCAAGCGGAAATGATTGGACCAAGCCACCAAAAATAAACATCACAGTGGCAGAGAAAGCAAAGATATGCTTTAAAGAATCAGATGTGACGATCAAAGCCATTAGAAGAAAGGCAGGAAACAAGTAGTATGCGTAGACCCACGGATGAGGCTGTGAAATGAGTCCATGCGAAGTAATGCCTACTGCACCTATATACGCAATATATACAACGACCTGCATGCCTTGATTGACTTTAACCAGTTGCATCCTATGCCTTAACAATCCCTCTGCTCATATAAACAGTAGCGCAAAATCCAACTTTCGAGAGGATGAAATGAGCATATTGCTCCATTTAACCTTTCATGGCTGATAAAAAAAGCGCCTCAACAGGCGCTTTATATCAAACTCTGATTCTATCACCGCTTACAAACCAAGCTCTTCTGACAATGCTTGCATCTGTTTTAGATCCATCTGATGAACTCGAATCATTTGCTCAATTTGGCTCAAACGAGAGTTCGCTTCATCTTGTGTATCACATGCATCCGATTTAGCATCCCAAGATGTTCCTTCTAGGTAGACATCACAGGCTTTTTTAAGCGATGCCAGTTTAGGCTCTAAAGTGTCACGCTCTTTTTCTAGCGCTTCAAGCTCTTGCTTTACTTTCAGCTCTTGCTGGAACAACTCTCTTGAGCGCTCAAACATGGTCGCCTGCATATCAGTTTGGCGGTTAAGTTTACTGTTTTTAGATCTCACAGATTCGATTTGCTCTCGCTGCGTTGCGACTTGCTGTTCAAGTGACAGGTTCACTTTTTCTAGTTCTTCTACTTGCTGCTCAAGCTTGCTCATTGAAGTCTGATGAGCTTCTTGCTGCTCTTCAATGGCAAGCTGCAGTTTCTGCTCAACTTCATCATCCACCTTAGCGACTTTTTCTTCCACGCGAACAGCCATCTGTTTTTTGTCAGCGGCCAAAGTTTGATACTTTTGCTCTAACGTGTGATAGGTCTCTTCCCATTTTTTTGACGTTAACGCTGAGCCAATCAAACCGCCTAATGCCAAGCCTAAAACGCTAGCAATAACGATATATATCTGAGTGCGTTTATCTCGCTCTTCAATGACAACAACGTCATCATTTTCTTGGCTATCAGTTTGTTCGTTCAATTCTTTGCTCCAAGTCGTTAGCGGATGAGTTCTGTGACCATTAATGTCGCGGTATAAATTAAAAAGCCAGATACCATGGTAATCACAACGTATTTTTGTAGCTTCTCGCTGGTTCGATAGCGAATCAGTACATAAGCTAACGCAATCAAAAATACTATAGCCAATAACCTTGTCATAACCTCTCCTTAGGCAGACTTTCTACTTCTTACTTTATACCATTTTTGTCGCTAAATAGTCAGAATTACGTAGGTTTCTTGTTGAGCGAACAGAGCACATTGGCTCAAAGTCGCGCCAACAGGACAAACAATCATCAACTACCGGTGCTAGCTAGCATTTAATTTGGTGACGACAGCAATTTGGGGTATAAAGGACTCACAATTATCAGTGAGATATTAGAATGAAACCATACCAATTAGACAACAAAAAACGTCGTATTCAGAAAAAACTGTTCTTAGGTGAGTTTGCAATGCTTGGCTTCGAACTAAGCTGTGAAACGACGATCAACGACTTCGATCGTTACGATACGTTTGTTGATGACTTCATTGATTATTTAGACGCTCTTGGCTTATGTTTCGGTGGTGGTGGCCTTGAACTATTTGAAGGTTTCCTATGCTGCACTGAACGTTATGCCGATGTGACTGAAGAGCAAAAAGCGCAAGTTGTCGCTTGGCTAGAAGCTCGTGAAGAAGTGACATCAGTAAAAACGAGCGAACTCGTTGATGCTAACTACTTTTAAGTAAAAACATAGCGCCATAACGGCGCTATTTTTTTTATCTGCTATCTGACCTCTAAGCCCAAATTATACTGCGCAAGACATCTAAGGACGTAGCTGACTTTCAGGAAAGCGGCGATCACTATCGTGCTGATGTGGGCTGCGATTTGTTGAGGCAAAGAGAATGCATCTGCATAAGGGTAAGAAATCAACACACTCACAATCATAGCCAGTGCCGTTACCACTAAAGCAACGTTAGAGAATGAGAGTAACATACTGAAATTTTTTTTCGTTGGTTGAACAATCATATCGACCTCACTTTGATCTTTATTTTGTTTTACCCTTCTATTGCAGTTTCCTTGCCAACAAATAAAATTAATATAAAACAAATACATACAATAAAACCAACTCAAAAAGAAGTCATATCGACACCATAACACATAGAGTCAATACGACACTTTACATCCATTAAGACATAGAAATTCAATCGCGGATGTATTGTTATTTGATATAAAAATTTTGGTTGAATTACACCAAAAGAATGATAAAGTTCACACGTCAGCACATTTTCAGAACTGTTGACTAACTTTTATCCACTAGTTGGATAATCGTTCCGATGAAGACTGCAGGAGAGTGGTTATTTACCAAATTTTAACATTTGGAAAGAATAACCTACCGAAGAAGTAAATCTTTCAGGTGCCACGTTGTGGTGAGGACTGTCGTTGGAGGAACCTCTGGAGAGAACCGTACTACTTTGTTGTAGAAAGCGGTCGCCGAAGGAGCAAGCTCTACCCTAATTGGTAGTGTGAAACTCTCAGGCAAAAGGACAGAGGAGTGGAAAGACCTATTCTGCTGCATGGCGTTTGCTGTGCATCGATACCAGAGATCCGCGATCTCTGCGCTTTCACTCTTCTCCTTAAATAAGCATTATCACTTAAGGGGAAATCATGGATAATCTACAATCTTTACTTAAAACCATCGACAATTTTGTTTGGGGCCCACCGCTGCTCATTTTGCTCGTTGGTACTGGTGTCTACTTCACTTTTCGCTTAGGCCTACTACAGTTTCGACACCTACCTACTGCCCTCAAAATGGTCTTCAGTAAAGATGACTCTAGCAAGCAAGGCGACGTTTCAAGCTTTGCTGCCTTATGTACTGCTCTATCTGCCACCATTGGTACTGGTAATATCGTTGGTGTCGCAACCGCCATCAAGCTTGGTGGCCCAGGCGCACTGTTTTGGATGTGGTTAGCCGCCTTATTCGGCATGGCGACAAAATACGCGGAATGCTTGTTGGCAGTAAAATACCGCCAGCAAGACAGCAACGGTCAGATGATCGGTGGCCCAATGTACTACCTACAATATGGTGTCGGTTCAAAGGCCCTCGCCGTTATGTTCGCAGTCTTTGCTTTAGGCGTTGCCTGCTTCGGTATTGGTACCTTTCCTCAGGTAAACGCTATTTTAGATGCGAGCGAGCTCTCTTTTGGTGTCTCACGCGAGATTTCAGCCAGCGTATTAACCCTTCTGGTAGCCTTCGTTACCTTGGGCGGTATTAGATCCATCGCTAATGTCGCTGGTAAGGTCGTCCCAACGATGGCGCTGTTCTACGTGCTTGCCTGCTTAAGCGTGATCATCATGAATGCTGATAGGCTGCTTGAAGCGGTAGAATTGGTGCTTGTTTCTGCGTTTACTTCAACGGCGGCAACAGGTGGTTTCTTAGGCGCAAGTATTATGTTGGCTATTCAGTCTGGTATTGCACGCGGGGTATTTTCTAATGAATCGGGCCTAGGTAGTGCGCCAATGGCTGCAGCGGCTGCAAAAACAGACTCATGTGTTAAGCAAGGCCTGATCTCAATGACAGGTACGTTTTTCGATACCATCATCATCTGTACCATGACAGGTCTAGCGTTGATCCTAACAGGCGCGTGGCAAAGTGATTTTGCGGGCGCAGCGATGACCACCCATGCGTTTGCTGTTGGTCTCAATGCACAAACATTTGGCCCAATGCTGGTCTCTATTGGTCTAATTTTCTTCGCCTTCACGACGATTCTAGGCTGGAACTACTACGGTGAACGCTGCGTTGTGTATCTGTTCGGTACCAAAGCTGTATTGCCATACAAGTTTATCTTTGTTGCTTTAGTCGCATCAGGTGCATTTCTTCACCTCGATATGATTTGGATTATTGCCGATATCGTTAACGGTTTAATGGCGATTCCAAACTTGATTGGTCTCATCGCGCTTCGTCAGGTAGTGATTGACGAAACTAAGCGGTACTTTGCTGCTAGCGTTAACGCCCTGAAAGAACCACAATTGCAAAACTAACCCAATAAAAAAACAGCGACCTCAGTCGCTGTTTTTTTATTCTTCCACTATGAGTTTTATCCCCAAGCCAACTAACACGGCCCCAGTTGTCACTTCCATTCTTTTCATAAAGGTCGCACTTTTCAACAGACTCTTTGCCGAGTTTAGTAATCCTGCCAGTCCACACTGCCAGATCATCGCAATCACAAAGTGGATACTAGCCATCAAGCAAGATTGCACAAATGCCGAACCTTCAGGATTAATAAACTGAGGTAAAAAGGCCAAATAAAACACCGCAGTTTTAGGGTTAAGCACATTAGAAAGAAAGCCTTCTCTCAGTGAACGCTTAACGTCGACTCGTGTGTGCACGCACTCTGTCGACAACAATCCGACCTCCCCTTTCCAAACACTTCTTAGGGTCGTCATTCCTAACCAAATCAGGTATGCCGCACCGACCATCTTAACAAGGTTAAACAGCTCAGCTGACTGAGCTAAAATGGCAGAGATGCCCACTGCTGAAAACGTGGCGTGAACAAAAAGGCCAAGACAAATCCCCAAACTGGTTGTGGCCCCATCAGTAAAACCTCCACGTGAAGAGTTACGCACCACCAGCGCGGTGTCTAAACCCGGCGTCAGCGTAAGGATGGTTATGGCTAATAGAAAAGCTTCAAAATTATTGAACACGTCAACTCCTATGACATTGGCTTGTATGGGACTGATATCGATATTGAACCGCCTTCCGCAAATTTAGCAATAAAACATCTCGGATAAAACGTGATCATTGTTCCAGTAATGATTGAGCTCACAATTTCACAATATATCACTTTGGGGGGGAAGCAAGGCATGGTGATAGTACAACTCTCATACCAAGTCATGCGCATTGGTAAATGGATACAAGTTAACATCAGCTAAGATGTGGCTAACGCACTGCTGATTGAATACGAAAGCTACGGTTGTCCGGTCAAATTTGCAATACAAGAAACAGAGTTTCAATTCACCAACAATGGATAAAACAAGCGGTAATCACTTGGTCTACCTGCTTTAGGTTGGTAGACTTTGTTTTTTATCCAGTCACGGAAGGCGATTTATGAGCGCATTCAACAAATTAGTAGCCCACTCTCAGAAAATATCTCACTTCAATCACTTAGCCGCTATTGTCGGTTGGGACCAAGCCGCAGTGATGCCCTCTGGCGGTAATGAGGCTCGAAGCAGCGCCGTTGCCGAATTATCAGTTCATATCCACTCTCTTCATACTCAGCCGCAACTAGCAGATTGGTTTGAGCAGGCTGAGCAAGAGACGCTCAATACTCAAGACAGTGCGACCTTGCGTGAACTCAAGCGTCAATGGCAGCAGGCAAACTTGCTGCCGGAGTCTTTGGTGCAAGCGAAATCATTAGCGGGTTCAAAATGTGAGCATGCATGGCGCAGCCAACGCGGTGATAACGACTGGCAAGGTTTCGAAAAGAATTGGGCTGAAGTGGTCAAGCTATCTCAAGAAGAAGCGCAAATAAGAGCTGAGGCGAATAACCTAACCCCTTATGACGCCATGCTCGACATTTATGAGCCTGGCACGAACTCTAAGTCCCTTGACCGACTGTTTAATGATGTAAAAACTTGGCTACCGGATCTGATTGATCAAGTCATCGAAAAGCAATCAAGTGAGCACTTCATTGAGCCACAAGGTGCGTTTGAAACCAGCAAACAGAAAGCGCTCGGCTTAGAAGTGATGAAGCTATTGCAATTTGACTTCGCGCACGGACGATTGGATGAAAGCGTACACCCATTTTGTGGTGGTGTCCCGAGTGATGTTCGGATCACAACTCGTTATGATGAGAATGAGTTTGTTCAATCGTTAATGGGCATTGTCCACGAGACCGGTCATGCTCGTTACGAACAAGGTCTACCTACAGCACTAGCTGGATTGCCTTCAGGTGAAGCACGCTCAATGGGCATTCACGAATCGCAGTCACTGTTTTTTGAAATGCAGGTCGGTCGAAGTGGCGCCTTCATTGAGCATCTTGCTCAGCTCGCTGGAAAGCACTTTACTCAACATGACAAAGCACTGTTCACTAAAGAGAATTTCCAGAAGCTTTACACCCGAGTGAAGAAAGACTTTATCCGAGTCGATGCGGATGAGCTCACCTACCCTGCTCACGTTATTTTACGTTATGAGATCGAGCGCGATCTTATCAATGGCAACATTAAGCACACCGACGTCCCTGAACTATGGGATAGCAAAATGCAGCAATACCTAGGTCTATCAACCCAAGGTAATTTTAAGAACGGCTGTATGCAAGACATTCACTGGACAGATGCTCAACGTAACCAATCACACAATTATAAAAACGGCTGTATGCAAGATATACACTGGTGTGATGGGAGCTTTGGTTACTTTCCGAGCTATACATTAGGAGCTATGTACGCAGCTCAACAAATGGCTACTATCAAGAAGTTAATGAACGTAGATGAGATTATCCAATCGGGTGATTTAACACCTATCTTTGACTGGCTTGATACAAACATCTGGAAGAAAGCTAGCTTGTTCACTACAGACGAACTAATGACACAAGCGACTGGTGAAGCACTGAATCCACTACACTTCCGAAAGCACCTAGAAGAGCGTTATTTGAAGTAGTTCAATGTATACACTTTACCTGTTAGTCTAGCTCTTCATTTTGTTGTAGTGAGAGCGTTATGGGTAAAGTGTATTCTTACATTCGATTCAGTAAGAAAGAACAAGGAGCAGGTTCTTCCACTGCTCGACAACTAAAATATGCCGAAGATTATGCAAAAAAGCATGGTCTCGAATTAGACAGCACTTTAGTAGATGATGGCTTATCCGCATATCACGCAAAGCACTTATCTAAAGGTGCATTAGGTCTATTTCTAGCTGCTGTTGAATCTGGTGATGTCGAACCAGATTCCACTCTTATCATCGAGCGTCTAGACCGACTATCTCGCCAAAAACCACGTCAAGCACAAGCCTTACTCTCTCAAATCATTGACTACGGAATAACTGTCGTCACTGCATCCGATGGCGCTGTATACAATGAAAAGACAATTGATAATGACCCAATGAAGCTAGTCTATAGCTTGTTGATTGCTATCAGAGCAAATGAAGAATCCGAGACTAAAGCACAGCGAAGCAAAGCCGCTATCCAGCACAATATCAGTCAGTTTCAAAAGCATAAGATTAGAAGTCTAGGCGGTGCTGTTCCTGCTTGGTTCGATAGATTCAATGCATCTCAAGGCTGGGAATACAAACTCAATGAGAAAGCTGACACGGTTAGAAGAATTGTAGAACTCAGCTTAAATGGTACTGGTGCGAAAACCATCGCACGAATGATTAACTCAGAAGGACATAAACCATTCGGCAAGTCTGAAAACTGGGGAATGACTTCTGTAGTTAGTGTACTCAAGAACCCAGCTTTATTTGGACGTCGAGTCGTTAACTCTAATGGCTCAGTTATGTTAGATGACTACTACCCTGCTGTTGTATCTAGAAAGGACTTTGATGCTGTTCAATATCGACTGAACAAACGTAAGAACACTAAAGGCTCCGAGAAGTTCGTTAATCTAATCACTGGTCTAGGTAAAGGCTTCTGTACATGTGGATATTGCGGCTCTGCTATAGCTACTCAGAATCAGATTTTTAAAACTAAATCTGGTGAACGAATCGTTAGACGAATGCATTGCACAGCTACTAAAGAAAGTGGACAGTGCCATAGCTCTAAGCGAATAGAGAAAGTAGAAGAAGCTGTTTTGATGTTCATGATGGAACGTAACTTAGATACGTTGAAAACTGGTGATACTCAATCTTATGAAATCGAGATTGACACAATTGATAAGAAAATCAAAAAGATGGCTAGTCTACAGCTTGCGTTGGAGACCAGTGAATTACCAGATGATTTCTTAGATAGTCTAACTCAGTTGAGAGCGCGTAAAGCCGAACTTTCAGACAAAGCAGCTAAAGGTGGAATCGATATTGAGTTGAATGAACAATTCAAAGCTCTAGGCGAGAAAGCTATTAAACTTGAAAACAGCGAAGCTAGAACCACTGTTCGACAGATAATCCGTGACAGTGTAGCAAATGTAAGAATTTGGACATGTGGTATCGAGCTAGTAAATGAACCCGATATCGCTATCGAGTTCAAAAACGGCACTCGCGGACTAATCTCTATTAGAGGGAGTGAGATTATTGCTCAGCAACTATAAACGAGAAAAGCCGCATTAAGCGGCTTTTTCTTTTACATCATAGATTTAGAATTTTGCATCTTCTGTAATTCCACTTTCATTTCTAAGTCAGCAATCAAAGCAAGACAGTTTTTATCTGTCATTATGTGCTCTTTGAATTCTGATAGAAAATCACTTGCCCCCACCCCTAGTAAACTAGAGGTTGTGACTGTCTTCTTACTCATTAACTCAGTCCAATTGATATCACTCTCTGTAATATGCTTGAACAATGCGGTTTTTAATTCGCCATCTAACTTATGTTTCATTCTAATTCCAATTTCTAATAACTGTTCTTCGACTAATCCCTAAACACCTAGATATTTCAGTTTGACCTTTACCTTGCTTCTTAAGCTCTTGAACTAAAACGTGGTTTTTAGAGCCCTTGGGTCTGCCTAATGTAATGCCCTGTGCTTTTGCTCGCTCAATTCCATGCTTTGTGCGCTCTATAATCTTGTTTCTCTCAAACTCAGCAAATGTAGCCATAAGCTGCAACATCATCTTACCCTCAGGCTTTGATAAGTCAGCGACTGGCAAATCATGACAAACTAACTGAATGCCTTTACTCAAGATGTAATCTACAGTTTGTTGGATATCTATATTGTCACGACCCAAGCGGTCTAGCTTCAAGACAACTAACTTATCTGACGGCTCTAGCTTGTCTTCTATCAGCTTTTTAAATTCTGTTCGCTCTAGAGCTTTAGTTTTTCCGCTAATCGTTTCGCTAATCAATCTATGACTTTCAACTTTATAACCCATCCTCTCAAAAGCTAGTGCTTGGTTATCCGTTGTTTGCTCCGCCGTTGAAACACGGGTGTAAAAAAACTCTCTCATGACAAATTCCGTGACAATAAACGTGAGTCATAATTTTACTAGGACATTAATAGCTCCTAAACACTTTCCGCCACACTTCCTGAAGGGTTTTAGTAGTGCCAAAAAAGAGTCGAATATTGCCACATCATCTAGCTCCTCACGCCATATCAGGACTTGCACCAATCCTCAACGAAAACCCGACCAGCACAAAGATGAGACACAAAAAAGCCGACTAACAGGAGTCGGCTTCTTATTCAACAAAATCCAGAGCTAAAGCCACTACTTGCGGCTTTCTCTTTCTTTTGTCTACTGGCGGATTCTTCGGCAGTACCCTCTTTTTTCATTAAATCGTAGGTGCTACCAATGAAAACATCATCGCGCTTTTTATCGCGTTTAATTCGAGCTATGAGCTTTTTATTCATTGTACTTATTCCATAATTCTATTAGTGATTTCAGTTCATCGTCATTAATGACATCTCGACCTGCCTCGTATGCTTCCGATAGGCCCTGCACACTTATCTGTTTTAGAAAATTTGGCTCTGTTAGCTCATCGAGCGTATAGAACTCATCATCTTCCTTATCTTCTAATTCATTCCTGATTAGCATCTGCTCGACCTTATGCTTATGCTTTAGATTCTCTAAGAATTCAGCTTTCAACAACTCAGGATAGAGTTGTATAGCCATCTCTTGCCGTTGTTGAGTTGTTAGGTTATCAATCGATAAATTGTTATTTCTTAGAACATCATTGATATCAATTTGCTTTAGTGTCTCGCGTATCGCATTACGTCGTTCGGCATTTCGACTACGACTGGCCGCACTTTTGAGTTGATACTCTCTAGCGTTTTCTGTTGTTATATTTGGTGGCATAGCCTCTCCTTCTCTGCTACAGCTCTGCTACAAACCTTTTATTTCCTACACTTGATAGTGGAAGGCTATTCTGCATACGAACCAAAGAAAAACTCCCCTTCATCCTTATCCGTACCCATGCTAGAACAAAGTGCCTCCCAATATGCTGAATGGACTGGTCTAAGTTCAGTCATGGTAATTTCTAAGTCGATAGCAACAGGGTCGCCTGCTGTATTGTGAAATGTATCGTATGTTTGGTCAGGTGATTTATTGATTCTGATATTGCTAATTGCGGCAGGACCCATCGCGAATTTAGGCGTATATCTAATACCTTTATTATCGCCAGCCCTGTTGATACGCTCTTCTACGAACCACAAGGGCGGCACTTTAAGAGAAGTAAAACCCAACCCTTTAGTCTGTGTTCCACTAAAACCCAAATCTAGGTCAACATGCCCTTTCTGTGTGGCGCTGCTGTATACCAAAAACGTCTTTAAAATATTTCCGACTTCTCTTAATTCGCTAATATTTCTAGGTCTAAGCTGAAAACTAAATGTTTGCTGTCTAGGGGCGCTGTTCTTGTACATCTGAGCACTTCTACCACCCAGAACACTGCCCTTTATCTGAGCGTTATATTGACCTGTAATCTCAGCAGCTTTAACGGTAATTTTATCGGCTATTGTTTTCAATAATGCACCAGTCATTTCAGTTGCTTCTGACATACCCGGTTCACTTGCTAAACCCGGGGAGTTTGCTATAAAATCCTTTAAAAAACCACCTTCGTCGGTTTGATAGTTGTGACTAATATTCTCGACCATATTGGGCATATATAGCTGAATAACTGCTTTTGTTTTTTCTTTATAAACACCTTGAACAGATGATATAGACCTACTGTCGATATCTTTATTAAGTAAATCGCCAGTTTCTACGGCGTAGAACACAAGATAACTAGTATGGCGGTCTTCTGCATTTTGTATAGTAAGTGGATATTGGTATGACCGTATTTTGTTGTCGTCTTGATACAAATCATCTTTAACAACCACTGTGGGCTTACCGCGTACTGCTTTTTTCCAGTCTGGTTCTGACCGGCTGATTATTCGGAGTGCCATTTATAGACCCCTATTAACTCTTCCCACGTGAAGCCAAAGGCCTGTTTGATTTCACGCGCATTTTCAATAATGTATTTCTTATTATCCAAATCAGTGGACATAATGTATTTTATAAACTGGTTCATATTATCTCGCGGGTTGTTGTCCGTAGTTCACGAACGGCGCATCGTCTACAAAGGCGAACCCTTGTGGAAAGTTATTAGTAGTCGTGTTGTTACTATTCACTATGTTAGTGCTTTGCACGACTGCACTATGAATTTGCTCGGCTCGTTCGCGTATTGATATTGGTCACAGTGATAGTTTTATCACCTATTTTTACTTCCTTGCTTTTAACAAGACTTGCTTTTAACTCTTCTAGATTCATTTTCAAAATCCTTAAATCTTTTTCTTTTCTTAGTGGCAGGCTTTGTAACCATATTCCCAGAACTATTACCGCTCGCTATCTTCTCGCTATCATAGCCATAGTCTCCTGCAATATTTGCCTCGGAAAATAATGAACTAACAGCAAGCGCCTTACCTGCGTGTTTACCGCCAACCTTTTCTAACTTGAATTTAATCCCTCGCACTAACGAATCAAATCTAGTGTAATGTTGACTTTCATGTTTCTTAGGCTTTCTCAACAAATTACCTTTACCATCAATAATGCCTAGCTCGTAAGCTTTCCACTTATTGAAGTCTTTTCTAAGTAGATTGAGAAACTTAGTTGTGTAGTAAGTATCTAGTGATTGTTTAATCATATTACCTCACCATAGACGGATGGGGTCTCATTCATATTAGACTGAAAATCACGGTAAATTATTTTATGCAAACCATTAATAGGTGGGTATAACCAAGTATTAAGTTCAAATGTAATTACCCATTCAATCCTACGCCTTTGCGTGGTGTCACACTCTACGTCTTCATCCATTGATACAGATTGAATTGTTATAGGTATATCTCTATCAATTCTTATATTATTTGCGTGAAATTCTTGTATTTTGCAATTGAAAGTCGACTGAAAATGGGGAAGCACCTGCTCGATAATCTGCAACATTTCTTCTTCGCAATCTGCATATATACCAAGCTCAAACGTAAATTTATAAGGAATCTGCTCATGTGGTAGTTTTTGCAAGCCCTCATCATTAAATAAAGGGTTATGCTTCAAATCGACTAGATGTAGATTCATTTTTGGTGAAGCTCTGGAACGCGAGGGCTTCACATAGGTTAATGGCACTCTCTGATTGTTGCCATTTCTACTTATTTCAATATCACTAAAGAGCTGCCCCATTAGAACAACATATCTTTCGACACCAAGGCTATCAACTTGTTCATTCATTCTAGTTTAGCCCCAGCGGTTTAATATCTCGTTTCATTGTGAACTCGGTTTGCTCGTAGATGGTAAATGTATCGAGTTCATTAGCATCTGGCGGCATTATATTGAGAGCTTTTAAGCTATCTAAATTATGGTACAAACCAACTTCACCCACATCCACCAGCCACATTTCCAATGTCCTGCAATTTGTTAAAACCCTCATATCAAAACCCCTGCCTGAATAAGCTTTGGCTTTTATTGAATTCGTTTCGAAACTGGTTAATAACTTCAACCTTGCTCTCTGAATTAATACTCTCTAGGTCATATGAAAGTGCCTCACCTATTGTTTTAATGGCGCTCTCTAAATCACGCTTTAATAGCAACAAAGCCTCTCTAGTTGTTCTATCACTCATGTCTAATCCTTACTTTCTTCCGCATTACGCTTTGACTGAGTCTTCTGCTCTAGCTCATGATTAATTTTTTTAACTATATTCTTTTCAACGCTATATCCATTTGAATAAACAGAACTACCCACGCTGTAATCATTTTTCATTTAATAACCTCAACGTTGCAGATAATAAATCCGGCTGTTTATGGATTTCTGAATTCATTTCCAATATATTGCTTGCTGTTTTTTCAGCCGACTCCACAACCGGACCCTTTGTCTTGTTTTTCTCATTAATTGATTTCTCATAGTCTTTTATTTTCAGCACTATCAAATCAACGCCCTCCGCTGGTGGTACTGCGTTGTTATATTCATCAACTAAGCCTTTCAGTTTTGAAATCGCTTTTTTAGCAGCCTCAATACTTCCGTTTCTAAGTTCCAATTCAATAGTGCGCTCAAGCTCTTTAACGCTCCCTAGCGCATCAAACCGCACTGGCTCGCTATCTTCTAGACTTTCATTAAATGTGCTTAATCTGTCGAGTGATAAATGAACGGCTTTTACGAGTGGAACCATGTGCTTAGGTTGTGCAATAACGCGGCCTCGGTCATCAAAATCTAGCTCGATATCGTCTGGCAGTTGTTCGTCAATATCAGCATATAACTGGTAACTATCGCCATCACGCACACCGATTTGTGTACCGCTTAGATAAAGCGCGTTACTGTTATGTATTTCGTTTTCTTCTGCCGTGTTAAGCATATTTTCGGAAAGCGTCTCATTAATTACATCTTGGATATCAGCAATATGGTAATTCCCTGAGGTACTTTCCTTTATGTATAGCTGAAATCCGCATTCTGATAACACTCTGTACTTATTTCCTTCCGAAGTGTCGACTAGATAAACTGAATTACCTCTCTCACAAAACCGCCCAATGACCTGCAACATATCTTTCTTTAACGCACTGGTTTCATCTATAAAAACTAGCTTTTCATGAGTTGGCGGGTTAGACGGTGAGTCTGATACACTTACTTTAATCATTTCAGAAACTCCATTAACTGCTCGTCCGACACTAAATCGGCATCTTTTAAAATAGCTTCCAACTCGGCTTTATTAATCATTTCGCTTTCTTTTAGATATTTGTAAGCACCAGCCACGGCCACAGTGTTTACTTTATTCTCATTTGAAAATTCTTTGATTAGCTCCAGTTCTCTAATGAGTCCATTTTGTTTAATCTCAGCCATATATTGTTTAAATCGCTTTCTACTTTCGCGCTTCTTTATTTTGTTGTACTCGCGCTTTTCTTCTGGTGTCATGGTTATTCTCTCAGAGGGCTTGCCTCATATAAAAAAGCCTCGCCTCTCGTATGACAACATTATACTTACGGAAGATGGCGAGGCTATAAACGGAGCTGGTGGTAACTTAGTATGTAAACTATCGACTTTCGATTGCGCACCACCAGCTTTTAATAGGTAGCGTTTTAACGACTCGCCATGTCGTCTTAATATTTTCATAAGGAAAACAATGGCACAGTTAAACTCGGTGCCGCGAGCCTATTGTAATCATCTCTGATATATGTATTTAGCGACCTTTTTTTGACATAGTTCATGTCAAACATTTTAGATAGTAAAAATCCACCTGCATAGCAGGTGGCTTTGAAAGGCCCCCTAAAAGGGGGCTCACTGTTAGTTTTCTAACCCCAAACGCATCTGACGCTCTTCTTCTTCCTTTCCAACACGATCTTGGTGCCGGACATACCTACGTATAATTTCCTCATTCATCCCTACTGAATCAACGAAGTAGCCTCTTTGCCAAAATTTGTTACCCCATAATTTCTTCTTTCTTAAATACGGAAATTTGTTGAACAAGCGAATTGCGGTTCGTCCTTTTACAAAACCCATATATGTCGAAACACTCAAGCTAGGTGGCAATCTCACGACCAGATGCACGTGGTCTACTTGAACATTCAGCTCTACAACCTTACAGTTCTTCATATTACTGTAGATATAGATACTTCGGTAAAGCTCCTTACCCAAATTGCCTTTCAAGATTTTCAGGCGGTATTTTGGCGTCCAGACTATGTGGTACTGACACCTATAATATACGTGTGAGGCGGATTCATATTTGCTCATGTTCTTTATTTCCTTCATTTGCTGGTTACAACCGAGGACATCTTGAACATGAGCGTTCTTCGGGCATAGCCCAAAGGAACGATCACCACCTTCTAAAGAAGGTGGTTTAAGGTTAGAAAATAAAAA
>NZ_JBRESC010000017.1:0-83313 GCF_056726085.1 Vibrio sp. 2433-A1
CACCCGTCCGCCGCTCGACGCCCTTAACGTTCCCCGAAGGTTCAGTTAAGTCGTTTCCGCTCGACTTGCATGTGTTAGGCCTGCCGCCAGCGTTCAATCTGAGCCATGATCAAACTCTTCAATTTAAAAGTTTTGATTCCCTAAATTAATAGGGTAAGGCTTAATGAATACTGACTTCAAAACTACTGTGTAATTTTAAAGCTATCATCGTTCCAACAGAACGATAATGAATTGACTGTGCCAAATAACATCTCTCTATAAAGAAAGTCATTATTTGTATTGGTCACTTCGTTTCATTGAAACCTAATTTGAAGCCTAAGCTTCTAATTGGATTATCATCAACGAGTGCCCACACAGATTGATAGGTTTACATTGTTAAAGAGCTTTTCGACTTGAGCCCTGCTCAAATCGGACGGCCATTTTAGCGAGTTGAAGTTTAGTGTCAACCACTTTTTCAAACTTATTTTCAAGCGTTTCCGCTTAGCTAATTGACCTCGCTAACTGGGCTTTCATTCTCTTCGAAACCTAAGCTTCGATGGGTTCCCGTGTCAGCGAGGTGGCATTATAGAGATTGCGATCACATTGGCAAGCCCTTTTTCACGTTTTTTCTTACTTTTTTATCGTTCGGACAAATTTGCATCAAAAGCATTCAAAAGAGCACGTTATTTCTACAGTTCTTTAAACTTATCAGCAAAAAGAGCCACTTTTTCCCAATTGGTATACTCCACCTCTTTGGACGTATCCGTTTCCCCGCCAGTCATCGACATAATAAATTTAATCATCGTTCTATCAAACCAGTTATAACGCGGGTAATAGAGAGCACCAGCAAATACCCCGATTAATTGGGGGTGCCACGGAGATTTGTTAAGGAACGTCTTTATATAAGCACTGCCTTCAGGGGTATCTTTACCCTGTTCTTCTTTACGCGCGGTAAGATTAACGCAAAAGAACGCCACTTTATTACCTTCTAGATGAGACTGGTTCTTGGCAATAAACTGGTAAAGCTTTTTATTTAGGTGACCATAACGTATCGATGCACCGATAAGAACCTTCTCGTAATGGGAGAAGTCAATGTCAGTCGCTGTGTGCAGATCCACGACTTCACATTCCAACTCAGTAAGTTGCTCTTCTATATAATGTAGGATTTTTTTGGTCTGACCTTCACGGCTAGAGTATAAAAATAGCGCTTTCGCCACGTAATCTCCTTAGCTACGCCAAAACGTCGGCGTAAGTAATATTAATAAGGTAAATATTTCTAGTCGACCAAACAGCATCGAAACAATCAGCACCCATTTGGCTTTATCGTTAACGTCACCAAAGTGCAGAGCAACTTCACCTAATCCTGGTCCTAAATTATTTAACGTTGCTGCTACCGCTGAAAAGGCGCTTAGCTCATCCATCCCCGTAGCGATAAGCCCTAACATACAAACTACAAACACTAACGCGTAAGCAGAGAAAAAACCCCATACCGCATCGACCACACGTTGTGACAGGGCGCTGCCGCCAACTTTAATGGTGTAAACCGCTCTCGGGTGGACTAAGCGCTTCAACTCACGCACACCTTGTAATGTCAGTAGCAAGATACGAATCACCTTCATGCCACCACCTGTTGAACCTGCACAACCACCGATAAACGATGAGAAAAGCAATAACACAGGCAAAAACAAAGGCCACTCAGCAAAACCAGTGGTCGTAAAGCCCGCCGTTGTTGATATTGATACAGTTTGGAATAGCGCCTGGTCGAAAGCCTCATAAACCGTGTCATATGAGTGATGATTAAGAAGGATTAGGAAACACACCACAAACAGCAACACTTGAATAAAGACGAATGCGCGAAATTCGGGATCTTTCCAATAATATTTAGGATGAACACCACCAGATGCAAAGGCGGCAAAGTGAAGTGAGTAGTTACATGCAGATATCAGCAAGAACACCACGGTAATCATATTAATAGCGTAACTATCAAAATAGCCAATACTGGCATCATGAGTTGAAAAACCACCAATCGCGATAGTAGAAAAACTGTGCCCTATCGCATCAAATGGCGACATGCCGGCTAACCAAAAGGCAACCGCACAAGCTATCGTCAAACTTAAATAGATATACCACAGCGCTTTTGCCGTTTCGGCAATCCTTGGTGTCATCTTGGAATCTTTAACTGGTCCCGGAATTTCAGCACGATAGAGCTGCATACCACCGATACCAAGTACAGGTAAAATAGCCACCGCGAGAACGATGATACCCATACCACCGAACCACTGCAGAAACTGACGATAGAATAAAATCGCCTTAGGAAGATCATCTAGGCCGACAATCACTGTCGCGCCCGTAGTGGTTAATGCAGAGAAAGATTCAAAGAACGCATCAGTTACAGAAACATTAGGGTTGTCCGCAATGAGAAATGGCAAAGAGCCAGCACTACCCAGCACGGTCCAAAATAGCACTACAATCAAAAATCCATCACGCGCTTTTAACTCATGCTTGTGTCGACGGTTGGGAAACCAGCAAACGACACCACAGAAAAGTAGTACGAAGAAAGTCGTAACAAAGGGTACACCAGCACCATCTCTATAGATCAACGCCACCAATGCAGGAGCGAGCATAGAGATACTGAATAAGGCTAGTAGTAGCCCTACGATGCGAATAATAGAACGAAACTGCATGAATAGATGATGTGTGAAGCGTAGCTTCCGACTTCCTGATTATCTTTATCTTTAATCCAAAGCGGTAATATGTACCTTGGCGCCACTTTTATTGATGATTGTCTGAGAAAAGTCACTCACTTGACGTAATTCGATTTCAACCACCATTTTTACCAGTTCGCTATATTCAGCACTGACTTCTACAGCACCAAATTGTGGGCATAGGGACTGAACAATAGGCATAAACCCATAGTCTAACTCCAGTAGTAGATTTGTGGTTATTTTTTTCTCAATAGTTTGAAGCGTCTTTAATGCTTGTTGTACGCCACCACCATATGCTTTAACCAAACCACCCGTTCCAAGCTTAATTCCACCGGAGTAACGGGTTACCACCGCAGTAATCTCACCGACCCCTGAGCCAGAGAGCTGTGCCAAAATAGGCTTTCCCGCAGTGCCAGAAGGCTCACCGTCATCACTGAATCCCCACTTCATAGAGTCTTCAGGTCGACCAGCAACAAAACCCCAGCAGTTATGCCTTGCATCCGAATGTTTGGTTTTAATTTCTTCAACAAGCGCTTTTGCCGCCTCGATTGAAGGAGTACGAGCAAGGTAGGTGATAAAAAGGCTTTTCTTTATCTCTTCTTCAAACTGAGTTGGTAAAGCTGGAACCAAATAGGGCTGGTCATTCATGGTGTTATTTCATTTCTCGCAATGCTTGCAGTTTAGCATGAGAGTGATTTCTGCGTCGCCTAAGATCTGTTCAAGTGCACAATGTTAAACAGTTGTTTAAAAAATGTATTGAATTTAACCTCCAGCAAGTTCACACTAAAATCACTGGTCAAACCAGAACAAAAATAATACCACTTTCCTAGATAGACGCGAGCCTCTCCACGTTGAGAAACACACAGCTCGCCGCTATACACACAATCAAAGATTGTATGTCACGGAGATAGACAATGATTTACCAAGCCGAAACCCTACAGGTAAAGGAATTACAAGATGGCATTGCTGAGCTCAGCTTCTGCGCTCCTCAATCAGTCAATAAGCTCGACTTAGCGACGCTAGAGTCTCTTGATAAAGCTCTCGACGCACTTAGCACCCACTCATCACTAAAAGGGCTACTGTTAACCTCAGATAAAGATGCCTTCATTGTAGGTGCAGATATTACCGAGTTCCTTGGCCTTTTTGCTAAGCAAGAATCAGAGCTCGATGAATGGCTAAGATTTGCTAATAGCATCTTCAATAAATTAGAAGACTTACCCGTACCCACTATTTCAGTGCTAAAAGGCCATACATTGGGTGGTGGTTGTGAGTGTGTACTTGCTACTGATATGCGCATTGGTGATAAAACCACCAGCATTGGTCTACCTGAAACAAAACTCGGCATTATGCCCGGCTTTGGCGGTTGTGTTCGTCTACCTCGTGTTATTGGTGCTGATAGCGCTATGGAAATCATCACTCAAGGTAAAGCTTGCCGAGCAGATGAAGCGCTCAAGATTGGTTTACTCGACGCGATTGTCGACACCGCAGTATTAAAAGAGTCAGCAATCCAGACTCTTAACCAAGCGATCAACGAAAAACTGGATTGGAAAGGTCGTCGTAAGCAGAAAACCTCAGCCCTATCATTGAGCAAACTTGAGTCGATGATGAGCTTCACCATGGCAAAAGGTCTTGTGGCACAAAAAGCGGGGCCTCATTACCCTGCCCCGATGACAGCGGTTATTACCATTGAAGAAGGTGCGCGCTTTGCTCGTAATGAAGCACTCGATATTGAGCGTAAGCACTTCGTCAAACTGGCGAAATCTGAAGAAGCAAAATCACTGGTTGGCCTATTCCTAAACGACCAATACATCAAAGGCATTGCAAAAAAAGCTGCGAAATCAGCAAGTAAAGATACTCAGCGTGCAGCTGTGCTTGGTGCAGGTATTATGGGTGGCGGCATCGCTTACCAATCCGCACTGAAAGGTGTACCTGTGCTAATGAAAGATATCGCGCAACCATCACTTGATCTCGGTATGACTGAAGCGTCAAAGCTGTTAAATAAACGTCTATCTCGCGGTCGTATCGACGGTTTTAAGATGGCTGGTATTCTTGCATCGATTACACCAAGTCTTCACTACGCAGGAATTGAACAATCAGATGTCATTGTCGAAGCGGTGGTCGAAAATCCAAAAGTGAAAGCTGCGGTACTTAGCGAAGTAGAATCTCACGTTAGTGAAGATACCGTTATCACATCAAACACCTCGACAATTCCAATTAATTTACTGGCGAAGTCACTAAAACGCCCAGAAAATTTCTGTGGTATGCACTTCTTCAACCCAGTACACCGCATGCCATTGGTTGAGATTATCCGTGGTGAGCACACTTCTGATGAAACCATCAACCGCGTCGTTGCTTATGCCGCTAAAATGGGCAAGTCCCCTATCGTTGTTAATGACTGCCCTGGCTTCTTTGTTAACCGTGTACTGTTCCCATACTTTGGCGGTTTCAGCAAACTGCTCAACGATGGTGCAGACTTCACCAAAATCGATAAAGTGATGGAGCGTCAGTTTGGTTGGCCAATGGGCCCTGCCTACTTACTTGATGTGGTCGGTATTGATACTGCTAACCACGCGCAAGCTGTCATGGCACAAGGTTTCCCAGAGCGAATGGGTAAACAAGAGAAAGACGCGATTGATGCACTGTTTGAAGCCAACAAATATGGTCAGAAAAATGGTAGCGGTTTCTACAGCTACAGCGTCGACAAACGCGGTAAGCCAAAGAAAAGCTTCGATGACAACATCCTACCTGTACTAGCCAGCGTATGTAATGAGAGACAAGCGTTTGATGACCAGACCATTATTGAGCGTATGATGGTACCAATGATCAATGAAGTCGTGTTGTGTCTGCAAGAAGAGATCATTGCTTCTCCTCAAGAGGCGGACATGGCGCTAGTTTATGGTCTCGGCTTCCCTCCTTTCCGTGGTGGTGTGTTCCGCTATCTAGATAGCATCGGTATTGATAACTTTGTTGAGATAACGAAGAAATATGCTGATTTAGGTGCGATGTACCAAGCTCCACAAATGCTAATTGATATGGCGGCTAAAGGCGAAAGCTTCTACGGCACACAACAGCAAGGTTCTATCTAAAGAGGGATTCCAAAAATGACTAATCAAACAAGAAATGTTGTCGTAGTCGATTGTCTACGTACTCCAATGGGTCGCTCTAAAGGGGGCGCTTTCCGTCATACTCGTGCTGAAGACCTATCAGCACATTTGATGAAAGGTATCCTTGCTCGCAACCCGCAAGTAAACCCAAGCGAAATCGAAGATATCTATTGGGGCTGTGTTCAACAGACGCTAGAGCAAGGCTTCAACGTGGCGCGTAACGCAGCTCTTCTCGCTGGACTGCCAATTGAGATTGGTGCCGTGACGGTAAATCGCCTGTGTGGCTCATCAATGCAAGCCCTGCATGACGGCACTCGTGCCATCATGACTGGCGATGCTGAGATTTGCTTAATTGGTGGTGTCGAGCATATGGGTCACGTACCCATGAATCATGGTGTCGATTTCCACCCAGGCATGTCAAAAACTGTCGCTAAAGCCGCAGGTATGATGGGCTTAACCGCAGAGATGCTCGGTAAGTTGCATGGTATCAGCCGCGAGCAGCAAGATGAGTTTGCCGCACGCTCTCATGCTCGTGCACACGCGGCGACCGTAGAAGGCCGTTTTAAGAACGAAATCCTACCGATTGAAGCTCATGCTGCAGACGGTACGCTATTTACTCTTGATTACGATGAAGTGATCCGCCCTGAAACTTCAGTGGAAGGCTTATCTCAACTTCGTCCAGTGTTTGATCCTGCAAATGGCACGGTAACAGCAGGTACATCATCAGCGCTGTCTGATGGTGCTTCCGCAATGCTGATCATGAGTGAAGAGAAAGCCAACGAACTCGGTTTGAAGATCCGAGCTCGTATTAAAGGCATGGCGATCGCTGGCTGCGATCCATCCATCATGGGTTATGGCCCTGTCCCTGCTACGCAGAAAGCCCTCAAGCGTGCCGGCCTATCGATTGAAGATATGGATGTAATTGAGCTCAACGAAGCGTTTGCCGCGCAATCTCTTCCTTGTGCGAAAGATCTTGGCCTGCTCGATGTGATGGATGAAAAGGTCAACCTTAACGGTGGTGCTATTGCACTCGGTCACCCACTGGGTTGCTCGGGTTCACGCATTTCAACAACGCTAATCAACCTTATGGAAGACAAAGATGCCAAGTATGGTCTAGCGACTATGTGTATTGGCTTAGGTCAGGGGATCGCGACAGTTTTCGAACGCCCATAAGTTGAACATCAGAATAAAATGCCCGCAGCAAAGCGGGCATTTTTTTATTGGTTGCTAGAAAGCTTATCTTCTAGCTCAATAACACCGGCACTCGGTGATTTATTATGGCCTCACTCCAGAAGCTAAGGCTGTCGCGCTTGAATCCAATCTTGATACAATTGGTCGCTGGAGCCTAAGTAGTCGACCATCCACTCAATCATTTTGTGGCTGTCATCTTTACGCCACACCAAACAGCACTGACTAAGAGGCTTCTCTTCTGGCAATACCTTCTCAACCAATACACCTTCAGTAATTAGCGGCTGAGCGATATGCCGAGGCATGTAACCGACACCAATGCCATTTTTTAAACACTCGATTGCACTGTACCAATTGGGTAGTAGTAACCTTCGCTGTTTGGCGTAGTGTCCTGTATGGCGCTTGGGCAACACACTTGAAGTGTCATCTAAACAAATAGCCGGAAACTGACTAACATACGCCTCATTTAAATGCTGCTGACGAACACATGGGTGAGCAGGTGACATAACAAAGGCCCAATCCAGTACACCCATATCTCTCACTTCAAAGTCACCACCAATAGGAATAGCAGAAGTTGCACCAATCACGATGTCCGCACGTTCTTGGGCAATCGCTTCCCAAGAACCGTTAAACACCTCCATATTGATCTGCAGCTCTGCAAACTCAAACTGTTGGTAAAAACTCTCAACCATAGGTTTAAGCTTGTCGAGTTTAACCACATTATCTAGGGTCAGCTTTAGAGTCGACTGCCAACCATGCGCGGCGCGGCGAGTTTGTGACTTCAAATCTTCCATTTGTCGCAATAGCATTCGCGCTTCAGCAATAAACAGCTCCCCAGCAGGAGTGAGCTCTACCTTACGTGGCAAACGGCGAAATAAAACCACATCAAGTTCTTGCTCAACCTGCCTCACTCCATAGCTGATAGCAGAAGGGACCTTATGTAATACGTCAGCTGCTGCAGTAAAACTACCTAGTCGAGCAACAGTATCCAACATCTCTAGCGAAGATTTTGAAAACATTTTCTATCCATCAAAAAATTTGATTAATAACTAATAATTTTAGCGTTTCTAATTCTAAGAATCGAAAAATAGAATGGCAAGGTAAATAAATCAGGGTCAAAACAAACTGATACTGATTAATTAATGATTAAATTATTTGATTGGAAAAATCATGACAATTTCTAAACTACAACTCGTTTACCTTGCTGCGCTCTCTATGCTGGGCTTTATTGCCACTGACATGTACTTACCAGCATTTAAAGCAATGGAAGTCGACTTTGTTACAGGTCCCGAGTACATCGCCCTTTCACTGACCGTGTTTTTGGTTGGCATGGCGATTGGCCAACTCCTGTGGGGGCTGGCATCAGACAAATTTGGCCATCGAAACACACTTGCCGCTGGTTTAACCCTTTTCACTCTTGCCTCGTTCGGGCTAGCATTTAGCGATCAAGTATGGCAACTACTCACACTCCGTTTTGTTCAAGCGATCGGCGTATGTGCCCCAGCGGTGATATGGCAAGCAATGGTCATCAAACGCCACGCTAATCAAAGCCAGCAAATTTTCGCCACTATCATGCCATTAGTGGCTCTATCACCAGCCCTTGCCCCTCAGCTAGGCGTACTGCTTGCCGACAATTTTGGTTGGCATAGTATCTTTGTTGCACTGACGATCATGGGTGTATTGCTGTTTGCGGTAACTATGGCGCAGAAAAGTGAGTCAACCACAACGAAACCAACATCAGTCTCTAATGATATTAAAGCTCTGATTGGCTCCAAGACTTACCTTGGTAACGTGTTGATGTTTGCTACAGCATCTGCTGCTTTCTTTGCTTACTTAACTGGTATGCCGGAAATCATGGCTCAGTTAGGCTATGCTGCAAAAGATATAGGCCTAAGCTTTATTCCGCAAACTATTGCATTTATGGTGGGTGGCTACCTAGGTAAAGTCGGCGTGAAAAAGTTTGGGGATGAGAAGGTACTTCGTCAGCTGATTGGCCTATTTAGTGTAGCCTCTCTGCTGATCTTTATCGCTTCTCAGTGGCAATTGAGTTCTATTTGGCCAATCTTAGCGCCATTCTGTTTGATTGCTGTGGCTAACGGCGCTCTGTATCCGATTGTCGTTAACCGTGCACTTGCAAGTGCTAAGCAGAGCCCTGCGACCGCAGCAGGCTTACAAAACAGCCTGCAAATCAGTGTCAGCAGCCTATCAAGTGCGCTTGTGGCAGCGATGGCTAGTCAAGCTCAAGTAGTAACTGGTTTTGCCATCATCATCTGTATGGCAGGACTATGGGCTGGCTACATTCTTTCCAACAAAGAGCTATCAAAGCACTTCAGTACACCTGATAACTCACGTGTGGTCAGTGATGAGTAAACAATAAATATAAAAGGCCCTAGCATGTTCGATGCTAGGGCCTTTTTACTATTCTAAGCGATTACTTTTGTTTAACAGGTCGCTGCCAACCAGTAATTTTACGCTCTTTCGCGCGAGTAATTACTAACTCACCTTCCGCGACATCTTTAGTCAATGTGGTACCCGCACCAACGGTTGCGCCATCGGCTACCGTTACCGGAGCCACCAGTTGACAGTCAGAGCCAACAAACACATCGTTACCAATAGTGGTCTTAAACTTATTCGCACCATCGTAGTTACAAGTGATCACGCCTGCACCGATGTTAGTGCGCTGACCGATTTCTGCATCACCAAGATAGGTTAGGTGGTTAGCCTTTGAACCTTCACCGATACGTGCATTCTTCACTTCAACAAAGTTGCCTACGTGAGAGTCATTGCGCATCTCAGCTCCTGGACGAAGACGAGTGAATGGACCAACGGTACACTCTTCACCAACGGTCGCACCCTCAATCACACTGTATGGACGAACCACAGTATTGTCATCGATTTCACAGTCTTTTAGCACACAGCCTGCACCAATAACCACGTTATCACCAAGTGATACTTTACCTTCAATGATCACGTTAGCATCGATTTCACAATCCATACCACATTGCAGTTCGCCACGCAGATCAAAACGTGCCGGATCACGTAGCATCACACCTTGCTCAAGCAACTTCTGCGCTTGCATAGACTGGAACGCACGCTCTAGACGAGCAAGCTGAGCTCGGTCATTCACCCCTTCCACTTCAATAGGGTTTACCGGGTGAACCGCTTCTACTGCGCGACCCTCGTCGTGAGCGGCGGCTATTACGTCAGTTAAATAATATTCACCTTGGGCATTTTCGTTGTTTAGCCCGGCAAGCCAACGTTTCAGATCACCGCCAGTAGCAACCATCACACCAGTATTGATCTCTTTGATAAGCTTTTGCTCATCTGTCGCATCTTTTTGTTCTACGATCGCAACCACAGGGCCATTACGACGTACAATACGGCCGTATCCCATTGGGTTATCTAGTACAACTGTTAATAGCGCGATACCACCATTAGGCTGAGCATCTAGCAAGTTCTCAATCGTCTCCTCAGAGATCAACGGAACATCACCGTAAAGTACTAAGATCTTTTCATCATCTTCAAATTGAGGCGATGCTTGATCCACTGCGTGACCCGTACCCAACTGCTCAGCCTGAAGTACCCAATTTACGCTCTCTTCAGCAAGCTTAGCTTGCATTTGATCACCGCCGTGACCGTAGACCAGATGAATATTCTGCGCACCTAAGCCATTACAAGTATCGATAACATGCTTTGCCATCGGTTTGCCGGCTAAAGTATGCAGTACCTTTGGCATATTAGAATACATGCGAGTACCTTTACCCGCCGCGAGAATGACCGCGCTAAATTTCATTAGGTTACCTATATAGACGTTGTATTAAAGCTGAGAGGTATTCTAGACACTAATCGAGGATTAGTTAATCGAATGGGTTAAATTTCTAGTAAAAAATAAGCAAAAAGGCGGTCATATGACCGCCTTTATTTTTATAACAACTTGTCGATTATCGACGTCGCTGTGTCAGCTCGATAACTCGTAGCTGAGCAATGGCTTTAGCCAGTTCACTAGCCGCTTGAGCGAAGTCCATATCGCCATGCTGATTCTGAATTGCTTCTTGAGCACGACGTTTAGCTTCTTCAGCCTTAGCTGCGTCCAGTTCATCACCACGGATAGCAGTATCAGCCAGTACAGTCGCTGTACCCGGCTGAACTTCTACCATACCACCAGAAACATAAATAAATTCCTCGTGGCCGTGCTGCTTAACAAGTCGCACCATACCAGGCGTGATAGCGGTTAGCAGCGGAGTGTGGCCGTGGTAAATACCAAGCTCACCTTCGCTACCGGTCACCTGAAACGTTTCAACTAGGCCAGAAAAGATTTTCTTCTCTGCGCTAACTACGTCTAAGTGAAAGGTTATTGCTGCCATATCGCCTCCTAGTTAGCCTTATAGCTTCTTCGCATTCTCGATAGCGTCTTCAATTGCACCACAGTACATGAAAGCTTGCTCTGGAATGTCATCGTAATCACCAGCCAGTAGACCTTTGAAGCCACGTAGAGTCTCTTTAAGCGCTACGTAAACACCTGGGTCGCCAGTAAATACTTCTGCTACGTGGTAAGGCTGAGTTAGGAAACGTTCAATCTTACGTGCACGAGATACAACTTGCTTATCGTCTTCAGATAGCTCGTCCATACCTAGAATAGCAATGATATCTTTCAGCTCTTTATAGCGCTGAAGAGTCTGCTGAACGCCACGTGCAATATCGTAGTGCTCTTGACCTACAACTAGAGGGTCAAGCATACGAGATGTTGAATCTAGTGGGTCAATTGCTGGGTATAGACCCATTGCAGCGATGTTACGGTTAAGTACAACCGTTGCATCCAAGTGCGCGAACGTTGTTGCTGGAGACGGGTCAGTCAAGTCATCCGCTGGTACATATACCGCCTGTACTGACGTGATAGAACCAGATTTTGTTGACGTGATACGCTCCTGAAGTACACCCATCTCTTCTGCAAGAGTTGGCTGGTAACCTACCGCAGAAGGCATACGACCTAGAAGTGCTGATACTTCTGTACCTGCAAGCGTGTAACGGTAGATGTTATCTACGAACAGTAGAACGTCACGACCTTCATCACGGAAACGCTCTGCCATTGTTAGACCAGTCAGTGCAACACGTAGACGGTTACCTGGTGGCTCGTTCATCTGACCGTAAACCATCGCTACTTTAGACTCTTCAGGATTCTCAACGTTTACAACGCCCGCTTCCTGCATCTCAAAGTAGAAATCGTTACCTTCACGAGTACGCTCACCAACACCTGCGAATACTGATAGACCAGAGTGTTGTAGTGCGATGTTGTTGATAAGTTCCATCATGTTAACGGTCTTACCTACACCTGCACCACCGAATAGACCGATTTTACCACCCTTAGCGAATGGACAAACTAGGTCGATTACTTTAACGCCCGTTTCTAGAAGTGCGATCTCGTTTGATTGCTCTTCGTAGCTTGGTGCTTCACGGTGGATAGAGTAAGTCTCTTCCGCACCGATTTCACCACACTCATCAATCGCATCACCAAGTACGTTCATGATACGACCAAGGGTCTTAGTACCTACTGGTACTGAAATTGGAGCGCCTGTATTTACTACTTCAACTCCACGACGTAAACCATCAGAGCTACCCATTACGATACAACGAACTACGCCACCGCCTAGCTGTTGCTGAACCTCAAGAACTAGACGCTCTTTTGAGTCCGTTACGTTTAGAGCGTCGTATACACTTGGTACATCGCTCTGTGGGAACTCTACGTCGACTACTGCACCGATGATCTGTACGATCTTACCTGTAGCCATCGTTAATCCTCTAACTATTTAGTTTTACCTAAGCTTAAACCGCTGCTGCACCTGAAACGATTTCTGATAGTTCTTGTGTAATCGCCGCTTGACGCGCCTTGTTATACACAAGCTCCAAGTCATCAATCAGGTTGCTCGCATTGTCAGTTGCAGCTTTCATTGCAATCATTCGAGCCGCTTGCTCACAAGCAAGGTTCTCAACCACACCTTGGTATACTTGAGATTCCACATAGCGCACTAGAAGCGTGTCTAGTAGTGCTTTTGGTTCTGGCTCGTAGATGTAGTCCCACTGGTGGGTACGCTGCATCTCTTCACTGTCCGATTTAGGCAAAGGTAGTAATTGATCGATCGTTGGTTGTTGAACCATGGTGTTCACAAACTTGTTGCTCACAACATATAGACGGTCCAATTCACCTTCATCGTATTTCTTCAGCATTACGCTTACAGAACCGATTAGGTCTTCAAGGCTTGGGCTATCGCCTAAACCAGAAACCTGTGCCGCTACTTTTGCACCGCTGTTATTAAAGAAGCCAGTTGCTTTTGAACCAATCAATGCAAGTTCAACTTCAGCACCTTTCTCTTTCCAGCTTTGCATGTCTGTGACAGCTTTTTTGAACACGTTAATGTTCAAGCCACCACATAGGCCACGGTCTGTCGAAACGATGATGTAACCAACACGTTTAGCTTCACGCTCCTCTAGGTAAGGATGACGATACTCTAGGCTTGCGTTTGCTACGTGACCGATCACTTTACGTATTGTTTCAGCGTATGGACGAGAAGCTTCCATTGCATCTTGAGAACGACGCATTTTTGAAGCTGCTACCATTTCCATTGCTTTCGTAATCTTCTGAGTGCTTTTAACACTACCGATTTTATTACGTATCTCTTTTGCGCCGGCCATCGTTACTCTCCATTAGTTGGTGGCATTACTGCCACCGACCTATTACCAAGTTTGGGTTGCTACAAAGTCATCAGCCAGCTTTTTAAGCTGTGCTTCAACTTCATCGTTGTATGCACCCGTCTTGTCGATCTCAGCTGCAAATTCAGCGTATTGACCGCGAGCGTACGATAGTAGAGCCGCTTCAAAATCTAGCAGTTTGCTTAGTTCAACATCTGCTAAGTAGCCGCGCTCTGCCGCAAAGATTACTAGAGCTTGGTCAAATACAGACATTGGAGCGTACTGCTTCTGCTTCATTAGTTCTGTAACTTTTTGACCGTGGTCTAGCTGTTTCTTTGTCGCTTCATCAAGATCAGACGAGAACTGTGCGAATGCCGCTAGTTCACGGTACTGAGCTAGTGCAGTACGGATACCGCCTGATAGCTTCTTGATGATTTTCGTCTGTGCAGAACCACCAACACGAGATACTGAGATACCAGGGTCAACGGCTGGGCGAACACCCGCGTTGAATAGCTCAGTCTGTAGGAAGATCTGACCGTCAGTAATCGAGATTACGTTTGTCGGTACGAATGCTGAAACGTCACCAGCTTGAGTTTCGATGATAGGCAATGCTGTCAAAGAACCCGTTTTGCCTTTCACTTCACCGTTAGTGAACTTTTCTACATACTCTTCGCTTACACGAGCAGCACGCTCTAGAAGACGAGAGTGTAAGTAGAAAACGTCACCTGGGAATGCTTCACGGCCTGGTGGGCGTTTTAGTAGTAGAGAGATCTGACGGTAAGCTACCGCTTGCTTAGATAGGTCATCATAAACAATCAGTGCATCTTCACCGCGATCACGGAAGTATTCACCCATCGCACAACCTGCGTATGGCGCTAGGTATTGTAGCGCTGCAGATTCAGAAGCAGATGCAACAACAACGATAGTGTTTGCTAGCGCGCCGTGCTCTTCTAGTTTGCGAACTACGTTAGCGATAGTCGATGCTTTTTGACCGATAGCTACGTAGATAGAGAAAATACCAGAGTCTTTCTGGTTGATGATTGCATCGATCGCCATTGCTGTTTTACCAGTCTGACGGTCACCGATTACAAGCTCACGCTGACCACGACCGATTGGGATCATTGAGTCAACAGATTTGTAACCAGTTTGCACAGGTTGATCTACCGATTTACGGTCGATTACACCTGGTGCAATCACTTCTACAGGCGAAGTCAGTTTAGCTTCAATCGGACCTTTACCATCAATCGGTTCACCTAGCGTGTTAACAACACGACCAAGCATTTCAGGACCAACTGGTACTTCAAGAATACGACCAGTACCTGTAACTTTCATGCCTTCCTTAAGGTCAGCATATGGGCCCATTACAACCGCACCAACCGAGTCACGCTCAAGGTTAAGTGCTAGTGCATAACGGCCACCCGGTAATTCAATCATTTCACCTTGCATCACGTCCGCTAGGCCGTGAATGCGAATGATACCGTCGCTTACCGATACGATAGTACCTTCATTGCGAGCTTCACTAACAACTTCGAAAGATTCGATACGTTGTTTGATTAGATCGCTAATTTCCGTGGAATTAAGTTGCATGCTCCAATCCCCATTAAGACTGCAATGCATCGCTCAGGCGGCTTAGACGGCCACGTGCTGAGTTATCGATGACTAAGTCTCCGGCTCTAATAATAACCCCACCAAGTAGGGTCTCATCTACGCTGCAATTCAGCTGGACTTTGCGTTCAAGACGCGTTTCAAGTTTGCTGCTGATATCTGCTTTTTGCTGTTCTGAAAGTTCCGTTGCTGAAGTCACTTCAACACTGATTTCTTTCTCATGTTCTTGCTTAAGAAGCAGGAATTCAGCACACACATCAGGAAGGGCCTGTAATCGGCCATTCTCAGCCATCACCTTAATTAGGTTTTGACCGAACGCATCAACTTGCTCGCCACATACCGCAACAAATATTTCTGCTACTTTTGCAGCAGAGGTTGAGCTCGTTAGTAGCTCATGAATTTGTTCGTTATTGGCAACTTCCGCTGCAAAAGACAACATTTGACCCCATTGGTCTAGTTGGCCTTTTTCAACAGCAAAGTCGAATGCTGCTTTAGCATAGGGGCGTGCGATAGTAGTCATATCAGACATATGCGCCCCCAGACTTAAAGTTTTGCAGTAATGTTGTCGAGAAGATCTTTGTGCGCATCTTTATCGATTGAACGCTCAAGGATTTTCTCAGCACCAGCTAAAGCCAGAGTTGCAACTTGTTTGCGCAGTTCATCGCGCGCACGGTTGCGTTCAGCTTCAAGTTCAGCTTCTGCTTGCGCAAGGATTTTCTGGCGTTCTGCCTGAGCTTCCTCGCGAGCTTCATCAAGAATTTGAGCTTTACGCTTGTTTGCTTGCTCGATGACCTCAGTTGCTGTGCGCTTCGCTTCTTTCATTTGAGAAGAAGCATTAGCTTGCGCTAGGTTTAAGTCTTTCTCAGCACGCTCAGCAGCGTGTAGACCGTCAGCAATTTTCTTCTGACGTTCTTCAATCGCTTGCATGATTGGCGGCCATACATACTTCATGCAGAACCACACAAATAGCGCGAATGAGATTGCTTGACCTAGCAGAGTTGCGTTCATATTCACAACAGCTACCCCTCTTTAATTGGACTTAGTGTTAATCAATGACAAACCAGTGTTTGCCTTCGAAAAGCAATGATTAACCAGCTAGTTGACCAACGAATGGGTTTGCGAAAGTAAATAGTAGAGCGATTACGATACCGATCATTGGAACCGCATCTAGTAGACCAGCGATGATGAACATCTTAACTTGTAGCATAGGAGCCATTTCTGGTTGACGCGCAGCACCCTCAAGGAATTTACCACCTAGGATTGCGAAGCCAATTGCAGTACCTACTGCACATAAACCAACGATGATTGCTACTGCGATTGCTGAAAAGCTCAGTACAGTTTCCATTACTATCTCCAAATATAACTTTTGACTAATAAGAGTTTAAAAAATTAGTGATCGCCGTCTTCGTGTGCCATCGACATATAAACAATCGTTAGCATCATAAACACGAAGGCCTGAATCAGAATTACCAGAATATGGAAAATCGCCCACGGTAGTGAACCCATCCATTGTAAATACCATGGTAACATTGCCGCACAAAGAATGAATACAACCTCACCTGCGAACATGTTACCGAATAGACGCATACCAAGTGATAGAGGCTTCGCTAGTAGCGACACCACTTCAATCAGTAGGTTAAACGGAATCATTGTCCAGTGATTAAATGGATGTAAAGCAAGTTCTTTGGCGAAACCACCTAGACCTTTCACTTTGATGCTGTAGTAAATCATCAGAGCGAATACGCCTAGAGCCATAGCCATGGTGATGTTCACATCAGCTGACGGTACAACCTTAAGGTAAGGAATACCAAGCCAATGCTCTGCTGGGTAAGGTAAGAAGTCGATAGGAACTAAGTCCATCACGTTCATCAAAAATACCCAACAAAAGATAGTTAGTGCTAAAGGTGCAATCAATGGGTTGCGTCCATGGAACGTATCTTTGACGTTTTCCGCGACAAATTCTACGATCATTTCAACAGCACACTGAAGCTTACCTGGTACACCCGCTGTCGTTCTCTTCGCTACTTTGTAAAAAATTCCTAAGAAAATTAAACCAGTAAACCAAGAAAAAAACAGGCTATCGATATGTACGTTCCAGAAACTTGCTTCATCCGCTACCAAGCCTAACTTAGCTAAAGAAAGGTTCGATAAGTGGTGGGCAATGTATCCGGACGATGTTAGCGCTTCACCTGGCGCAGCCATAACTCATCCTATTTTTTTGTTGTTAATGAATAGCGCTGGAGCAAAGATGTTAATCCCTAATACCAGCAAATAGGTTAGTTTGAGGGGAACAAGTTCCACCTGCATATACATGTAAACGGCAGAAAAGAGTGCTATTGTAATGAGGATCTTTAATGCTTCTCCCGTGTAGAAAGACACAGCGACCATTTTTGTGGCACGCGCTCCTACATAAAGAAATGCACACAAGGCAAATACAGCATTGGCGACAACAAAAATGCTCCCTCCAATTAACGCTGAAACTCCCCATTCAGTATTCACAGCAACTGTCATTCCTGCTGCCACTAACGTAACCGCGCATGTTTCGATCAACAACAATCGCTTTGCAAGCTCTCGTCCTGGTCTCGCTAACGCAGCTACCATGTATTCGTACCTCTAATAGTATCCACTTCGCACTACATCACTCTGTGCATGGAAATTGGCAAAAATTATACGGCTAGTGCACCTTATTGCAATTAAAACCCCGCAAAAAGTTACATTTTTGTATACAAACCGACAACTTTCACACAAAAAATGTTTTTTTACATAATTGACTGAGATCAATTATCTCATTTAGCTCTCGAGCTTGGCAATCAGTTGCTCTAATTTGTGAGGCTCATCAAGACTTATCGTCACTTTGGACTTTCCACTTGGTCCTCTTACAATAGCAACTTTCCCCCCAAGCATTGCACTCAATTTTTGTGACAATTCTTGTATCTCTGCGTCATGAGGCTCATTTTTATCTTCAACAACAGGCTGGAGACATTTTTTCACTAGTTGCTCAGTTTGACGTACCGTCAGTTGCTTCTTCGCCACTTCCTGAGCAACTTCTACCTGTTGTTCACCTTGTAGCGCCAGTAGAGCACGAGCATGCCCCATTTCAATTTTTTTATCGGCAACTAGGCTTTTTACGTCATCTTCAAGCTGATTTAGACGTAATAGGTTACTCACCGTAGTGCGCGACTTACCGATCACTTCTGCCACTTGCTGGTGGGTCAGCTTAAATTCAACCTGTAAACGATCTAACGCTTGCGCTTCTTCGATAACGTTAAGATCTTCACGTTGAATATTTTCGATCAACGCCATCGCGATCGCCGCGCGATCTTCAACATTTTTTACTACGCATGGGACTTGCTTTAGACCTGCTTTGCGTGCAGCGCGCCAGCGACGTTCACCTGCAATAATCTCAAACTTATCGCTCTCTACCTGGCGAACAACTATCGGCTGAATAATGCCTTGAGACTCGATAGAAGCGGCAAGTTCTTCAAGCGCTTCCGCTTCCATATCTTTACGAGGTTGATAAACACCTGGCTTCAAACTATTGATATTTAGGTCGGTCAATTGGCCGTCCGAAGAAAGCTCTTGGCTATGCTGAGCATTTTGCTGCTTTTCACGCGCCAATGAGCTGGTAGAGAGCAGAGCGTCAAGCCCTTTACCCAAACCACGTTTAGACATGAGACAAAATTCCTTTGGTTGTCGTTATGCAGGGACTTCTTCACGGCGAAGCATTTCACCGGCAAGAGCAAGATACGCCTTAGCACCTGACGAATATTTGTCATAGTACATTGCAGGCTTACCATGACTAGGCGCTTCAGCTAAGCGTACATTACGCGGAATAACAGTGCGGTACACCTTGTTGCCAAAGTGCTTTTTAAGTTGGTCGGATACTTCGTTAGACAATCTGTTTCGAGGATCATACATCGTACGGAGTAAGCCTTCGATTTTTAAATTCTCGTTTACAACAGCAGCAAGCTTGCTGATGGTATCCATGAGTGCTGTCAAACCTTCTAGTGCGAAATACTCACACTGCATAGGGACTAAAACCGAATCGGCCGCAGCCATCGCGTTGATAGTAAGAAGGTTTAAAGAAGGAGGACAGTCGATAAAGATAAAGTCATAGCTATCACGAACAGACGCTAAAGCATGCTTTAAACGAACTTCGCGCGCAAAGACTTCCATTAGCTTGATTTCAGCCGCCGTCACATCGCCATTAGCGGCAATCAAATCATAGTGACCCGAAGTCTTACGGCACACCACCTCTTCGAATGGTACATCCTCGACCAACAGTTCGTAGGCACTGGCGTCGACTTGGTATTTGTCAACACCGCTGGCCATGGTCGCGTTCCCTTGTGGATCGAGATCAATCACCAAAACTTTACGCTTAGTCGCGGCCATTGACGCGGCTAAGTTGATACATGTTGTTGTTTTACCAACCCCGCCTTTCTGATTGGCAATTGCTACGATTTTTCCCACAATGAACCTCGCTATTATCCCTTGCGCGATAAGATTACTAGATGACGCTCGCCTTCCAATTGAGGAACATTCAAAGCTTTGATATCGGTCACAGAACACCACTCAGGTAATTGGTCAATCTCATCCTGTGGTAGTTGGCCTTTCAAAGCTAAAAAGTGTCCTGTATCCGCTTTCGGTAAGTGGTGGCACCACTCAACCATATCCGTGATGGACGCGAAGGCTCGGCTTAGTACACCATCAAACTTATCTTCAGGTTGATACTCTTCGACTCGACTTTGAATCGGATTCACATTATCAATCTTTAGTTCATGTAGAACTTGCTTAATGAATCGAATTCGCTTTCCTAAACTGTCGAGTAAACAAAACTGTTTGGTCGGATTCATGATCGCTAGAGGAATACCTGGTAATCCAGGCCCAGTACCGACATCAATGAAACGCTCTCCTTGTAAGTGAGTACTAACAATGATGCTATCCATAATGTGTTTAACCAGCATATCTTGCGGATCACGAACGGAAGTTAAGTTATACGCCTTATTCCATTTATTGAGCATTTCAACATAGCCCACCAACTGTTCACGTTGGTGTGCCGAGACGTCTAAATCTGTTTGAGCAATCAGCGCATCAAGTTGTGTACGTAGCTGAGACATTATTCTTCCTTACCCTTTTTTAGCATGCCGTGTTTCTTGAGATGAACAAGAAGAATCGAAATCGCCGCTGGGGTAATACCAGAAATACGCGCAGCAATACCGATTGATTCAGGTTTCGCTTCACCTAACTTAGCCACAACCTCATTCGACAAACCTTTCACCTGTGAATAATCGAGATCGAGGGGTAATTTAGTGTTCTCATGACGCAGTGATTTTTCAACCTCATCCTGCTGACGCTTAATGTAACCTTCGTACTTAACTTGGATCTCAACCTGTTCAGCCGCTTGTTGATCTTCTAGAGGCGGAGCAAAAGCGTCCAATGCAGTTAGCTGTGCATAAGTGATCTCAGGGCGACGTAGAAGATCCTCCCCACTTGCTTCGCGTGCCATTGGGGTTTTCAGCAGCCCATTGAGCGCATCGACATCTGCTGATTTTGGGTTCATCCAAATATCTTTTAAACGTTGACGTTCCGTTTCCATGTTGTCGATTTTTTCATTGAAGCGAGCCCAACGAGCATCATCAATCAAACCTAACTCACGTGCTTGAGCAGTCAAACGCAGATCAGCGTTGTCTTCACGTAGCAACAAGCGGTATTCCGCGCGTGAGGTAAACATGCGGTACGGTTCTTTGGTGCCCATGGTTGATAAGTCATCAATCAATACGCCCATGTAAGCTTGATCGCGGCGAGGGTTCCAACCTTCCTTGCCTTGACTATGTAAACTTGCGTTAAGACCAGCCATTAGACCTTGTGCTGCCGCTTCTTCATAGCCTGTCGTGCCGTTAATTTGGCCAGCAAAGAACAAGCCATTAATAAATTTGGTTTCATAAGTCTGTTTCAAATCACGTGGATCAAAGAAATCGTATTCGATCGCATAACCTGGACGAACAATATGCGCGTTCTCGAAACCTTTCATTGAACGAACGATTTGCACCTGCACATCGAATGGCAAGCTGGTGGAAATACCGTTCGGGTAAAGCTCGTGTGTATTCAGTCCTTCTGGCTCAATAAAGATCTGATGACTATTTTTATCAGCAAAACGCATCACCTTGTCTTCTATCGAAGGGCAGTAACGAGGGCCAATACCTTCAATAACCCCAGCATACATAGGACTACGATCTAGGTTATTGCGAATAACGTCGTGAGTTTTTTCGTTGGTATGAGTAATAAAACACGGAATCTGACGTGGGTGGTGTTCACGTTTACCCATGAATGAAAATACAGGTGCAGGATTGTCACCGTGCTGCACTTCCAAATCAGAAAAATCGACACTACGTGCATCAATACGAGGTGGTGTACCTGTTTTAAGACGATCAACTCGGAAAGGCAACTCACGTAAACGATCCGCTAAAGCGATCGATGGTGGATCCCCAGCTCGGCCACCTGAAGAACTTTCCATACCGATGTGGATCTTACCACCAAGGAAAGTACCTACAGTTAAAACTACCGCTTTGGCATGAAAACGCAGACCCATTTGAGTGACAACACCTGTAACTTGATCATTATCGACAATCAGATCATCAACGGATTGCTGGAACAAAGTTAAGTTGGGCGTGTTTTCTAACGCATGACGTATATAGGCTTTGTATAACGCTCGATCTGCTTGAGCGCGTGTTGCTCGAACTGCTGGTCCTTTGGATGCGTTTAATGTTCTAAACTGAATACCCGAATAATCAATGGCTTGAGCCATTAACCCGCCCATAGCATCGACTTCTTTGACTAAGTGCCCTTTGCCAATACCACCAATCGCTGGGTTACATGACATTTGGCCTAAAGTATCAATATTGTGTGTGAGCAAAAGCGTATTTTGCCCTGTTCGAGCTGATGCGAGTGCGGCTTCCGTTCCTGCGTGACCGCCACCAACAACAATGACGTCAAATTTTTCGTGATAAAGCATGAACCGACCTCAGGTATTCAAGAGAGAGTTGGACAGATAAAAGAGCGCTATTCTACCTTCTTTCACGAAGAGAGAAAATGCTTTTGACGCTTTTCATTCAAAGCTTGAAAGCTCTAATATATATAAGATCTATATATATGATCTTTTATTAGATCTATTATTAAGATCACCAGTTTCTGTGGATAAGTAGAAAATGATCAACAAGATCATGGATCTTATGTGGATCATATCATGTGATCTTGCTTTGATCAGATCGAGGATTAGCTGGGATCAAAATGGCTAGTTATGCACAGGGGTGAAAAAGGATCTAAGTTATTCTTTGGATAACTATAGGTTAATCACCGGATAGATCGTAGTTTATCCACAACTCTTTTGGTTGAATAATGAGCAAACAGTTTGTTGGAAAGGGAGAAAAGTTATTCACATTTAAAAGAGGGAGAGGAAAATGGCCGTTAGAACGGCCACTTTAATTAGGCTTGAAAGAGATGAACATGCGTTTTTAGCCACTTTTCAGCAGCGTCTTCAGGGACGTTATGGCTAAGAATGTCGATAGTAAAACAATCAGCTAGTGCACTACCACCGATGTCAGAAAGTAGCTCATGAGCGTGTAAACCAGCTGCGCAAAAGGTGTCGTAACTTGAATCTCCAATCGCGATGATTGCGTATTTAACATCATTCATTTTTGGCGGTGTCGCTTGTAAAGATGCAATAAATGGCTGGATATTGTCTGGGTATTCACCAGCGCCGTGAGTTGATGTTATCAGTAACCAGATGCCTTTTGCTTCGATATTAGAAAGCTCGGGTTGGTTATGGATAGTTGTTTCTAGGCCGTTTTCAATCAGTAGGTCACTCAAGTGATCGCCAACATATTCAGCGCCACCTAGCGTACTGCCGGTAATAATGTGGATCATTTCTATTCCTTTTCGAATAAAAAACGCGGCTACAAGGCCGCGTTTTAGGTTATTTACCAATACAGAATGAAGTAAAGATTCTGCCGAGCAAATCGTCGGAACTAAACTCGCCGGTGATTTCACTCAGATGCTGCTGCGCGATGCGTAGCTCTTCTGCCAGTATCTCGCCAGCCATATAGCCCTCAAGTTGTTGTTGGCCGATATTTAGGTGCTCAGAGGCGCTTTCAAGTGCTTCTAAATGACGACGACGCGCCATAAAGCCACCTTCATGTCCACCAGCAAATCCCATGCACTCTTTTAGGTGTGTTCTCAGCGCTTCCACACCTTCCCCCGTCTTAGCTGAGAGGCGAATTAGGGTAGGATCGTTAACATGGCAGATGCCGAGATCTTCACCGGTTTGATCGGCTTTATTACGAATAACTGTCATGCCGATGTTGCCTGGTAGACGATCAACGAAATCGGGCCAGATCTCTTTAGGGTCAGTGGCATCTGTGGTAGTGCCATCAACCATAAATAGTACGCGGTCAGCTTGTGCTATTTCATCCCATGCTCGCTCAATACCGATTTTTTCAACTTCATCGGATGCATCACGTAAGCCTGCGGTATCGATAATATGCAGCGGCATACCATCAATATGGATATGTTCGCGTAGAACGTCACGCGTAGTACCTGCAATATCGGTCACAATCGCGGACTCTTTACCTGATAGCGCGTTCAATAGGCTAGATTTGCCAGCGTTTGGTCGGCCTGCGATGACCACCTTCATCCCTTCACGCATAATTGCGCCTTGATTCGCTTCTTTTCGTACGGCGGCTAAGTTATCTATGATGGTTTGTAGGTCTGCAGCGACTTTACCATCAGCGAGGAAGTCGATCTCTTCTTCAGGGAAATCGATAGCGGCTTCGACATAAATGCGTAGATGAATCAGTGATTCGACCAAGGTATTGATTCGGCCTGAGAAGGCTCCTTGCAGCGATTGTAGTGCTGACTTTGCTGCTTCTTCTGAACTGGCATCAATAAGGTCGGCAATTGCCTCTGCTTGCGCTAAATCGAGCTTATCGTTTAAGAATGCTCGCTCAGAGAATTCACCTGGACGCGCGGTGCGGATGCCAGAAATTTTAAGGATACGCTTAATCAGCATATCCATGACAACGGGGCCACCATGACCTTGTAGCTCAAGGACATCTTCCCCAGTAAAAGAGTGTGGGTTAGGGAAGTAGAGTGCGATACCTTGATCGAGTTGAGTACCATCTTCTGCAGTAAATGGCAGGTACTCAGCATAACGTGGGCGCAGCTCTTTATTTGTCACTTCGAGTGCGACTTTCGCGGCGAGCGGGCCAGATACGCGGATAATGCCCACGCCACCACGCCCTGGGGCGGTTGCCTGTGCAACAATGGTATCAGTTGTCATAGTTGTGCCTGTCTATTCTTGGTGCCATATCGTGGCAAATAAGTAATGTGTTGAATTGTAATCAGCTCAAATAAAAAAGGCGACCCTTAGGCCGCCTTTCTTGCTATTTCTGCTCAAAGGTTACTTAGAGTGTAAGCCTTTTTTCTCCAGTGCCTTGTAAATCAGCGACTGTTGAATCAGTGTTACTACGTTCGATACTAGCCAGTATAGAACCAAACCTGATGGGAAGAACAGGAAGAAGAAGGTAAACATAACCGGCATAAAGGTCATGATCTTCTGCTGCATCGGATCCGTTACTGTTGTCGGGCTCATCTTCTGAATTAGGAACATAGAAGCACCCATCAGTAGCGGCAAGATGTAGTAAGGGTCTTGCGCTGAAAGGTCGTGAATCCAACCAAAGAATGGTGAGTGACGTAGCTCAACCGATTCCATCAGTGCCCAGTACAGTGAGATGAAGATAGGCATCTGTAGAACAAGAGGAAGACAACCACCCAGTGGGTTCACTTTCTCTTTCTTATACAGTTCCATCATCTCTTGGCTCATTCGCTGACGGTCATCACCGATACGCTCACGCATTGCTTGCAGTTTTGGCTGCAGCATACGCATTTTCGCCATAGACGTGTATTGCGCTTTCGTTAGTGGGTACATGGCACCACGTACGATGAAGGTCAAACAGATGATTGCCACACCCCAGTTACCCACAAAGCTTTGGATAAATGACAGTAGTGTGTGCAGTGGTTTTGCGATAAACCATAACCAACCGTAGTCGACCACTAGATCTAGGTTTGGCGCCACTTCAGCCATTTGGTCTTGTAGTTTAGGACCAACCCACAGTGTTGCTCGGAATTTTGCACTCTCACCGTCACTGATGGTTTTGTTTGGCATACGAACACCAATATCACCTAGGTTACCGATCACGCGAGTGTATAGATTAGTACCTGGAGCATTGCGAGGGATCCATGCAGAAGCAAAATAGTGCTGGATCATCGCTGCCCAACCTTGACCGTTGGTCAGATTTAGAGACAGGTTGCGATCTTGCATATCTTTAAATTTGTACTTCTTGTAGCGAGTATCTTCAGTAGAGTATGCACCACCGCGATACGTTGGCATTGTGATACTACCGCCTGCGTCAAGTAAGCTTTGACGTAGGTGAGCGTACATACCAAATGTCGCGTTGTTACCAGATTTGTTTACGATGTCGTATTCAACGTCGATAGCGTAGCTGCCGCGTTTCATAACGAATGTCTTAGTGTACTCAAGACCGTTAGCCGTGAACGTCATTGGAATGCGTAGTTCATCCTGGCCATCAGCAAGCGTGAAGCTGTCTGCGCTTACAGAGTAAGCTGGACGGTTTGTGCTGCTTAGGTCGATACCTTGAGGACCAACCAAGCCACTCTGAGCAATGAATTGATGACCAGCTTCGTTCTTAAGTAGAACAAATGGGTCTTCTGAATCAAGCTCGTTTGAGTATTGGTTTAGGTCTGCATTAATCACATCACCACCAACCGTATCAATCGACAGAGTCAATACATCAGTTGTAACGGTAATAGTTTTTGCTGAAGCTTGCTGCTGCGCTGGCGCAGGGTCTAGCTCATCGGCAAATGATGGTGCAGGTAGAGTACTGCTTGATTGAGCCTGCTCAACCGGCTGAGGCGTTGGATTCTTTGCAACTTGCCATTGCTGGAACAATAGGAAAGAAACCAGTGCTAGCGCGATTAACAGGATATTACGTTGAGAATCCATCGTTATTTATCTCTGTCTTGTTGTTGGACTGGTGGTACGGGATCGTATGTCCAACCCTTCTTATTTAAAGGGTTGCATTTTAATAGACGTTTGCTTGATAACCAACACCCTTTTACAAAACCGTGAGCTTTCAACGCTTCTAGGGCATAAGTAGAGCAAGTTGGGGAAAAACGACAACGTGGTCCAAGAATTGGACTAATAAAGCCTTGGTAAAATCGAACTATGCCGATTGCTACCCACGTGAAGGGCGAGACAGGCGCTGCCATAATTTATCAAACAATTTGAATATTTCTTCATTGCTTAAATCTTGCGCGGTTTTCTTGGCAATAACAACATAATCTTTGTGTGCAAGTTGATGTTGATTGTTACGAAAGCTTTCACGAGCAAGGCGTTTAAAACGATTACGACCGACGGCGGTTTTAATCTGCTTTTTAGGAACGGCTAAACCTAGTCGAGGATGAGATAGGCTATTTTTACGGGCAATGATGGTGAAATGAGGTGAGCCAGCTCGGTGAGCTTGCTGGAAGACATTTTGATAATGCTCGGGAGTTAACAAGCGTAACTCCCGATTGAACGCGTACGTATTCAAAATAATCGAAGATTACTTAGAAAGACGCTTACGGCCTTTAGCGCGACGTGCATTGATTGTTGCACGACCGTTCTTAGTAGCCATACGTGCACGGAAACCGTGAGTACGCTTGCGCTTTAGAACTGAAGGTTGAAAAGTGCGTTTCATGATAAATACCTTTACTGATCAGTAGTTTTAGGTCAATGTTAACCCGGCGTGGGTAGTAACGTCTTCTTTATATATAAAGAGGACAAAACCGACGCCTCTCAACAAAGAGGCGGAATTGTAATCACAGTCACACAAAGTGTCAATCTTTGTGCAAGCGCTAAATTCCGGCCGAGCGATTATACGTAGTGTGAGCAAAATCTCAAGGATCAAACGATCTTCTGAGGCGATCTTTATTCAGCACCAACTTGTCGAAGGAATTTTTGTAAGCGAGGATCTTGTGGATTACCAAAGATATCCTGTGGAGAACCTTGCTCAACAATATTGCCTTCAGCCATAAAGATCACCCGATCGGCGACCTCTCTAGCAAATTGCATTTCATGAGTGACCACTAGCATGGTCTGATGTTTTGTTGCTAAGTCCTTCATTAGATTAAGAACTTCTCCGACCCATTCAGGATCAAGTGCCGATGTCGGCTCATCAAAAAGCAGCAGCTCAGGTTGCAGTGCCATGGCGCGTCCGATACCCACACGTTGCTGCTGGCCACCTGATAGTGCCGCTGGATAACTTTCGCCTTTATCGCCTAAGCCAATATCATCAAGAATCTCTTGAGCGCGAGTTAAGGCGTCTGATTTTTTCCAGCCACGCACGGTAATCAGGCCTTCGGCAATGTTTTGTCTTGCCGTCATATGTGCGAACAAGGCGTAATTTTGGAAAACAAAGCCGGTTTTACGGCGCAGGGCGAGCACTTCTGCTTTGGAGTGCTTTTCACTATCGACGCTGACATCATCAATCGTAATCACCCCTTTATCGGCGCTTTCAAGAAAGTTGACCGTGCGCAGTAGGGTTGATTTACCCGTACCACTAGAGCCAATGATAACGATAATCTCACCTTGGTTAATTTCCAGGTCGATCCCTTTTAGTACTTCAGTGTCGCCAAAGCGCTTATGAATATTGTCTAGCTTAATCATCGTACATACGCCTTATTCAGTTTGGCTTCTGCCCAAATTTGCACGCGGGTTAGGATTACTACAACACCCCAGTAGATGAGGGCAACCGCGAGGAAAGCTTCAAAGAAACGAAAGCTTGAAGACGCCTCCATTTGCGCTTTGGCCATGATTTCGGCCACGCCTAAGGTAAAAGCCAAAGAGGTGGATTTGATCATATCGATAAAGTAATTCATCAACGAAGGTAAAGCGACACGGGTTGCTTGAGGTAAGATCACGCGGCGCATTGCCTGAGGCGTAGTCATTCCGACAGAAAGGCTCGCTTCCATTTGGCTACGATCAATCCCGATAATTGCGGCGCGAATACTCTCTGCCATGTAAGCGGCAAAGTGAAGTGTTAAACCAATCACCGCTGCACCGAAGGCATCAAGACCGACTAAGAATGGGAAGATTTGTGGTAAGCCATAATAAAGCAGGAACAACTGCACTAGTAGCGGCGTACCACGGAAAAAGCTGATGTATAGCTGGCTAAGTTGATCAAGTACTGGGACGCGAAATACACGAATATTCGCCAAAATGACGGATAAAATCAGTGAAAAGATTAAACCCCACGTCGCCATTTCCATGGTTGTGCCAAGATACCTGAGCAGTATCGGCATCAGATCCAGCATGTAATTAAAATCGAATCCCATAACGTGTCCCAAAATAAATCACAAAAATAAAAAGCAAAACCCACTGCAAAGGAAGGAAAGCAGTGGGTTAAAGGCTAGCCAACACTTATTAAGTCAGTCGGCTAGAAATCGAGTATCAGCTTATTTGGTGATATCAGCACCAAACCATTTCTCAGAGATTTTTGCTAGCGTACCATCAGCGCGCATTGCTGCAAGAGCTTGATTTACTTCTGCTTGCAGTTTCTTACCATTGTCGTTATCAACAAATGGCCATGCGTTTTGAATTGTTTCAAATGGCTGACCTGCTAGCTGTAGTGGTAGACCTGTTTTCTTGATCAGCTCTAGTGCTGAAAGACGATCCATTACAAATGCATCTGCACGACCTAGTGCGACATCGTGCTCAATACCTGTGTCGTAAGTCTTGATATTGATCTTGCCATCTTTATCGTAATCACGCAGTAGTTGTTCAAAGTTCGAACCTAGGTTGACTGCAACCGTCTTGCCCGCTAGATCTTCAACACCTTGGATGTTGTCATTACCTTTACGAACGGTGATTTGTGCGCCATCAACAACATATGGGTCAGCAAATAGGTATTTCGCCTTACGTGCATCCGTCATGGTGATTTGGTTTGAAATAGTATCAATACGACCTGTCTCTAGAAGACCAAATAAACCAGAAAAGTTTGCAGTCACGTATTCTACTTGGTAGTCATTGCGCTTGCCGATCTCATCCCATAAATCAACTTCAAAGCCCTGTAGCTTATCTTGCTGAACAAAAGTGAATGGGAAGTAGCGGCCAGACATGCCGACTTTAACTTCAGTTGCCGCTTGAACAGTAGCAGCAGAAAGCGCGATTGCTGCAACTGCAGCCTTAATCCAGTTTTTCATAGTACAACTCCATATAATTATGGGGATAAATACTACTGTCTCTTTAGTTAATTAGATAAATAACCAAGAGCAATAACCTAGACAGTAGAGTAATAAGGTGGAGAAATGGTCACTAGTAACAGGTTAGATGAACTCAGCAGAAAAAAGACGAAATTGCACTGTGAAAAAATATTCATTCACAGAGTTATCACCAGATGAAAGATCAGCGCAATTTGGTCACTTTGTGGATCAAGGTGTGAGTAAAAATGGGACTGGATGTGGGGATCCAGCGAATAATGTCAAAAATATTGTGAATAACTTAGATCTTATTCACTGGATCGTCGATCATTTGCTGGCGATCTTGGTTATCAACAGGTAAAATTGCCAATCTTTTCAGATCAATTACTTTCGAGTGGGGGCACCGTGTCATCTTCGCTTTGGTTGCAATGTTTGCAACAGCTTCAAGAAGAGCTACCAGCAACGGAATTCAGCATGTGGGTTCGTCCGTTACAGGCAGAGCTCAATGACAATACGCTCACTTTATTTGCCCCAAACCGTTTTGTTTTGGACTGGGTTCGCGATAAATACCTAAATAGCATTAATCGTCTACTGCAAGAGTATTGCGGCAATGACGTACCGAGCCTGCGTTTTGAAGTCGGCAGTCGCCGTGTTGCGGCACCAAAGCCTGCGCCGAAACGTACGCCAGCCGATGTGGCCGCAGAGTCTTCAGCACCAGCGCAGCTACAAGCGCGTAAACCAGTACATAAAACTTGGGATGATGATGCACAAGCGATCGCTGACATCAATCACCGCTCGAACGTCAACCCGAAACACAAATTCACTAACTTCGTTGAAGGTAAGTCAAACCAACTGGGTTTGGCTGCGGCGCGTCAAGTTTCTGATAACCCTGGTTCTGCTTATAACCCGCTGTTCCTATACGGTGGTACAGGCCTGGGTAAGACACACCTTCTGCATGCGGTTGGGAATGCCATTGTTGATAATAAGCCAAACGCGAAAGTGGTTTACATGCACTCTGAGCGTTTCGTGCAAGACATGGTAAAAGCACTGCAAAATAACGCGATTGAAGAGTTTAAGCGTTACTACCGCAGTGTTGATGCGCTGCTTATCGATGATATTCAATTCTTCGCTAACAAGGAGCGTTCTCAGGAAGAGTTCTTCCACACATTCAACGCTTTGCTTGAAGGCAATCAACAGATCATCTTGACTTCGGATCGCTATCCTAAAGAGATCAGCGGCGTAGAAGATCGTCTAAAATCTCGTTTTGGTTGGGGTCTAACCGTGGCGATCGAGCCACCTGAGCTTGAAACTCGCGTCGCGATCTTGATGAAAAAAGCGGAAGACCACCAAATCCACCTTGCGGATGAAGTGGCGTTCTTTATTGCTAAGCGTCTACGTTCTAATGTTCGTGAGCTAGAAGGTGCACTAAACCGCGTTATTGCCAATGCCAACTTCACCGGTCGTCCGATTACTATCGACTTCGTGCGTGAAGCGTTGCGTGATTTGCTAGCTCTACAAGAGAAGTTAGTCACTATCGACAATATCCAAAAGACAGTGGCGGAATACTACAAGATTAAAGTCGCTGATTTACTGTCGAAACGTCGTTCACGTTCGGTTGCGCGTCCGCGTCAGCTGGCGATGGCACTGGCGAAAGAGCTTACCAACCACAGCCTACCGGAAATCGGTGATGCATTCGGTGGTCGTGACCATACGACGGTTTTGCATGCTTGCCGTAAGATTGAGCAGCTGCGTGAAGAGAGCCACGATATTAAAGAAGATTACTCGAACCTGATTCGTACTCTTTCTTCTTAATTCGCACTATTTCTTGATTCACAGTATTCTAAGCATCGAGCAACAACAACGAATTCGGATAAGAGTATCCTATGAAATTTTCCATTGAGCGTAGCCACCTGCTTAAACCACTTCAACAAGTGTCTGGTGCACTAGGTGGTCGTCCTACTTTGCCAATTCTAGGCAACCTATTACTCAAAGTAGAAGATAACGTGCTATCGATGACGGCAACAGACTTAGAAGTTGAGCTGATTAGTCGTGTCACTTTGGAAGGCGAATTTGAAGCCGGCAGCATTACTGTTCCTTCACGTAAATTCCTCGATATTTGTCGTGGTTTACCTGATGATTCTGTGATTACTTTCGTCTTGGAAGGTGATCGCGTGCAAGTCCGCTCTGGCCGTAGCCGTTTCTCACTATCTACATTGCCAGCCAATGATTTTCCAAATATCGAAGATTGGCAGAGTGAAGTTGAAGTCTCGTTGACTCAAGCAGAGCTGCGTGGCTTAGTGGAAAAGACCCAATTTTCGATGGCAAACCAAGACGTACGTTACTATCTAAACGGTATGCTATTTGAAATCGAAGGTACGACACTACGTAGTGTGGCTACTGACGGTCACCGTATGGCGGTATCTCAAACTCAGCTAGGCGCAGACTTTGCACAAAAGCAAATCATTGTGCCGCGTAAAGGTGTGCTTGAGCTAGTTAAGTTACTTGATGCGCCAGAACAGCCAGTTGTACTACAGATTGGCAGTTCAAACGTACGTGCTGAAGTCAATAACTATGTTTTTACGTCTAAGCTGGTGGATGGTCGCTTCCCTGACTACCGCCGCGTAATGCCACAAAGCACCAGTAAAACGCTAGAAGCGGGCTGTGATGAACTGCGCCAAGCTTTCTCGCGTGCCGCGATTCTGTCTAACGAGAAGTTCCGTGGTGTACGCGTGAACCTAGCGGATACCGAAATGCGCATTACCGCCAATAACCCAGAGCAAGAAGAAGCGGAAGAGATGCTTGACGTTAGCTTTGAAGGAGAGCCAATTGAGATTGGTTTCAACGTCAGCTACGTATTGGATGTGCTTAATACATTGCGCTGTGAAACGGTTCGAGTATCTATGTCTGATGCCAACGCCAGTGCACTGATTGAGAATGCCGCCGACGACAGCGCCATGTATGTGGTAATGCCGATTCGACTCTAGCATGCCGCTTTCTCGTCTAATCATAAAACAATTTAGAAACATCGAAGCCTGTGACATTAACCTGTCAGCAGGCTTTAACTTTCTTATTGGGCCTAATGGCAGTGGCAAAACCAGTGTCTTAGAAGCTATTTATCTGCTTGGTCATGGTCGCTCGTTTAAAAGCTCATTGACCGGAAGAGTGATTCAAAATGAGTGTAATGAACTGTTTGTTCACGGTCGTTTTTTGAACTCGGATCAATTTGAGCTACCAATTGGCATTAATAAGCAGCGTGACGGCTCAACAGAGGTTAAAATAGGCGGTCAATCTGGACAAAAGTTGGCACAACTGGCCCAAGTCTTACCTTTGCAGTTGATTCATCCGGAAGGGTTTGATCTACTAACGGACGGGCCGAAACATCGCCGTGCATTTATTGACTGGGGCGTGTTTCATACTGAGTCTGCTTTTTATGATGCGTGGGGGCGATTTAAGCGCCTCAACAAGCAACGTAATGCCTTGTTGAAAACCGCCACTAGCTATCGAGAGCTCAGCTACTGGGATCAAGAGATGGCCAGGTTGGCTGAAAACATCAGTCAGTGGCGAGCGACCTATATTGAGCAGATGAAAGTCAAAGCGGAGCAGATCTGCCAAGAGTTTTTGCCAGAATTTGATATCCAATTAAAGTATTATCGTGGTTGGGATAAAGAGACCCCATATCAAGAAATACTAGAAAAGAATTTTGAGCGTGATCAAGCGCTTGGTTACACCTTTAGTGGACCAAATAAAGCGGATTTACGCATAAAAGTGAATGGCACTCCCGTAGAGGACGTGTTGTCACGAGGTCAGTTAAAGCTGATGGTGTGTGCGCTGCGGGTTGCGCAGGGGCAACACCTGACTGAAATGACTGGCAAGCAATGTATCTACTTAATTGATGACTTTGCATCTGAATTAGATAGCCAACGTCGCAAGCGTCTTGCTGACTGCTTGAAAGAGACGGGGGCTCAAGTTTTTGTAAGTTCTATTACTGACAGTCAGATTGCAGATATGCGAGATGAAAATGGCAGGATGTTCCATGTGGAACATGGCACAATAGAACAAAATATATAGCGGAAGATAACTCATGTCTGAAAATTACGATTCATCGAGTATTAAAGTACTAAAAGGTCTGGACGCGGTACGTAAGCGTCCTGGTATGTACATCGGCGACACGGATGATGGTACCGGTCTGCACCACATGGTTTTCGAGGTGGTGGATAACTCAATTGATGAAGCGTTGGCAGGTCACTGTAAAGACATCATTGTGACAATTCATGAGGACAACTCAGTTTCTGTGAGCGATGACGGCCGTGGTATCCCAACGGAAATGCACCCAGAAGAGAAGGTCTCAGCAGCAGAAGTTATCATGACGGTACTTCACGCTGGTGGTAAGTTCGATGACAACTCATACAAGGTATCGGGTGGTCTACACGGTGTAGGTGTTTCGGTAGTAAACGCGCTATCAGAAAAAGTGACGCTAACTATCCACCGCAGTGGTCATATCCATACTCAAACTTACCATCACGGTGAGCCTCAAGCGCCACTAGCTGTGATTGGTGATACCGATAAAACCGGTACTCAAATCCGTTTCTGGCCAAGTGGCGAGACGTTCACTAACACTGAATTCCACTACGATATTCTAGCAAAACGCCTACGCGAGCTATCATTCCTAAACTCTGGTGTTTCTATCAAGCTTAAAGATGAGCGTGAAGAAGACAAGAGTGACCACTTTATGTTTGAAGGTGGTATCCAAGCGTTCGTTGAGCACCTAAACACCAACAAAACGCCTATCATCGAGAAAATCTTCCACTTCGACTTTGAACGTGAAGATGGCATTTCAGTTGAAGTTGCGATGCAGTGGAACGATGGTTTCCAAGAGAACATCTACTGTTTCACCAACAACATCCCTCAACGTGATGGTGGTACGCACTTAGCGGGCTTCCGTGCTGCGCTGACACGTACACTGAACTCGTTTATGGACAAAGAAGGCTTCTCGAAGAAAGCGAAGACTGCGACATCAGGTGATGATGCGCGTGAAGGTCTAACTGCGGTTGTTTCGGTGAAAGTGCCAGATCCTAAGTTCTCAAGCCAAACGAAAGACAAGCTGGTTTCTTCAGAAGTGAAGTCTGCGGTTGAATCGGCAATGGGTGAGAAACTGTCTGAGTTCCTAGTTGAGAACCCGACAGAAGCGAAAATGGTTTGTTCTAAAATCATCGACGCAGCACGTGCTCGTGAAGCAGCGCGTAAAGCTCGTGAAATGACACGTCGTAAAGGCGCGCTAGATTTAGCCGGTCTACCAGGCAAGCTGGCTGACTGTCAGGAAAAAGACCCAGCACTCTCTGAACTATACATAGTGGAGGGTGACTCGGCAGGCGGCTCCGCAAAACAAGGCCGTAACCGTAAGAATCAAGCAATCCTACCGCTGAAAGGTAAGATTCTTAACGTTGAAAAAGCACGTTTCGACAAAATGCTTTCTTCTCAAGAAGTCGCAACGCTTATTACAGCACTTGGTTGTGGTATCGGTCGTGACGAGTACAACCCAGATAAACTGCGTTACCACAATATCATCATCATGACCGATGCCGATGTCGATGGTTCGCACATCCGTACGTTACTATTGACCTTCTTCTACCGTCAAATGCCAGAGCTTATTGAGCGTGGTTACATCTACATCGCTCAGCCACCGCTTTACAAAGTGAAGAAAGGTAAACAAGAGCAGTACATCAAAGATGAAGATGCAATGAACCAGTATCAAGTGGCTCTTGCTCTAGATAATGCAGCTCTACATGTTAACCCAGAAGCGCCTGCGCTATCAGGTGAAGCTCTAGAGACGCTAGTACAGCAATACAATGCGGGTATTAAGCTAGTGGATCGTATGAGCCGCCGTTACCCACGTGCGCTCATTCATGAGTTAATCTACACGCCTCGACTAACCGCAGAGCAGTGTCACGATGCATCAACAGTAGAAGCTTGGACTAAGCAGCTTGTTGAGCAATTAAATGCCAAAGAAGTAGGCGCAAGCCAATACAGCTTCGAAGTAGAACAACACGCTGAGTTAGGTTTAAACCTACCTAAGATTGTCGTTCGTACTCACGGTGTGACTCATGAGCATGCACTGAGCATCGACCTAATCAACTCGAAAGAGTACGGCAAGCTAGCTTCTCTTTCTGAAGCGCTAGAAGGTCTGATTGAAGAGGGTGCTTACATCAAACGTGGTGAGCGTACTCAGCCTGTATCAAGCTTTGTTGACGCACTAGAGTGGCTAATTAAAGAGTCACGTCGTGGTTTAAGTCTACAGCGCTACAAAGGTCTAGGTGAGATGAACCCAGATCAGCTTTGGGAAACCACTATGGACCCAGAAACACGCCGCATGATGCAAGTCACGATCGAAGATGCAGTTGGTGCTGACCAGCTGTTCACGACGCTAATGGGTGACCAAGTTGAACCGCGTCGTAACTTCATCGAAGAGAATGCACTGAAAGTTGCTAATTTGGATGTATAAAGCTCCCAGTTACTAGTAGCGAGTCCCTAGAAAAAGCGCAGGTCGAAAGATTTGCGCTTTTTTATTGGAGGATAATTAAAACAATCAGTTAGTATTAATCTAGCCACTAGGAACTCGAAACTAGGAACTTTTTTTACTTTTATCCCTTGAAACTAATTTGCTCTAACCACATATCTATTGTTGAAGAGGAAAGCTGTCTTGCTCAAGCAGAGAAGAAACAGACCTCTGGACCCGCTGATAAGGTATCGCTCAAGAGAGGATGACTTTAGAGGCTCACAATTGAATCGATTTATTACTACGTCCCTGTGCTAACAGAGCCCGAGGAGTAGCGGATAAATCACTTAGTCAGTCAGGTGCGCTCATAACATCGATTCGCGCAAACTCACGACTAAGACTATTGCTTACTAAAAGGATAGCATTATGAGAACTGTAGATTTCACTCCACTTTACCGCAACGCAATTGGCTTCGATCGTCTATTCAACATGATGGAAGCGAACACGTCGAAGAACTCTTCTGGAGGTTACCCTCCGTACAATATTGAGCAAAAAGATGAGAACCACTACCGTATTACTATGGCAGTTGCTGGCTTTGCTGAAGAGCAGCTCGATCTGACTCAAAAAGAAAATATGTTGATCGTCAAGGGTGAGCGTAAAACAGAAGCTGAAAAGACCTACGTCTATCAAGGTATCGCAGAGCGTGATTTCGAACGTAAATTCCAGTTAGCAGACTACGTTAAAGTAGTGGGTGCTAGTATGGAAAATGGTCTGTTGCACATTGACCTAGAGCGTGAAATCCCTGAAGCAATGCAACCGCGTAAGATTGCAATTAACGGTCAAAACCTAATCGAAGGTTAATTGACTTTCAAGCTATTGGAGCTAAGTGGAGCAGGGCGTCCAAATAGATAGCCCTGCCCAAAATCGCATTTAAATAAAGTAAGCAACTTTTCCTGTTCAATATCCTCAATACCTTCAGCAATTACTTTCATATCAAGATGATGTGCTAGCGTAATAATACTTTGTGCAACCTTTTGGTCACCTAGATCTGAATTGATATGTTTAATGAAAGATTTGTCAATCTTTAAGTAATTTGCAGGTACATCTTTCAACACAGCTAAAGAAGAATAGCCTGTGCCAAAATCATCAATAGCAATCTGAATACCTAACTGCTTAAATTTGATCAACGTCTTTGTACAAGCCTCTATATTTGTCATAAATGCTGTTTCTGTTAGCTCAAACTTTAATAAACGGGCATCTGTATCGTGACGATTAATGATGCTAGTAACATGTTCGTAAAAATTTGGGTTCGCTAATTGTCGTGCGGATATATTGACTGATATAACTGGGCTATTTGGTTTAGCCTGTGTGATAAATTGGCATGCTTGATCCAAAACACAGCTACCAATGTCATAGATTAGGCCCGTTTGTTCTGCGAGCTCTATAAAACTGTCGGGATATAGTAGTCCCTTAGTTGGATGTTGCCAACGAATGAGAGCTTCGTAGCAATGAATTTCCTGTGTCTTGATATCGTAAATAGGCTGATAATGAAGTTCAAATTGATTTTCTTTAATTGCGAGCTTCAAGCTTTTAATTAGTTGGCTTCTTTCATCGTTTTTGAACTTGATTTGCTTATCAAAGAAGCAAAATTGATTTCGACCTAGGCTTTTCGCGTGATACATTGCAAAATCGACATTTTGCATCAAGGTTATAACATCGTTTCCATCTTGAGGAATGAGAGCCGCTCCAAGAGAAACAGTTATATTATTCGTTGGGAGGTCATTACTTGGTTGAGATATTGACTCAATCAAGGATGATAAGCGTGACTTGAGACTGGCTATATTCTGATATTTTATAATGATCGCAAATTCATCACCGCTAATCCGAGTGATAGATTGAGCATCTAACAGGAGTTTGCGTAATCTCTGTGCCAGCACTATCAGTACCTGATCCCCTGCGTGATGGCCTAGTTGATCATTAATTTGTTTGAAGTTATCTATATCAAAAAAAAGAATGGCATATTGTTTTTGTTCATTCGCTTTCTGTAGGACTTGATTGAGTTCCGCTGTGAATTTTCGGCGATTATCAAGGCCTGTTAGCATATCAGTATTCGCTAATTCTTTTAGCTGAAAGGTCTTTCGTTCTACCGCTGATTGTAGTTTTTTCGGTAATGAGGCGTAGTAGAAAAACCAAAGACTCACGAGAAGGCTAATAATAGAAGCAATGAACAGCTCTAAGATTGAAGAGCCAAAAAATTGATACTTTTCAGGTAGTGCGATGGATAACGACCAGTGATTATCTGATATATCAATAATGTCCTCACCACTGACCCAATCAGGTTGAATAGACTCACCATAGAAGATATCGACTTTATTTGTCTTTGGATTTATATGTGAAAGCTTAAAACGTAGGTTTTCTTTTTTAATGTCTTTTAGATCGCTATTGTTAATTAAGTCATCAATTAATACCGTTGCAGATACAAATCCCCAGAATACGGTCTTATCTTTCTGCTTTATATAAATAGGGCGACGAGCTATAACTTCGACTTCATCTTGTTTTAATATTATAGGATCTACAATTGGCTTTCTTGATAAGCTTTTACTAAATATTTCTTCTTCTTGAATATCACCTTTAATTATATCTTCGCTTATATCTCTCTCATTTTCATTCATCGGGTAAGTGAATTTAACAACTCCATTTGGAGCAACTCTTAAATTATCAATCACCTTACTTAAGGAGATAATCTCCTGTGCATATTCAGAAAGGTTTTCCAAATGCCCCTTACTATCAATGATTTCACGACCTAAGAGTTGCGTGGAGGATATAAGTGCAGTGCGCAGTTCTTTCTCTAAAATTTTCCCTTGAGTCACAGCAACTTGGTTTACCAATAGTTTTTTTTCTCGTAGATCTGCATTATTAATTAATTGAATAACCCACAAGCTAACTGAGAATGTTAATATAAACACACTCACAGTAGTAACTATTGGATGCTTTACATTTAATAAAAGGCGCATATATTATAGACCATGTTGATATAGCTAAAGGGAAAATAGACCAATTTCTTTATAAAAGTTAATAATTTATGTCTAATTTAACCCTGAATTCTACTCTAAATATGCTTTTGTTACTTCTTCTGCAATAATCTTTATGCCTTTTTGCATCATTTCGTCGTCTTGAACGTAGTTCATGCGTAGACACTGGTGAGCGTGAACCCAATCGTCTTCTTGGCCAATAAAGAAGTACTCTCCTGGAACGATCAATACTCCGCGCGCTTTCAAGCGCTTGTAGAGCTCCATCGTTGTGATAGGTAGTTCGTCAAACCACAGCCAAAGGAAGATTGCTCCTTCCGGCTTATGGATGCGGAAGCGAGGATCAGTAATGGCACCTTGCAGCAATTCGACCGCACGTAATGATTTCTGCTTATAGAATGGCTTGATCACATCAGAGCTTAGCTTTAATAGATCGCCTTTACCGATAATATGGTTGGCCAGAGCTGGACCAAGGCTACCCGGGGCTAAGCTAATGATACCATTCATATTGGTCATAGCTTGGGTCACTTCTTCACTGGCAATCACAATACCGCAGCGCGCGCCTGGCAGACCCAGTTTAGATAAGCTCATGCATAGAATCGTGTTCTCATTCCAAAACGGTTGCACGTCTTCAAAGATAATATTTGGGAATGGTAGGCCGTAGGCGTTATCAATGATCAGTGGAATGTTGTTTTCACGCGCCAGCTTATCCAGTTTATGGACCTCTTCGTCCGTCAGTACGTTACCGGTTGGGTTGGTTGGGCGAGAGGCACAAATCGCTGCAACTGAGTCATCGATTTTAAGCTGTTCAAAATCAACGTGGTATTTAAACAGGCCATTATCAAGTAGTTCGATTTCTGGGTGGTAGGAAACGAAGATATCCTCATCAATTCCAGCATCGCCATAGCCAATATATTCTGGGGCGAGTGGCAGTAGAATCTTTTTGTGTGAGCCATCAGGTTGTTGACCAGCAAGCAGGTTAAATAGGTAGAAAAATCCACTCTGGCTGCCGTTGGTTAAGCTGATGTTCTTTTCTGAAATGTCCCAGCCATAGGTATCTTTCAGCAGCTTGGCTAGTGCTTTGACAAAGGCATCTTTGCCTTGGGGCCCATCATAGTTGGCCATCGCGGAGACGAGTTCTCCACTGGCGAGCATATCCTCACTGGCTTGGTGAAAGTAGTCGAGCATGGCTGGAATGGCGGCTGGATTACCTCCCCCGAGCATGATGGCACCAGGAGTGCGTAGACCATCATTTAAATCATCCATTAGTTGGGTGATGCCTGAATACTGATTAAATTTTTCACCAAATTTTGAGAACTGCATTACTTGTTGTACCTAATTCATTGTTGTCATTGCTTTATGTATCGAACAGTCAGTGCGTTGCTGACCAATAGTGTAACCCCTGAACATACCTTAATGTGCAAATAGAGCAAAGCGAGAATTCGTATTGAGTGAAAAAAAGCCAACATAGTGATGTTGGCTTAGTGAAGAAGGGGGCGAATATCTAGCAGCGTACTTATTGCGAGCCAGTGTAAACCACAAGCACTTTGTCATCTTGATAGCGGCGCTCGAAGGCATAGTAACCTTGCTGATGGCGGGTAATGTGTTCGCCCTGCGCGACAGCAGGGTGGCGCTGTCTAAATTGTCCAAGCTTTTGCCAGTGTTCAAGCAGTTGCTGGCGCTCACCGGTTATCTGATCCCATGGCATATCTGAACGCGTCCCTTGATGAGGGTCGGAGCCTGTCGGGCCAAAGTCGCGTGCGATCTCATCACCGTAATAGATCTGAATCGCGCCGGGTGCCAGCATTAATGCGTTGGCAGCTCTAACTTGCTGTTCAATGGTTTTGGCTCGGCTACCCCAAAACAGAGAAGTATCGTGGGATGATAAGTAGCTTAAGACGTTAAAGCTGCTGTCTTGATTGATTCGCTCTGCATAGCGCTGGTAATCACGGTCGAGGTCGGCAAAGCAGCTCAGTGCTTTAGGTGCGACATCACCTTGGAACTCAAAGTTGATGATCGAATCGAAGCCGTGGTCGAAATAGGGGCTCTTGACCACACTGTGCGCCCACACTTCACCTGTCATCCAGAAAGGCAGATCATCGAGCGCTTTGTCTGGATTATTTTGCTTCCACTCCGCGAGCGCTGCTGTCGATTCGAGTTTTAGCTGTTGCCAAGTTTCAAACTCGACATGCTTGGCGGTATCGACTCTAAAGCCATCAATGCCATATTCTCTAACCCAATCAGATAGCCAAGTAATTAAGTGCTGTTGTGGTGTTTGGCTGATATCCTGTGCGTTAGTCGATTTATTGTGATAGAAATTGGGCAGCCCAGTGGCTTGCTGAGACTCAGTTTTGATATCTGGTAAATGTGCCAATGACATGGTGCGGTCGTTATAGCCGGGCTGATCATAATCTCCAATATCGGTGCGAATCCAATCTTTGCCCCACCATTTTTGCCACGCTTCACCATTACGGTAGTTAATATAGTCATTAAAGCTGTGCCAGTTTTGACCTTGCTTTGGTGTCCAATCCGTCCACTGTTCACCGAGAATATCTTGCGCTTTCTGATCATCTAAATACAACTGACCAAAATCGAACTCCTGCATATCAGCTAAGGTTGCGTAACCCGTATGATTGAGCACCACATCCCAGATAATGCGAATCCCTTTGCTGTGTGCGGTATCGATGAAGGTTTTAAGCTCTTGTTCAGTGCCCATATTGGCATCAAGTTTCGTCCAATCTTGGTGGTAATAACCGTGGTAACCATAGTGTTTGAAATCGCCATTACTACCGCCGCCAACCCAGCCATGAATTTGCTCTAAGGGTGAGGTGATCCACAGGGCATTAATACCTAATTGTTCAAGATAATCTAACTTTTCGGTTAACCCAGCCAGATCGCCACCGTGGAAAGTGGCGATCTCTTTATCGCCATCATTGCTGCGGCCATAGCTATGGTCATTGTTTGGATTGCCATTGTAAAAGCGGTCAGTCATAACAAAGTAGACCGTCGCATTATCCCAACTAAATGCGGCAGATTGCGGCGATTCCACTTGCTCTAGTAGCATCATCCCTTGGCTCATTACACCCGCTTTTAAGCTTACTTTGCCGTTGCTTACGATAGCTTGCTGGCCGGTTAAGGCATCACGAATGGTGCTGCCATTGGCGAAGGTCGCGGAGACATCAATGACGGTAGGTTGCTCACTAGCAACAGGACATTGATAACGAGCAATCGCGTCTGCTTTAGGTTTTACTTTAACGGTAAGTTGGTTGGAGTCTTGGTTGAGAATAAACTGGTAGGTATTGGCACGGAATACTCGCATCGGGATCGCTGCAGAATCAGCACAGTTATCAAGCATAAGCGCTTTATTGAACTTGATGCGCGCGGCATCTTGCAGTGCGTAGCGACTGCCACAACTTTGCTGGTGGTCTGCGATAGAGAGCGAGTAGCTGCCTTTTGTCAGTGTTTGCTCTGCAACAAGTAGGCCATTATCTTGCCGTTCAAAGGTGGCCTGGGTTTCTCCAATGGTTAGAGTCAGGGCATTATTGGGTGTTTGGCTACAAGCAGCCAAAAGAGAGGCTGATAGGGCTAAAATAGACTTTTTCATAGAATCCTTCCCGAATATTTACGCTGTTTATAACAAAACAGTGCCACTACAGTCCGAGTGATGATCCTACTGGTGGGCGAATTTATCCCTACACAATTTTATAGAGTTCACAAAACGCATTTTTAGCCTTAATCGCTAAATAAAAAGGGAAGCACTAAGCTTCCCTTTTGAGTTGTACCTTATCGCAGTGATTATTTCTGCAGTAGGGAAATATCGGCAATCTGTAGGAACAGGTTACGTAGGTTGTTAAGTAGCGTTAGACGGTTCTTCTTCAGAGCTTCGTCGTCTGCCATTACCATTACGTTATCGAAGAATGCATCAACTGGTTCACGTAGACCTGCTAGCTTGCTTAGCGCTTCTTGGTAGTTACCTGTTGCAAACGCTGGCTCTAGCGCTTCTGTCATCACTTCAACGCTTTCAGCGAGTGCTTTCTCTGCGTCTTCTTGTAGAAGTGCTAGATCGATTTCTGCTGCTAGCTCACCATCGAATTTCGCAAGGATGTTACCTACACGTTTGTTCGCTGCTGCTAGTGCTTCTGCGGCTTCTAGTTCACGGAAGTGAGAAACCGCTTTAACACGTTGGTCAAAGTCAGTTGGCTTAGTTGGACGGTTCGCTAGTACCGCTTGGATGATATCCACGCTGAAGCCTGCATCTTGGTACCATGCGCGGAAACGACCTAGCATGAAGTCGATAACGTCAGCTTCTACGTTGTCGTTGGTTAGCTTGTCGCCTAGTAGTTCTTTCGCTTTTGCGATTAGATCTGTTAGGTCTAGGTTGTAGCCGTTTTCAACGATAATACGCAGCACACCTAGTGATGCACGACGTAGAGCGAATGGGTCAGAGCCCTTAGGTGCTTGGCCGATACCAAAGATACCAACGATAGTATCTAGCTTATCTGCCATGGCTACCGCAGAAGAGATACCTGTGCTTGGTAGGTCATCACCTGCGAAACGAGGCATGTACTGCTCGTAAAGTGCTAGTGCGACTTCTTGGTCTTCACCGTCATGAGTTGCGTAGTGCATGCCCATTACACCTTGAGTATCGGTAAATTCGAATACCATAGAGGTCATTAGGTCACACTTAGCCAGTAGGCCTGCACGCTTAGATTTTTCAACGTCAGCATCGATTTGCTCAGCGATGTAGCCAGCAAGTTCAGTAATACGGTCAGTTTTGTCTTTGATAGTACCAAGCTGCTTTTGGAAGATAGCTTGTTCTAGCTCAGGTAGACGATCGATCAGAGGACGCTTACGGTCAGTGTTAAAGAAGAATTCCGCATCCGCAAGACGTGGGCGTACAACCTTCTCGTTACCTTCGATGACGTAGCGAGGCTCTTTAGATTCGATGTTTGAAACGAAGATGAAGTTAGGCAGTAGCTTCTTGTTTTCGTCATAAACTGGGAAGTACTTCTGGTCACCCTTCATGGTGTAAACCAATGCTTCAGAAGGAACCTTCAGGAACTCTTCTTCAAACTTTGCTGTTAGCACGACTGGCCACTCAACCAGAGAAGTTACTTCTTCAACTAGGTCATCTTCTAAATCCGCAGTACCACCAACCGCTGCTGCTGCTTTTTGCGAATCAGCAAGGATGATCGCTTTACGCGCTTCGTAATCTGCCATTACTTTACCGCGCTCTTCTAGGATCGCAGGGTATTGCTCTGCAGATTCGATAGTGAACTCTTGCTCACCCATGAAGCGGTGACCACGGATAGTGCGGTCTGATGCTACGCCTAGGATCTCACCTTCAATAAGGTCAGAGCCCATCAGCATCGTTAGTGTTTTAACCGGGCGGATAAACTGAGTGGTCTTGTTACCCCAACGCATCGGCTTAGCGATAGGTAGGTTACCCAGCGCTTTTGCTGCCAGCTCAACAACGATTTCAGACGTTGCTTGGCCTTTTACTTCTTGTTTGAAAAGAAGCCATTCGCCTTTGTCTGTTACTAGACGGTCAGCTTGCTCAACAGTGATGCCGTTACCACGCGCCCAACCTTGAGCCGCTTTGGTTGCGTTACCGTCAGCATCGAATGCGACAGAAACGGCAGGACCACGTTTCTCAACCACTTTGTCTGCTTGGCCTTCAGCTAGCGCTGAAACTTTAAGTGCTAGACGACGAGGAGCGGCGTACCATTTCACACCTTCGTGTGCTAGGTCTGCGCCTTTTAGCTCAGCTTCGAAGTTTGCTGCGAACGCTTCCGCTAGAGTGCGCAGTTGCGTTGGTGGTAGCTCTTCAGTACCCAGTTCAATTAGAAATTCTTTAGCCATGATTACTTCTCCTCTTCCTTACGGCACATTGGGAAGCCAAGTGCTTCACGTGATGCGTAGTACGCTTCAGCAACAGACTTAGTCAGGTTGCGGATACGAAGGATGTAACGTTGGCGCTCTGTAACAGAGATAGCTTTACGCGCATCAAGAATGTTGAATGCGTGGCCAGCTTTTAGAATGCGCTCGTATGCTGGAAGCGGAAGTGGCTTCTCTAGCTCAAGTAGCTCTTTACACTCTTTTTCACACTGGTCGAAGAACGAGAATAGGAAATCTACGTCAGCGTGCTCAAAGTTGTAGGTTGATTGCTCAACTTCGTTTTGGTGGAAGATGTCACCATAAGTCACGTTAGAGCCGTCTGGTGCTACGTTCCATACTAGGTCGTAAACTGAGTCTACTTCTTGGATGTACATTGCTAGACGTTCGATACCATAAGTGATCTCACCAGTCACTGGTTTACACTCAAGGCCACCAACTTGCTGGAAGTAAGTAAACTGAGTCACTTCCATACCGTTTAGCCAAACTTCCCAACCAAGACCCCATGCGCCTAGCGTTGGGTTTTCCCAGTTGTCTTCTACGAAACGAATATCGTGAACTAGCGGGTCGATACCAAGAACTTCAAGTGAGCCTAGGTACAACTCCTGAATATTGTCTGGAGAAGGTTTTAGGGCTACTTGGAATTGATAATAGTGCTGCAGACGGTTCGGGTTTTCACCGTAACGGCCATCGGTAGGACGACGTGAAGGTTGAACGTAAGCTGTCGACATTGGCTCTGGGCCAAGTGCACGTAGACATGTCATTGGGTGAGAGGTGCCTGCACCTACTTCCATATCTAGAGGTTGAACAATGGTACAACCGTTTTGTGCCCAGTAATCCTGCAGCGCGAGGATCATTCCCTGGAAGGTTTTGATATCGTATTTTTGCATAGTAATTCGCGCGATTCTTTGAGTAAAAGGTCTGTCTAAAACAGAGAAAAATAACAATCAAGTATACCCAGATATTTGGCATGGGAGTAGAGCTAATCTTGATTAATTGGTAGGCGAAAATCTCCTTTAGTGGAATTTTTCCGACTTATCTAACCAAATTTTCTTAAAAGGGAGTTTATTTGTAGTTTGGCGGTTGAGAATCCTCTTAGAGCTGGTTAGAATCACGCCGTCTTTGGGGAGTAGCTTACCTATTTATCAACACTGGGATGATAGGTTCGTCTGTCAACATAATTGATGCAAAATCATCATGGCATTCGAGACCCGATATCGGCGCACAATAACAACATGCCGATGTGGTTTAGCAAGACCTTAGACAAATCATCATGAACCGGGGTGGGGCATGAGATTTGTCTTTGGTTAAATATAATATTCCCGCCCCATGAAGAGCATGTCGTGAGCGTTTTAGCTATCTCAATCACCACCGTCGCACTGGCGGAGATCGGTGATAAAACTCAGTTGTTATCATTACTGCTAGCCAGTCGATACCGCAAACCAATCCCTATTATTGCCGCTATTTTCTTAGCCACTATTGCCAATCATGCCCTAGCTGCATGGCTTGGCGTGGTTGTCGCAGATTACATGACTCCTGAAACCTTAAAATGGGTGCTGGTGGTGAGTTTTATTGCCATGGCGGCGTGGGTACTCATCCCTGATAAATTGGACGACGACGAACAGATCTCTAACCGAGGCCCATTTATTGCCAGTTTTATCGCGTTCTTTGTTGCTGAGATTGGTGATAAGACACAAATCGCGACCTCGATTCTTGGTGCGCAGTATGCGGATGCATTGGCTTGGGTGATTCTTGGCACTACCATTGGTATGCTGCTAGCTAATGTCCCTGTGGTACTGATTGGTAAACTTTCCGCCGATAAAATGCCGCTGGCTCTGATTCGTAAAATCACTGCTTTGTTGTTTGTCGCCTTGGCGATTGGCGCAGCAGTACTGTAGCCAAAAGCTGCGATAACGGGGTTAAATATCAATAACTGGAGATGAAATCGCGTTCGATCAAACTTTGACTTAAATTCGAACTGAACCGTGATCACTGACATATTAGTGTCACAGTTGTCATGGTAATTTAACCTTGTGGATGATAGCGAGAGGGCAAGGTTATGCTTACACGTTATATGGGGATGACCCCTAAGAGTCAGAGTTATTTGTTCACCTTCGGTTTGGCGCTATGCCTATTGGCAATGGTGTTGACTGATATGTGGCTACCGATAGTCGCAGGGTCGTTTATCTTAACTGGATTGACGGTCGAAGCTTGGATTCGCGTTGCGCATATTATTCCTATGCATGAGGAGATGCGCACGATGAGAAAACAGCTCAACAAACTGCAAAGCGAAGTCCGCACCCTCGAATATGATGAATAAAAAACGGCAGCCATTTGGCTGCCGTTTTGTTTTCAGGGGCAGGGATTACTCCATGCCTTTCTTGATTAGGTACTGAAAAGGTAGCTCTTCAGTTTGAGAATCTATCAGTTGATGATCCATAAAGCGGCAAAAACTAGGAATGTCGCGTGTCGTCGATGGATCATCGGCTTTCACAAGCAACACTTCTCCATCCTGCATATTTCGAATTGTCTTCCTGACCATCATAACTGGCTCTGGGCAGCGTAATCCTTCTGCCTCTAGGGTTTTGTCTGCCTGCTGTGGATTGAATGTCATGGTCGTATCTTTGGTTACTCAATTTGGCCTAGATAATACTAGTGAAGAAAAAATATTCAATAACCCCTTGGCAAAGTGAACAATTTGTTTTAACTTAGTTAACAAGTTGGTAACAATTAACAAGGAAAGCAAAGTATGTTGACAGCTCTAGATCGTTTAACCATCTACTCAGTGCTGTGTTTTATCTCTTTTTGTGCCCTTGTTTTACGTTCACCAGCAGAATCGTCCTCGTTTATGCCATTACTTGGTATGGGCGCGACGGTTGTAGGGATTTGGCTTGAGATGCATCGCTGGCCGAGCGCATCTGAAGAACAAGAGGACGGATAATAGCACTTCCAACTGTTATCTGTTTACCACTACGCTCAACTACATTCCGACACTATCCCCAGTTTTCTTGGGCTTCCCCGCTGAAAAGCGGGATTTTTTTTGCCTGAAAAAGGTACAATCAAGTTAATCCCTTATAGAAATTAGTGGCTCAACGTGGAATTAGAAGACATTTATCGTCGTGATCTTAACTTGCTAGTCGCACTGCGAGTGTTAATTGAAGAGTGCAGTGTGAGTAAAGCTGCCCATCGTTTGAACCTCAGTCAGTCAGCGATGAGTCGAGTGCTTGGTCGATTACGAGAGATGCTTGGCGATCCTTTATTTACCCGCCAAGGACAGCACTTAATCCCGACAGAGAAAGCGTTAGAGATTGATCGCTCTCTGGGTGAGCCTCTAGAGTCACTGCGCCAGTTGTTATCACCGATTGAGTTTGAGCCGCAAAGTTGTGACCAAACCTTTACCATTGCGACCACAGATTATGCGATGCAAACCATCTTGCCGTTTGCCCTGCCGCGTATCTATCAAGAAGCGCCCAATGTATCGTTTAATTTCTTACCGCTGCAGCATGACCGTTTGGCGGATCAGCTCACCGCAGAGGGTGCAGATTTAGCCATTTGTCGTCCAATTGGTCCAGTTGCGCCGCTACGTAGTGAAATACTCGGTCGTGTTGGTGTGTTATGTTTGCTTTCAAAGCAGCACCCGCTTGCCGATGAAGAGATGAGTCTGGCAGACTATCTGACTTATCCCCATGCGATGATTGCGATCAGTGATGGTGTTAAGGCGTTAATTGAAGGCGCTTTAGTTGACCAGCCAAGACGTAAGATGGCGCTGCGCGCATACCACCTTGAAGCGGCGCTAGCGATTGTTGATACCATGCCAATCATTATTACTGTACCCGCTGATTTGGCCTATCTGGTCGCTGAGCGTTACGACTTAGTGATAAAGCCGTTACCGTTTCAATTTACTCCGTTTGATTACTCGATGATATGGCACCCGCGTTGTGAGCACTCACCTGCTCAGGAGTGGTTACGTGGAATCGTAAAGGAAGAATGCAGTCGCTTGATTGCTAAACGAATAGAAGATATTGGTTTGGATTGACCGAAAATAACGAGAGACGTCATTCCGAAATTGAGGAACGAAATGTCCGGAATCTCTTACGTTGAGAGATTCCTTACTCGCTCGTTCCTCACTGTAAGCAATGACAGAAGCGATTAAAGCTTGATAACTACGCGGCCTGTCACTTGACCGTTAGTGATGTCTTCAGCGTATTTTGGTGCTTCAGCTAGCTCTACTTCGGTACATGCTTGCTCGAAGTAGCTGTCAGGTAGTAGCTCAACCAGTTTTTCCCATGCCGCGATACGTTTTTCGGTTGGGCACGATACTGAATCGATACCTTGCAGACGTACATTGCGTAGAATGAACGGCATTACTGTAGTTGGTAGATCAAAACCACCAGCCAGACCGCAAGCAGCTACTGCGCTGTTGTAATCCATTTGCGCCAGTACTTTCGCTAGTACTTTGCTGCCGACAGTATCAACCGCACCTGCCCAGATTTGCTTTTCAAGCGGACGTGCTGGTTCTTCAAATTCTACGCGGTCGATAATGCGGCTAGCGCCAAGTTTTTCTAGTAGTGGACCGTTTTGTTCAACGCGGCCTGTTACTGCAGCAACTTGGTAGCCTAGTTGAGCTAGCAGTGTTACTGCTACAGAGCCTACGCCGCCACTTGCGCCAGTCACTAGGATTTCACCATCTTCTGGTTTGATACCAGCATCAAGTAGCGCTTGAACACACAGCATGCCAGTAAAGCCAGCTGTACCGACCATCATCGCTTTTTTGCTATCTAGGCCTTGTGGTAGTGGGACTAGCCAGTCTGCTTTTAGACGTGCGCGCTGTGCCATGCCGCCCCAATGGTTTTCACCCACGCCCCAACCAGTTAGGACAACTTTGTCACCTGCTTGGTAGCGGTCATCTTCAGAACTCACTACCGTACCTGCGAGATCGATACCTGGCACCATCGGGAAGTTGCGAATTATTTTACCTTTACCCGTGATTGCTAAACCGTCTTTGTAGTTTAGTGATGAGTAATCAACATCGATCAGTACTTCGCCTTCTGGCAATAGTGCTTCATCGATCTGTTCGATGGTTGCAATAGTACGTTTTTCTTCTTGGTTTAGAATCAGTGCGTTAAACATAGTTATCTCCACAAATAGAGCAGCAATTTAAAAACTGGATTCAGTGTAGACCTAAACTGGCTATGACAAAAATGAAACTTTAGCATTATATCTATGCGTATTACGCATTTTGACCAAAGTATAAGCAAGTGAAACGTTGTTTAGGGGGGGATAACAAAAAAGCCCCTAACCGAGTGGGTTAAGGGCTTAATACTTTATGAAAGGAAGAACTTGTACGACGGGTTGTCGGTTTCGTCCTTACATTGATAGCCTAACTCCCGTAAATGGGCAGAGAAGCGGGATAAGTCTGACTCATCAAGCTCAAAGCCACACAGTACCCGACCATAGTCAGCACCGTGGTTACGGTAGTTAAATAGGCTGATATTCCAGTGAGTACCAAGGGTGCTTAAGAATTTCACTAGGGCACCTGGGTATTCTGGAAACTCAAAGCTGTATAGACGTTCTTTAAGCGGCTTCGATGGTTTACCACCAATCATGTAGCGTACGTGCAGTTTTGCCATCTCATCATCAGAGAGGTCAACGACAGGGTAGCCGCCGTCACGCAGATCATGAATGATGTTGTCTAACTCTTCTTGACCACCTTGCAGACGGACACCAACAAAGATGTTCGCCAGTTTGTTGTCGTTGTAGCGATAGTTAAACTCAGTCACTGCTCGGCCACCAATCAAGTTACAGAACTCAAAGAATGCACCTTGACGCTCAGGGATGGTGACAGCCAACAGACCTTCACGCTTTTCACCTAGCTCACAACGTTCTGAGACGTAACGCAGACCATGAAAGTTGGTGTTAGCCCCTGACAGCACAGTGCCTAGCTGCTTGCCTTCGAGCTTATTCTGCTCAGCGAACTTCTTAAGACCTGCAAGGGCGAGTGCACCAGAAGGTTCAGCAATCGCACGGGTGTCTTCAAAGATGTCTTTGACTGCCGCGCAGATTTCATCACTAGAAACAGCGATATGACCATCAATGTACTTTTCACATAAACGATAGGTCTCTTCACCAATGCGCTTAACCGCAACACCATCGGCAAACATGCTGACCTGATCGAGTACTACTGGCTCACCGGCATCTAGCGCTGCTTTTAGACAGGCTGAATCTTCTGGTTCAACAGCAATCACTTTGATTTCTGGCATTAGCTGTTTCACCAGCACCGCAACACCGGCTGCAAGACCGCCGCCACCGACAGGAACGAAGATGTAGTCGAGGTGACCATTTTGCTGCAGCATCTCCATACCAATCGTACCTTGCCCCGCAATCACCAGTGGGTGATCGAATGGTGGCACAAAGGTGTAGCCATATTGCTCTGATAGTCGCTCAGCTTCGGTTTTCGCCTCATCAAAATTGCTGCCATGTAGAACCACGTTACCGCCAAAGCTGCGTACCGCCTCGACCTTTATGTCAGGGGTGGTTTTAGGCATCACTATAGTGGTCTTAATGCCAAGCTTTGTGCCTGATAGCGCCATACCTTGAGCATGGTTACCCGCAGATGCTGCAATCACACCCGCGGCTTTTTGTTCTTCAGTCAGGCTCGAGACCATATTGTACGCGCCGCGCAGTTTAAACGAGTGTACCGGCTGGCGGTCTTCTCGCTTGATCTGCACATTGTTACCAATACGTGCCGACAGGCGGGGCATTTCTTGAAGTGGTGTTACCGTTGCCACTTCATATACAGGCGCTCTTAAGATCTGGCGCAGGTAATCCGCGCCAGTTTGAGGTTCTTGCCCTGAAAGTATTGAGTCACTCATAAGCTAGTCCTCTAGCTTTGATTTATCTCGTACTGCACCTTTGTCAGCACTGGTCGCCATACTTGCGTACGCTTTTAGTGCAAATGAAACTTCACGTTGACGGTCGACTGGTTTCCAGCCTAACTCATCTTGTTTCGCACGGCGCTCAGCAAGCTCTTGTTCAGAAACTTGTAAAGAAATTGAACGGTTTGGAATATCAATCGCGATAATATCGCCTTGTTTAACCAGACCAATTGCGCCGCCGTTTGCTGCTTCAGGAGAAGCGTGACCGATTGATAGACCAGATGTACCACCAGAGAAACGACCATCAGTCAGAAGTGCACACTCTTTACCCAGACCCATAGATTTTAGGTAGGTAGTCGGGTAAAGCATTTCTTGCATACCCGGACCACCTTTAGGACCTTCGTAACGGATGATCACAACATCGCCTGCTTTTACTTTGCCACCTAAGATGCCTTCTACGGCATCTTCTTGGCTTTCAAAGACGACTGCTGGGCCTGTGAATTTATGGATGCTTTCATCAACGCCTGCTGTTTTAACAATACAGCCATCAAGAGCGATGTTGCCTGAAAGTACCGCGAGACCACCTTCTTGGCTAAAGGCATTTTCCTTGGTACGAATACAACCTTCAGCACGGTCATCATCAAGACGATCCCAACGACAATCTTGAGAGAATGCTTTAGTGGTACGAATACCAGCAGGGCCAGCACGGAAGAACTTCAGTACCTCTGCGTCTTCAGTTTGGATGATGTCGTACTTCGCTAGCTGCTCTTTCATTGAAAGACCAAGCACGGTGCGAGCGTCATTATGCAGTAGACCTGCACGGTCTAGTTCACCAAGGATAGCCATGACACCACCTGCGCGGTGTACGTCTTCCATGTGATATTTTTGCGTTGATGGTGCCACTTTACATAAGTGTGGCACTTTGCGAGATAGGCGATCGATATCTTCCATATCGAAGTCAATCTCACCTTCTTGTGCGGCTGCGAGTAGGTGAAGAATGGTGTTGGTTGAACCGCCCATCGCGATATCTAGCGCCATCGCGTTTTCAAACGCATCAAAGGTAGCGATATTGCGTGGTAGTGCTGATTCGTCATCTTGCTCGTAGTAACGACGCGTCAGTTCAACGATACGTTTACCTGCATTGATGAATAGCTGCTCACGGTCGGCGTGGGTTGCTAGCATTGAACCGTTACCCGGTTGAGAAAGGCCCAGCGCTTCAGTCAGACAGTTCATTGAGTTCGCGGTGAACATACCTGAACATGAGCCACAAGTTGGACATGCGCTACGCTCGATTTGCTCACTCTGCTCGTCCGATACTTTCGGGTCTGCGCCTTGGATCATTGCATCAACAAGGTCGAGCTTGATGATCTGGTCAGAAAGCTTAGTTTTACCCGCTTCCATCGGACCACCAGAGACGAAAATTACTGGAATGTTGAGGCGCATTGATGCCATTAGCATCCCTGGAGTGATTTTGTCACAGTTAGATATACAGACCATCGCATCAGCACAGTGTGCGTTGACCATGTACTCTACCGAGTCTGCGATCAGTTCACGAGATGGCAGTGAGTAAAGCATACCGCCGTGACCCATTGCGATACCGTCATCGACCGCAATTGTGTTGAATTCTTTCGCAATACCACCGGCTTTTTCGATTTCACCCGCTACTAATTGGCCCATATCTTTTAGGTGGACATGGCCCGGTACAAATTGAGTGAATGAGTTAACAACGGCAATAATTGGTTTACCAAAATCTTCGTCTTTTACCCCAGTTGCACGCCAAAGGGCACGAGCACCCGCCATGTTACGGCCATGAGTGGTGGTTGCTGATCTATATATAGGCATCTTCTATTTCCTTATTTCGCCGCGTCTTCTGGGTAAATGTAATCTAACCAGCCCCACTTATCTTCGGTGGTGCCGTTGAATAGGCCAAAGTATGCTTCTTGCAGCTCTTTGGTGATTGGTCCGCGTTTACCTGTGCCCACTTCAATCTTATCGATGGTTGCAACAGGAACGATTTCCGCTGCAGTGCCCGTCATAAACACTTCATCTGCTAGGTACAGCGCTTCACGTGCAATGTTCGCTTCACGAACTTCGTAGCCGCGATCGCGTGCAATCGTCATAATCGAGTCACGAGTAATACCCGGTAGGATTGCGCTGGTTGCTGGTGGAGTGCAGATCACGTCATCTTTAACTACGAAAATATTTTCACCGGCACCTTCAGAGAGGTAACCGTCGACACTTAGAGCGATACCCTCAGCATAACCGTGGCGACGAGCTTCACCGCCGACGAGTAGTGATGACAGGTAGTTACCCCCCGCTTTTGCTGCAGTAGGAATCGTGTTAGGTGCAGCGCGGTTCCAGCTTGAGATCATTGCATCTACGCCATTTTCTAGTGCTTCTTCACCTAGGTAAGAACCCCAAGGGAAGGCAGCAATAATCAGATCCATTTCAGTATCTGCTGGAGGACAAACGCCAAGGCCAACGTTACCAACAAAACCCAATGGGCGAATGTATGCACTGTCCAGTTTGTTTTGACGTAGTGTTTCGCGCGTCGCTTCCATGATCTCTTCAACCGTGTAAGGAATCGGGAAGCGGTAAATCTTCGCTGAATCTTTTAGACGTTTTGCGTGCTCTAGATGGCGGAAGACAATTGGACCTTTTGGTGTGTTGTAACAGCGAACCCCTTCGAAAACCGAAGTACCGTAGTGCATCGCGTGAGTTAACACGTGTACATTTGCCTCTGCCCAAGGAACCATTTCACCATTGAACCAAATGTAATCTGCAGTTTTTGTAGCCATTTATTGCCTTCCTTATGCACAAATCTTTTGTTGTAGGTTGTTATTCGGTAGTTCGTCGCGCGCAATTTGCGTCACTTCAACGGTGCGTACGTCCCAAAGTTTCTCGATCTGATTAGTGAGAAATGAAATTGGGCGATCGCTATCAACGATGATCTCAACGCTCGCGACTTTGCTTTCGTGGTTTTGTGTGCCTGCCACTTGTTTAACAATAAAGCCACGGTGGCGAACAACGCGAAGAACACGCTCTAACAGAACAGGTTTATCGTCTGCTTTGATGTCGATTAGGTATCTTTCCATGTTATGTATTCTCCAGCATCTCATTGTTTGAAGCACCTGGTGGTACAAGTGGCCAGACGTTTTCTTCCTCATCGATTAGAACATGAAGAAGATAAGACGTCTTACTTTCTAGCATTTCTTTTAGTGCCGGCTCAACTTCTTCTTTCTTAGTGATGGTTTTGCCAGGAATATCAAAGGCTTTAGCTAGCATTACAAAGTCAGGATTGTCATCTAGGATGGTCTCGCTATGGCGGCCGTCAAAGAACAGTGATTGCCACTGACGAACCATGCCAAGGCGTTGGTTGTTTAGTAACACCATTTTTACCGGGATCTGGCGACGCTTTAGCGTACCGAGCTCTTGGATGTTCATCATAAATGAGCCATCCCCAGTAATAAGTATAGATTGATCATCAGGGCGAGCGACGGCAGCACCCATCGCAGCAGGAAGCCCGAAGCCCATGGTGCCTAGACCAGCTGATGTAATGAAGTTTTGTGGATCGCGCGGCTGGATATGTTGCGCTGCCCACATTTGATGCTGACCCACATCGGTTGAGATGATTGAGCTATCTGGCATTAGATCGGAAAGCTGTTTTAGTAATCCCGGAGCGTAGATAAGTTCACCCGGATGGTCGTAGCGCCATTTAAAGCCACTACGTAGGCTTTCGCTGTGTTTAACCCAAGGCGTGATGTCGTGAGTTAACTCTAGCTGAGGAAGAGCGGCTGGGATCTCAGCGCGAACCGCTGCATTTGCGGTGCGCAACTTGTGCAGCTCCGCGGCATCGATATCGATGTGAATGACTTTAGCGTTTGGTGCAAAAGTATCGAGCTTGCCTGTTACTCGGTCATCAAAGCGTGCGCCCACTGCAATCAGCAAGTCACACTCTTGTACCACTAGGTTAGCGGCTTTAGTGCCGTGCATACCTAGCATGCCAAGGTAGTGTGGGTCATGACGTTCAATTGTGCCTAGACCTTTCAAGGTACTTACTGATGGCATTGGATTTAAACGTAGGAATTCACGCACAGAGTCAGTCGCGTGGCCAAGTTGTACACCACCACCAACGTACAAAACAGGACGAGAGCTTTGTGACAATAATTCTTGAGCTTTTGCGATGCCCTCAGCGTCAGCAACGGGTGCTTTTGGTGGGGTATAGCTAGGCAATGCGTCTACAGGAGCCTGACCAAGCTGGACATCTTTGGCGATATCGACAATGACAGGACCAGGGCGACCTGTTTTAGCGACTTCGAAGGCTTCGGCTAAGGTTGGCGCCAGTTCATTAATGTCAGTCACTAGGTAGCTGTGCTTAGTACATGAGAGAGACATGCCGATCACATCCATTTCTTGGAATGCGTCAGTACCAATGTGAGAGCTTGCAACCTGACCTGTGATTGCCACTAGAGGGATAGAGTCCATAAAGGCATCCGCTAAACCTGTGACTAGGTTGGTTGCTCCTGGACCTGATGTCGCCATGCAGACAGCGACATCTTGTGTTGCGCGGGCCATACCGATAGCAGCCATTGCTGCACCTTGTTCATGACGACAGAGGATGTGTTCAACCCCACCATCATATAGAGCATCATAGATTGGCATGATGGCCCCGCCTGGGTAACCAAATACCGTTTTTATCCCCTGCTGTGCCAAAGCGGCTACGACTAACTCAGCACCTGTCATCGTAAACCTCCTGGTGGTCTTTCATTTGTTGTTGTGTTGCACATCATGTGCGCTCCCATTCTTCCTGCAGCCCTTATATGAGCTTTTAAATTCGTTATATGCCTAAATTTACGGCGTACTAATTGTAAAAAACCCCCGGACTTTTCAGTGCGGGGGTTTTTTCTATTCTGTGGCTATCTTTCGCCCACTAGACCCCGCGTGGTGTCAATAATGACCACGATAATCAGGGCAATCAGTGCGTTAGTGCGGGCGTTGAAGTTCATCTTTATTTCTTTAGTTATATGTGTGCCTAGTTAGGCACGAAAATGTCTGCGTCTCTAGTGGTAACATACAATTCCGTTAAATGACAAGCAAAAACTCATTCTTTTTTCACATTCTTTCAGCATCTAGCCAAGCTATATAACAACATTAATATCAAAATGAACGAACTATCAGGGGTATAAATGAACAACAATAGTCAGGTGGTCAGATTATGGGCCTAGCAGTTATCCATAGCCGAGCCTGTGTCGGGGTTGAAGCGCCTGCGGTGACGGTCGAAGTCCACATTAGTAATGGCATGCCAGGCTTTACATTGGTTGGCTTGCCCGAGACAACGGTCAAAGAGTCCAGAGATAGAGTGCGCAGCGCGATCATTAACTCTCGCTTTGAGTTTCCCGCCAAGCGGATTACTATGCTATGTAAAGTTTACAGGAAAGTTTTTTATGCATTGCTATATTTTTTTATGCATTGCTATATATAGAGGGAGTTTTTGAAAGTGTTTGAGCTATTGGCTCAACAGCTTGAGAAAAGTCGTTTAGGATGGTTCACAGAGACCTATATTTTGTCTTTCGCTCTGGTCGGATTCAATAGAAATTTGATATGACACATTTTGTTATGCAATGGAATGATATAGAATATGTTTTCTAATATCATAATGTTACAAGGAATTTTCTATGAAAAAAGCTGCATTGGCCCTACCTTTGATTGTCCTACTAGGAGGGTGCTCTCCATCTGTACCAAAGTGTGGTGACTCTGAAACGACAGACCTAGTGAAAGAAATTGCGAATGATGAGATGATAAATCAACTAGGTGCAGAAGCTGCAAAAATATTTTCTTATTCTGTTAATGCTATTAGAACAACAGATGAAAATGATAAAACTGGAGCATTTGAGTGCGCTGCACAACTTGACATTCACGCTAGCACTACTGGTCAATCAAATGAAATACCAATTACTTATACGGTAGAAATGACTGATGATGGTGAACAATTCTACGTAAATGTATATGGACTATAATAAATGAAAGCTAATCTATTAAAAAGTAAAGTAAATACTAAAACATTAAATTTTGTTCTGTTATCAATAGTTACATTAGGTATTTATAATGTGATGTGGTTGTTTAAAAATAATAGTGTAATTGAGGAAACATTAGAAGATAAAATCTTTGATTATCGAATTATAATTGTCTTAGCTGCATTGATTGGTTGGTCTTCTGTTTTTTCTTCTGAACCTGATTTAGCAGCTTTTGGCGGTTTGCTAAGTATTCTATCTGGCATATTCTATATTGTGTGGGCATTTAAAGCCAAAAAGTCGATCCAAAAAATGATGCTAAATGATCACAAGATTGATTATTCGATGAACTCTTTTTACACATTTTTCTTTAACATTTACTATATAAACTTCTGTATCAATGAACTTGAAGAAGAAGTTGAAAAATCAAATGTTCTTTCAGAAAAAGTTGTAGCTTAAAAACTAACTTTTGCATTTCTTTTAAAAGGCTACCGTATTAGGTAGCCTTTTTTTGGCCTTTTCTCTTCTCTCGTGAGATTTTGAAAAAATCGAGAGCGTAGCGGGTGAGGCTGTGCCGAACGGGTCTGGGGTATCCCCAGCCCTCGGAGAGCACACACAGTCGGTACGGCTGTTTTAGTGTGCTAAAACAGTGTTTCACACAGTCTTTTTCCACAGCCTTTGATAAGGCTGCGCTAATTTCACTCCACAGCCTTGATTATTATTTTATTTATGGATTACTGAATTATATATAAATATATTCAAGGAGTTCATTTATGAAAAAATATTGTGCCGTAAATACTAAGTATTACCAAGATTCAAATGATGGTGAAATAGATCACGTATTAAGAAATATGCTTAATAATATAAATGCTTTCGATGTGCTAACACCAAACAACTTTGGATTTTGTTTTGGTGATAATGATATTAAAAATTATTACAAAGAGAAATTAGAAGATGCAAAACAAGATAATAATTTAGCATTGCAGAAAAATAGTAATACTTTCGTTGATAGTGTATTGGTTTTCAATTCGGAATTATTTTTAAAATGTATGGAAGATGGAAAACAAGAAGAGATTAAAAAAGCAACTAAAAATTTTATGTTGGAGTTTCAAAAAGAATATGGTTTTGAGCCGATTGGTTTTGAGTTTCATCTTGATGAAGGAACTAAAATATCAACTAAAGATTTAGACAAATTAGATCCTGAAGAAAAATCAAAATATGTTCCTTTTGATGATCCTGACGAACCATTTACTACTGAATATATAAAACATAACATTCACGCCCACGCAATATTTTTAAACTATGATTTTGATAAACATAAATCTTGTTTAAGAAATATGAGAAAGAAAGATTGGTCTAATTCTCAAGATTTATTATATAAACACTTTAAAGACTTTGGTTTTGAAAGAGGTGAAACGAAACAAACAAATAAGTCTGATCATAAAAATAAAGAGGATTATGTTAGAGAGTTAGAATTAAAAACGATTGAACTTGTCAAAGCCACTGGTGATCATTTAGATGAAAAAAATGAATTATTAGATGAAATATTAGATCATCAACAAAAATTAGATCGATTTGAGAATTTGAGTAATTACGCTCAAAAAATTAAAAACTTTTTTGATGAAAGACCAAAATTAATTCTAAGTTTAGAAAAAGCGTTTGGTGAAAAGTTTGAAGAAGTAAAACAAATGGCAATTGAGATCTATCAAGCATTAACGGAAAGATCTGAACCCGTGAAGCAAGAACTTAAAAAAGAGCAAGATGTTGAACTACCAGAACCTGATTTGGCCGAAGTGCCGAAAACGATAGAAGAGCAAAAGATTGACAATGAAGAAAAATCTAGAAAGGCAGAAGAGAAAGCTAAAGAAATAAAAAAAATAAAGAACAGAAGAAAATACAAAAATAAACCATCAATGCTTTAATATAGTCAAGATTTTTCAAGGAGGGTCCCCCTTGGGATACCTTTAAAAAACTTTACTATATGATCTATAAATAAAATATAGATAAGGTTTTTATTGAACGAAGTGGAGATAAAAGCCTTGATAGACATTTATTTTAAATTAAAAAACAGTTAGTGTTTACCAACGCTTTTACTCGAATTTAACTTTAACTAAAATGTATATAAAATGTTTGTTCATCATCACTTGGCTTGATAACTTCGTGTAAGAATGAATTAAACTTATCATACTCATTTTTATACAAATCTTTATGCTTTTCGTAATTAAACTCCCAAAGCATTTCAATAACGCCTTGCTCTGCTTCTTTTTTAGAAATAGATATACCTGCATTTATTCCAGAGTAAATGCCGTTATATTCCTCACAATTAAAGGCTTTATATACCAATCCATTGCAATAACCAAAAAAGTAAATATTTTTTGAGTCTTCTTTTTCTATTTTAATGCTAAAATCGTGTGCCATTATTTATTCTCCTATCTGTTTTTCCTATTTTGTTTCAGTTTTTGTATTTCTTGTTCTGGTTCATCGGAATTAATTAATATAATCAATTCTTCTAAACATTCTTCACGTTCCTTTAAGAATTGATCAAATAATACCATCTTCATTATATTTAATTCCTTAATTTTTTATTGTGAATGATGTTTATGTTCTTTATTTTTATAGATATAGCATTTTCTAATTTTTCAGCTTCTATTACATTATATTTTCTTAATTTTGATATAGCTAATTTAGCGATCTCAAGTAAAGATAATGTTTGAATGTTATTAGATTTTGTACTTTCTCTTAAATCATTTAAATAATCTTGTTTTTCATCAATAAAATCATCAAGAGAAGTTTTTTTATTTAAATTGAACTTTTCAAAAGTTTCTTTTTTTACGATTGCTTTCTCTAATTCTTTGTTTGTTTTTTTAAGTTCATTAGAAACATCATTTGATATTTCATTTTGTGTATTTGCTTTTTCAATGGCTTTTTTAGCTGAGTCCAAATATATTTTATTTTTTAAATCTTTCATTTTAACTTTCTCCTCTGATCTATTTTAGTTTTTCAATTGCCTCATTTCGTTTTTCTTCATCAGTTTCTGATTTTATATACTCAATTAAAGCATCAACATTTATTACTTCTTTATTATTTTTTCTATATAAAACTGTAAGCTTATTTATATCTCTTTTATTATAATTCTCAACCCATTTTCCTTTACCAAATAAATAAGGATTAACCTCAAAAGCCCCTTGTTCTTTTTTCCCATTCTCATCAACAATGGGGAATAATATACCTGCTTTTTTTAGACTGGTTATTGCATTATCTACTTGTTGAACTCTTTTTAAACCTAGTTCTTTACAAATTATAGTCTTATCGTATTTTGTTATTGATATTACATAGTTCTCATATCTCATTAACTTTAACAAACAATATAAAATATCTTTATTTGCTGGTTGTATCCCTTTTAATGTAACAACATCTTTAAGATATAGCTTAATAAAATCTGGTTCTGCTGGAATGCTACTCGTTGCTATATCTGTAGAATTAACAGCTTCATCAAGTTCATCAAAGCTGACTTTATGGAAATACTCTTTCTTCTTTCTTTGTACTTTTAATTCTTCCGTATATCTTTCATCAAATAGGCTGTTTAAATGTTTCTTAATATCTTGTTCTTTTTTACCTCTATTTATTTCTGTCATTGCATTTCTCCTTTTCTAATGATATAACTTCAATAAATCACACTCTAATATTTTGTCAATAGTATATTCTAATATTTTTTATGTTATGTTTATATTTTTCAAAGTATCGTGATTATAACTACTGTAGTTATGATTATTAACTTTTTAAGTGTTAATATAAATCGTCATTAAATAAATCTTAACTACTGTAATTAGGATTTATAACTACAGTAGTTAAGATATATAACTACAGTAGTTAGGTTTGGGTAGTGCCTTAATTATAAACAAAGCCAATAACAACAATAGTTTTAATAGATAACTTTTAAAATAACATATCTCTTCTTCTCTATTATGTGAGATCTTGTTATATACAATTGTATTTAATTATTTGATTGGCACTTTTTATATTTGCAGGGGAAATTGTTTCCCCTGATACCCCTTTGAAAGCCCTATCGGGCGGATCTGGTGGATTTTAGTAGTTAGTCTAGTGAGTAGTCCTTTTCGGAAGTCTCAACACCCCAGAAGTTTGTAGCGTTGAGTATTTCTATAAACCTACCGTCCATCGTCCCATTTTTGTAAGTTTCTAAAACTTTCTCTTTAAGCTTATAGAACTCGTTAAAACTCTCAAAATTATCAATATTTTTGACTTGAGACTCTTTTTTCTCAATTTTGCTATTCTTAATCTTGAATTGAAGAACTTGACCATCGTTGTATAGAGCTATGCAAAAACGAGAGTCGCTAGAAATGACAAAAGCAGCAAAATTATCACTAATGAATTTTTTGGCTTTTACTACGGAATTAGGATCTGTTTTGTCAAAATAATCTAGCTTGTTATTACTTGATAATCTTGAAATATTTAACTTGAAACTAGCAATTCTAGCTTCATTTTCCCGAACTTGCTTTTGTATTTTTGAACTTTCTTTTAAATAAACAGTAAAGTCCAACTCATTACTGTCATTTAAATTTTCTAATGTAATAAGTTTGTCTTTTAATTTTTTTGTTATTTCGTTAATTTCTTTTATTTTTAATTTTATTTCATCAATCTCTTTTGAATTGTCTTTTTTGGATTGCGTTATCATTCCAAAAAGATTTGGACTAGAATCAAGAAAATCATCATATTTAATAGATTTACTAAAGCAAGATAAGTTTCTTCTTCCCGAACACTTCAACATATAGTAAAGTTTTTTACCTGTTTTAGTGATTTTATCATCTGTTTCAAAATAGTATTTTTGACCACAACTTGCACAAAACATTTTCCCCGTGAAGATGTTTATTGATCTTCTTCCTGATGATTTGTTTGTTTTCTTTGTTTTAGTTATTGACTGGACAATATCCCAATCATCTATTGAAATTATAGCAGGGTAATAGTTTTTAAAAACTTCTCCTGTTTTTCTTATAAACAAATCACCTAATACACATCTATTCTTAAGTAAATGACTTATTTTTGCAGAACTCCAAGAGTTCGTAAAATTTTTATGTCTTTTTTTGGCTACTTGTGGGACTCTTTCATCATTAAATAGTTTTGCTATTTCCTTCATTGTTTTTCCAGAAATGTATAGCTGAAAGGCTCTTTTTACTATTTCTGCTTTTTTATTTATTACAAAATTTGTTTCTTCTTTCGTCCCTTTATTGTCAATCCAACCTGGGAACATTCCGACATACTGAACAGCTTTACCGTCATTTAATTTGTCTAGTTTTTTATCAAAGGATCTTAAGACTCGATCTGATTTTTTAGCACTTTCTTGGTTAGCTTGTGCCATTAGCATTAAGGAGTACATAATGCTCATCAAATCTGTAAGACTCTCTTTTGTATAAATCTTATTGTCCATTAGCGTTATGATATTAACGTTGGACTTCAAGATCTTACGAAAGACTTGATATGCATCATCTACATTTTCACGAGAAAGACGATCAAGCTGTTCGATGCATAGGTATGCTGAACCATCTTGCTCTATCTTTCCTGCTTTAATACCGTCAAGAAACGCCCCTAAAGCCCCTTTCTCGATGTGTTTAGCAGTAAAGGCGGATAAGCCTAAATCTTGCAATTTGAGGCTGTTATTTACGATATAGCCATTTTCATTGGCATAGTCAGTAATTCTTTCTATTTGTCGTTGAAAAGAACTACCAGCAGCTTGTTTATCGCTACTAAAGCGAATGTATGGGTATATAATTTTTGACATATCAGCACCTTAACCTTATGCGTAATTTACTATATCAACATTCCTGTTAATCATACATAGCTTTACCGTCAACCTTGCCCCGGCAGATTTGCCGAAAGAGGGTGGGCGGTTTGATTTACCAATCGCGTTAGGCATTTTGGCCGCATCCGAACAAGTTCCACTGCAAGCGCTGGCTGATATTGAGTTTATCGGTGAACTGGCTTTATCTGGCGAACTGCGCTGCGTGAAAGGCGTATTACCTGCGGCATTGGCGGCGAATAAGGTTCAGCGTCGATTGGTTGTTCCTCATCATAATGGTGATCAAGCGGCATTGGTTGGCGCAGATACACATAAGTCAGCCCAGAGCCTACTCGAAGTGTGTGCTGACTTGTGTGGTCAGCAAGCCTTGGCACTACACCAAACTTCATCATTAAGCGTAAAGCGGGAACTGCAAAGAGATCTGCAAGATATTATTGGTCAGCAGCAAGGTAAGCGAGCGTTAGAAATCGCAGCGGCTGGGAATCATAACCTACTGTTTTTAGGTCCGCCCGGGACAGGAAAAACTATGCTTGCCTCTCGGCTGTGTGATTTATTACCGGAAATGACCTGTGATGAAGCGATGGAGACCGCTTCGGTGGCGTCACTGACCCAGCAAGAGATCAATATCCATAATTGGAAACAACGTCCCTTTCGTGCTCCTCACCACTCCAGCTCCATGGCAGCGTTAGTTGGTGGCGGATCTATTCCTCGCCCAGGTGAAATTTCTTTGGCACATAATGGTTTACTGTTTTTAGATGAAATGCCGGAATTTGAACGTAAGGTGCTAGATTCTTTGCGTGAGCCGTTAGAGTCGGGAGAAATCATCATCTCACGGGCGCAAGGCAAAACTCGTTTTCCAGCCCGCTTTCAGTTGGTGGGTGCACTAAACCCTAGTCCAACGGGCTACTATGAAGGCAATCAATCGAGAGTGAATCCGCAAACCATCTTACGCTACCTCAGCCGTCTTTCAGGGCCGTTACTCGATCGCTTCGATATGTCGCTGGAAATCCCTGCGCTACCAAAAGGGACGTTAGCCGAAGGTGGCGATAGAGGTGAGCCAACCGCTGTGGTACGTGAACGAGTCTATATTGCTCGTGACGCTATGTTGTCGCGCTCGAATAAGGTCAATGCCTTACTCGGCAGTCGAGAAATAGAACGCTATTGTCCGTTAGATAAGCAAGATGCTCAGTTCTTAGAAAATGCTTTGCATCGATTGGGGCTCTCTATTCGAGCTTATCACCGCATTATCAAGGTGGCGCGCACCATTGCTGATCTAGAAGGTGTTGAGCATATTACACGTACTCATTTGGCTGAAGCACTCGGCTATCGAGCGATGGATAGATTACTCAGAGCGTTGACTGCTCAGGCGGTCTAACAATGCCCGTAAGCCTTCGTGACTTACGGGCGAGAGCATTAGAATCGATAGTTAACACCGAGTGACACAATCATCTGGTCTTCATCGTAAAAATCGATATTAGAGTCAGTTTGCCCAAAACCGGCGAAGGAGACCAACGACCAATTTTGCCAGCCCATAAACTGCTTGTATTCATAGGCGGCAAATAAGCTGACTTCATCATCAGAACGGGTGGTGTTGTAAATCGGATGAGAGGCGTCGTAGTCGCGGTTGGTGTAACTGGCCGTTAAGACGAACTGATGTCGATTGATAAGTTTAAACAGTGATAACTCACCACCGGTAGAGGTGTTTGAGTATGCATCGCCTTCGGCATCGGTTTGAATGTAGGTCAGTGATGGGATGATGAATGTGGTACGACTGAGAGGGAGTCGGTAACTTCCTTTGACGTAAATAGAACTGGCATCGCGTCTTAGTAAATCACTGTCGATGCTGGTATCGAACTGACCAGAGCGCTCATCTTTAATTTCTTTGTCTGCAAAAGCGGTATCAAGGCTAAAGCCAGATAAAGCAATATTACTGAATTTTAGGCGGTAAGCGGTGCCGGTTTCATCGGTTTCACTACGCTGAATGCCTTGTTCAAATGGGTTAGCCCAAGTGTCTCCAGACATAATGGTCGGTAGGAAAGAGGCATCTATCACTGTTCCATTGACCAGTTGTTGCTTATAGCCAAGCTCTAGCGCTAAGGTACCTACCGCAATATCTTCTCGTGACGTACCAGCGTAAACCTGTTTGTCGAGTTGTTGACCAAAGGTATAAGCGAGGTTGCCCAGCGGAAAGACAAGAAACCCATCCTCTCTTTGCCCTGCTTGGGTATTGTCAGCCAGTACTGCATTAGCATCGGTATTGAAATTGGATGTTGAAGAGGTATAACCGCTGCTAAGTGAAAGCTCGCCACTGAGCCCAGCATGCTTCGAAAGCTGAGCGAGTGCCGGTGTAGATATAACCGCAAGGGCTAGGACGATAGGTTTTATGGTTGTCATTATCGGCGCTCCATGAAGTAAACCTTTTGACTTGAGTTTGTTGAAGTTTAAGCAAACTACTCTGACCATGTGTAGATTGGTTTTAAACTTCCCACTGGCTTGTATAATTACACGCTGTTTTATTATTCATAAATAATTATTTATGAATTTCGATCAAATCTCACTATTAAGCGATATGTTGGCACATCTAATCTTTGTTCTGAATACAACTCTGGTTATCCTCAATTCTGCTATTTGCTCCTTAGCTATATGTCTTGTAGCGGTGTTAAAAGTGCTGTTACCTAGCGCCACTCTTAAAGTTAAAGGGACGCAATTAGCCAATAAAATAATGTGGCTATGGGCGACAATTAACTCTCTGATTTTGAATGTCTCTAACCGAGTTGAGTGGGATGTGGAAGGAGGAGAAGAACTTAAACAAGATGGCTGGTATTTGATGATCAGTAATCACTTAAGCTGGACCGATATCGTCGTGCTGTGCAGTGTGTTTAAAGATCGTATCCCAATGCCTAAATTCTTCCTTAAGCAGCAGCTTTTGTATGTGCCATTCATTGGTATGGCTTGCTGGGCATTGGATATGCCATTTATGCGCCGTTATTCACGTGAGTATTTGATTCGTCACCCTGAAAAACGAGGCCAAGATTTAGCCACCACTCGTCGTTCTTGTGCCAAGTTCAAACATACCCCGACAACCGTGGTTAACTACGTCGAGGGGACTCGTTTTACTAAGCAGAAACAGAGTAAAAGTCGTGCGGGTTACGAATATTTGCTGCAACCGAAAACTGGTGGGATTGCTTACACCTTGGCGGCAATGGGCGATCAGTTTGACAGTATCATTGATGTGACATTAGCCTACCCAGACAATACCGATAATCCATTTAGGGATGTGTTGATGGGGCGAATGAGCAAAATTGTCGTGCGTACCAGAGTGCTACCGGTGAATGAGCAAGTTCGTGGTGACTACTTCAATGATAAACCCTACAAGCGTCAGTTCCAGCAGTGGCTGGGGGATGTATGGCAAGAAAAAGATGAGTTACTAAAAGAGCTGCACCAGCCACCTTCATCGATAAAGTGACAATAAAAAAGGGAACCTTAGCTCCCTTTTTTGATAATTATTGGTGGTGATTACTTCAATGTCAGTAGGTAGTTAACCAGTGCGAAGTATTCATCTAGCGTCTTGATTGATTGTGCATCAACAAGGTATTTGTTGTTCACGACTACCGCTGGAACGCCAGAAAGACCGCTGTCTTTGAACTGTTTATCAAAGCGACGAACCATTGAATCAACGGCGAAGCCTTTGAATGCAGCATCAAACTTTTTCGCATCAACGCCTTCGTCTAAGAAGATTTGACGAAGTTCTTCATCATTCTTTGGTGCTTTACGCATGTTGTGGATGCGGTTAAACATCACTGGGGTCATCTTGTCTTCAATTTTTAGCGCAACCATGGTCGCGTAAGCCTTGCTCATTGATTCACCCATGCTACCGCCCATGAAAGAAACGTGGTTCTTTTGGAATTTAGCATCTGCTGGTAACTGAGCTTTAAGCTGCTGAATGATAGGTTCAAAGGCATTACAGTGTGGACAGTAGAAAGAGAAAAACTCTGTGACCGTTGGTTTTTTCGATGCTTCTAAATCCAGAACTTTGTAGTGCTCACCTTGAGTGAACTGTGCAGCGTGAGCTGTGAAGCTCAGTATCAATGTGGCAACGAGTGCGAACAGCTTTTTCATTTTTGACTCCATGTTGTTATTTTACTTACCACTGCGGCATGAGTGAAAGTGGGGGTTCATCCAAGGCAGAAATTTGCTCTTTAAAAGCAAGCACCTGACTTTCCCAGTATTTTGGATCATTAAACCATGGGAAAGCGATAGGAAATGCAGGATCTTGCCATCTTTTTGCTAACCATGCCATATAGTGCACCATACGTAGACCGCGCAATGGCTCAATTAGTTTCAATTCGTTGCTATTAAAATCATTAAACTCTTGGTATGCCTCCAAAACGATGTCTAGTTGCATTAATTTCTCGGCGCGATCACCACTGAGTAGCATCCATAAATCTTGAATCGCAGGACCATTGCGAGAGTCATCTAGATCGACAAACATAGGGCCATCACGCCATAAGATATTGCCGGGGTGACAATCACCATGCAGGCGTAAAATGGTGGCGGAGTCATCCCAGCGGTTTTCTAATGATTTGATCAGCAGATCGAGGTCATTAAAAAATGCATTTTCGAGATGCATAGGTATAAATTGCGATTGTTGGAGCAGTTTGCGCGGCTGGTAGAGGTATTCGTCTAAACTGATTGTTGGGCGATGTGTAAAGGGCGTTCTTGAACCAACCTTATGAATACGACCTAAGAAGCGACCGACGCCTTCAAGTTGCTCTAAGTTGTCGACCTCAAATTGACGTCCGCCGACACTTTCGAATAGGGCGAATAGATAGCCTTGATACTGATGTAGAGTTTGACCATTGAGTTTGACTGGTGGCGCGACAGGGATCTCTGATTCAATCAGCTCTAAAGTAAAGTCATGCTCTTCTTGAATCTGCTCTTGGCTCCAGCGCTCTGGACGATAAAACTTCACCACATAGCGCTGACGCTCTTCATCGGTAAATTGATAGACGCGGTTTTCGTAGCTGTTTAATGCGAGAAATCCAGACTCTGCGCGGATGCCAATGCTTTCTAGGGCATACCACATAAAATCGGGAGTGAGCGCATCAAAGTTAAATGCTTGCTGGGTCATAAAATAAAAGAGGCTCATTGCTGAGCCTCTTTCCATTTGGGTAGTGAGAAAGTCTAAAGCTTTTTAATAAAGCGGCTTTCTACAGAAATAGTGAAGTCTTCGCTATCGGACAGTATAAACTGAATCGTTGAAACAGGAGAGCTGAGATTGTCAGGGTTTACACCTAGGCTCATTGGTAGGCTAAGTACTTCACCCGGTTCAACTTGTATGGTTTGTTTGCCGTACCAAGAGACATCACTCAAACCTTCTACGCTCAAGTCGTACTTTTGCTCTTGTTGAGTTTTATTGATGATCTTCAGTGTATAGGTATTTTCAATCTCACCAGAGCCATTGACTCTGAATAGTTGGTTACGATCGCGCAGTACGCTTAGCCCAGCAGGGTCAACACTGGCGATTTGAACAAAGAACAAACCAATCATCACCAATAGCACGGCGCCGTAGCCAAGTAATTTAGGGCGAGCCACTTTGGTTTGTTTTCCGGATAGGCGGTGCTCGGTGGTGTAGCTAATCAAGCCTTTGTCGTAACCCATGCGATCCATGGTCTTGTCACAAGCATCGATACAAGCGCCACAGTTAATACACTCGTATTGTAGGCCATCGCGAATATCAATCCCGGTCGGGCAGACCTGCACACATAAGTCACAATCGATACAGTCGCCTAAGCCAAGTGCTTTGTGATCGGCTTTACGTGAGCGAGGCCCGCGGGTTTCACCGCGCTTGCTGTCATAGCCAACGATAAAGGTATCTTTATCGAACATCGCTGATTGGAAACGTGCGTAAGGGCACATATGGATACACATAATAGAGCGCATCCAGCCCGCATTGGCGTAGGTACAACCGGCGAAGAATAGTACCCAGAACACTGGCCAAAACTCAGCGTTGAAGGTAAAAAAGCCCACAACGAGATCTTGGATAGGAACAAAGTAACCGGTGAAGGTAAAACCCGTAGCAAGGGCAATAGCCCACCAAGCAATATGTTTGGCCGTTTTGCGCATGGCTAAGTTAGCCGTTAACTTGCCGGAGTCTTGTTTGCGGCGTTTATTGGCACTACCTTCGAGCTTTTCTTCGAACCAAATGTACATAAAGGTCCAAACAGTTTGCGGGCAGAGATAACCACACCAAACGCGACCTAAAAAGGTGGTAATGAAAAACAGCGCAAACGCCGCAATAACAAACAGCAACGCAAGTAAGGTTAGGTCTTGCGGGTAAAGGGTAGTGCTAAAAAAGTTAAATTGCTGATTGCCAATGTCGAGTAAGATTGCCTGACGTTCACCATAAGGTATCCATGGGATCAGAGCAAAAAACAGCAGTAGGAACCAACCGCCATAACGACGTAGTTGTTGGAATGTACCTTTACTTTCACGAACGTAAATTCGGTTACTTGGGTTAAATCTGTCGCCTTTGGTTTTGTGGGTTTTTGGATTAAAGGTTTTAGGAGTCACATCTTTAATATCGATTTTGTCCTGACTCATTGTGCTTCCTTCTTAGGCTCAATGGTGTGATTTATACGTTTCACACTCTGTAGACATTACTATTTTAGTAAATTCTTATTGATGGCGATTATATACGCAATAACATTTTTATTTCTTTAAGGTTATCAACCTTTAACAACAAACATTGGTACAGTTATAGAAATAAATCGCCTAACAGTTCATAAATAGAAGGGAAAACAGGTATAAAAAAAAGCGGCTTACGCCGCTTTCTACTTTCAATCTTTATTTAGTCGATGATGCCACGAGCTCGAAGGATCGCAGTTTTAAAGTCATCCTCTTGGTCTTTCTTCAGGCCGGGAATCATTTCATCTTTTTCGCTGTTGCGCATTTTAAGGTGGTAGATCAGCACATCATCGGTGAGATCTTCCAGTTTACCTTCATAACTCGCTTCTTGGGCTAACTTAATGATCATCTCAATCAGGTTAAGCTCTTGATCTTTTTGCCATTCTGGCTCCAATAGCTCAAGTAGCTCCTCAATACGGTGACACTTCACAGGTTTTCTCCACAATACTTATAATGATTTAAGGTTAAAGGTAACAAATTGCAGAAATGAAGGTAAGAAAAAAGCGCAGTCAAAACTGCGCTTTTTAACTAGGCTGCTTTAACAACTTTGGTTGGAGCAGATGCCAAGACAGCAGTCTGTTCAACTAAGGTCATTGCAGGAGCTGTTTTCTTTGCCACTGGAGCAGCCATGAAGCCACTGCGGCGGCGCATCGCACTACGGTTAGTGTGCGAAAACCTGACGGTTGTTGGGCGCATCTATGGTACCTAACTGTCAGGCATATCCATTGCCAATGTAATAGCCTGATTAACCATGAGTCGAGCTTCATTGCTGAAGTGTGGCTCTTTTTGGCTTTCGCCAATCCAAATAATTAATCAGGAGTATTGATATGCACGCATATCAATAAATAGATTAGCATTATCAGTCAAATTGGTCGATATCTAATCGTTTTTCGTTGACTACAATTATGTGAAGCAGGTAGTAGTAGTGAGACGCTAAACAAGATTAGTATGAAAGCAATTGAATCTTTATAGAGCCCAGGAGGTAGTTATGTCGTTCTTTAAGAAGACCCTGGCCAGTTTTGGCATCGGTTCGGCGAACGTTGATTCGGTGTTGCAGCAAGAAGTGTTGTACCCGGGACAAAAGGTCAACATTACTATTCATGTCTATGGTGGCTCGACCGCACAGGATATCGACAATATTGATTTAAAACTCTACTGTCGCTATATCAAAGAGGTTCCAGTCGCTCATGATAAGAACAAGCACACTGCAGGACGAATGCGCCGTGTGCCTGCTAGCTATGCACTGGCTGAGTGGTCGCTGCCGTATGCTTTCACGATTGATCCAGGCGAAACGCGTGATTTCGAAGTTGAGCTTGATGTGCCGTGGAATACCCCTGTGACGATTGGTGACTCTAAGGTATGGCTTGAAACTGGGCTTGATATTGCGATGGCTAAGGATCCAACCGATAAAGATATTCTTACCGTTCGCCCTGATCCGCTACTTGACGGTATTTTCACCGCTTTAGAAGAACAAGGTTTACGTATTCGTCAGGTGGAGTGTGAAGAGGTTGATGGCTTTGCGATGCCATTTGTTCAGGAGTTCGAGTTTGTACCGACGACTGGGCCATTCCACGGTCGTTGGCGTGAGCTAGAAGTGGTGGCTTACCGTAATGATGATGAGCTGCAACTGTGGTTCGAAATCGATCGCCATCGCGAAGGAGCAAAAGGGATGTTGGCTAGTCTGCTGGGTGTCGGTCAACTGAAAAGGCAATTGGCGCTACCGCTACACACCTCAGCTGATGAAGCGGGCAAGCTGGTGTTAGAGTATCTCGACAACCATTCTTAACAGAAATTTAAAACTTTCAGCTTACAACTGTAAGCTTAATGTGCAATACTCTTGAGTAATTGTTCCAATTTTACTCAAGAGTTACGCACGCATGTCGGTACATCCTCCTGTTGAATACAGTACAAAAGAAGAGTTCGCTAACACGTTAACTCATGCTTTGGGCATGCTGCTGAGTATTGTTGGCTTGGTGCTTTTGCTAGTCAAAGCGTTCCAGCACAATGCGGACACCATGACTATCGCTAGTATGAGTATCTATGGCGGCAGTATGATTTTACTGTTCTTAGCCTCAACGCTTTATCATGCGATTGCAAATCCGCGCGCCAAACGTGCGCTTAAAACCTTCGACCATTGCGCCATTTATCTGCTTATTGCTGGTAGCTACACGCCGTTTTTATTGGTGGCTCTACGAACGCCGTTAGCTATAGGTCTAATGGCTGTGATTTGGGGCATCGCGTTATTTGGCATCATCATGAAACTGGCGTTTGTTTATCGCTTTAAAAAGTTATCTCTAGTGACTTACCTGACGATGGGCTGGCTCTCGCTGATAGTGATTTATCAGTTGGCGATGAACTTATCGATTGAAGGGTTAACGCTGCTTGCTGCTGGCGGTGTGATTTACTCGTTAGGGGTGATTTTCTACGTGGCGAAACGCATCCCATACAATCACGCCATTTGGCATGGTTTTGTTTTGGCAGGATGCGCTTGTCATTTCTTCGCGATTTACCTGTATGTCCAACCGGTCTAACGCGTTTCGATGTTGACCACTTTGGCTTTGATTTGATACTGAGAAGCGGACTCGACATCGACTTTTATCGGCTTACCTGCGGCGATTTGTTCTGGTCTTAGGTAGGTATCAGCCATGCGTTTAATTGATGACCATACCTTAGTCTTTTGTTGGCTAAGTATAGCCCCAGAACTATCTAACACTTCCACTTCAAGCTCGACCGTAATCACAGCTTGACGGCCTTGGTTGGTTAATGAGGTAGGTATCACTAATTGACCATCTTGGTAGCTTGCGGCTGCTAATAGAATATCCACCCCTGAATCGGACAGTTGCATAGTCGGTTTATCACTATCTAGGCTTATCAAGCTGCCTGTTTTATTTTCAATCACAGGGATGGCAGCAACAACGGGTATCGTTGTCGTGTTTTCCGCTGGAGTATCACGGGGCGTAGGCGCTGTGACATAGTGCCAAGTAAAGTCATCGTTGAGCTGAACCTGTCGTCCATCTTCTAAAGTGAGCTGTTGTGCAGCCATAAGCTGAGAGCTTGCGATTAGGCCACAAAGCACAATACGTCTTTTCATGATTAATCCTTAACGTCGCCAAAATGCTGGAAAGAACAGCACCAGCAGAGTCAAAATTTCAAGGCGTCCCATCAGCATACCTAAGCTCAGCAGCCATTTTGCGCCATCTGGCAGCGGAGCGAAGTTGCCTGTTGGGCCAATCACTGATCCCATGCCTGGACCGACGTTAGCCACGGCGGTAATAGAACCAGAAATACTGGTTATTGGGTCAAGACCCATAGCACTTAAACCACCCGCAATGGCAATGATGGTTATAAAGAAAGTTAAGCCAAACGCGACCACAGAACGAACGATATCATCGTTGACAGGGCGCTGGTTATAACTTTGCACAAACACTCCCGACGGGTGAATGAGCTTCATCATCTGTTTGTTGAGTAGCGTTATTGCGATCTGAAAACGAAACACTTTAATCCCGCCAGATGTTGAACCTGAGCAAGCGCCAGCCATCATTAGGAACGCAAACAGGGTCGTTGGCAGTGCACCCCATGCAGTGAAATCTTCTAAACCAAAACCTGTGGTGGTTACGACTGAAACAATGTTGAACATTGAAACTCGCAGTGCGTCTGACACTGTATAGCCATCTCTAATCACCAACCAAGAAGAGATAATCAGGCTGCTGATAAGAAATAGGTAAGTAAAACCACGCACCTGAGCATCTTTGAATAAGAGGTCTAGACGACGCTTACGCAATGCAGCCACAAAAAGTAAAAACGGCAACCCACCCAAGAACATAAACACCGTGGCCACCCAATGAGCGGAGTTGGAGAAGTGGTTCATCGACCCATCAGAGGTGGAGTAGCCGCCAGTAGACAAGGTAGTGAAAGAGTGGTTGATCGCTTCAAACAGAGTCATACCAGAGGCAAGGTAAGCGAGCAAACATAAGCCAGTGAGTACCAGATACACCGCAACAATGTTTTTCGCGACGGTTTTGGCTCTTGGGCTGCTTTTATCCGACCAGTCGGAAGACTCGGTGTGGAACAGCTTCATACCACCGACGTTGAGCATTGGCAGAACAGCTACCGCCATTACGATAAAGCCGATCCCGCCAAGCCATTGCAAGATACTGCGCCACAGTAAGATGCTAGGCGCCATATTATCTAATCCGCTGAGTACCGTAGAACCTGTGGTAGTGATGCCCGACATGGTTTCAAAGTAGGCATCGGTGAAACTAATGTGGTTAATAAAGACAAACGGCAGCGCGGCAAAGGCGCTGGCGATGGTCCAAACCAAGCTGGTGATTAGGAACATATCTCGCACACTAAGCTTAAAGGCCCTGGTTCGACCGATAGTTAAACAGGCAAAAGCGGCAATGTGGGTGATAACAACAGCTTGGCCGAATTCTAAGAAACCGGATGTACCAGTGATAAAGGCGACCACAGTTGGAATGTACATAAATAGGGCTAGCTTAGATAGCACTAGCCCGATCACGAACAGTACGGGACGGAAGTTGACCATAACGGAGCCTTATAGGAAAAATGGACTCGGTTGGAATAGGGCTTCGACGTCTGGCACGTATTTCTTGTCGACCAGGAACATCACCACGTGATCATCTTGTTCGATAACCGTGCGGTCATGGGCGATTAGAACTTCTTCACCACGTACAATTGCACCAATGGTTGTGCCCGGTGGCAGCTTGATATCACCAATCGCACGGCCGACAACTTTAGAGGTAGTTTCATCGCCGTGGGCAATCGCTTCGATCGCTTCGGCAGCGCCGCGGCGTAGAGAAGAAACGTTAACAATATCAGCACGACGAACGTGCGTCAGTAGTGCAGAAATCGTTGCTTGTTGCGGAGAGATTGCAACATCAATCACGCCACCTTGAACAAGGTCAACGTAAGCGCCACGTTGAATCAACACCATAACTTTCTTTGCGCCCATGCGCTTAGCGAGCATGGCGGACATGATGTTGGTTTCATCTTCATTAGTTAGGGCGATAAACACATCGACTTGGTCAATGTTCTCTTCGGCAAGCAGCTCTTGGTCTGCGGCATCACCACAGAAGACGATGGTGTTTTCTAATTCTTCAGATAGTTTTTCTGCGCGTTGGTAACTACGTTCAATCAATTTTACGCTGTATGACTGCTCAAGGCGGCGCGCCAAGCTGGCACCAATGTTACCACCACCAACAATCATGATGCGGCGGTAAGGTTTTTCTAGGCGCTGTAGTTCACTCATTATTGAGCGAATGTGGTTACTTGCCGCAACAAAGAACACCTCATCATCGGCTTCAATGATGGTTGTACCTTGTGGGCGAATTGGGCGGCCTTGACGGAAGATGGCCGCAACACGTGTATCAATGTGCGGCATGTGCTCACGCAGTGCTGATAGGGCATTACCCACCAGTGGGCCACCATAGTAAGCTTTTACTGCCACTAAACTGACTTTTTGCTCGGCAAAACTCACTACCTGAAGCGCACCTGGGTATTGGATTAAGCGTTCGATGTAGCTAGTGACTAGCTCTTCAGGAGCGATAAGGTGGTCAACGGGAACTGCACCCGATTGGAATAGGGCTTCTTTCTCAGATAAGTATTGCGGAGAACGAATGCGAGCAATTCGGTTGGGTGTGTTAAACAGAGAAAAGGCCACCTGACAGGCTGCCATGTTAGTTTCATCCATGTTGGTTACCGCAACCAACATGTCGGCATCTTGAGCGCCAGCTTCACGTAGTACATCAGGGTGACTTGCATAGCCATTCACAACTCGTAAATCGTATTTATCTTGCAGCTCACGCAGGCGATCGCTGTCTCTGTCTACGATGGTGATGTCATTGTTTTCACCGACCAGGTTTTCTGCCAGTGTGCCGCCAACCTGACCCGCACCAAGAATGATGATTTTCATACATTTATCTCGTTTAACTACTGAAAAGGCGGCGACTATTGTCACCGCCTAACTGTTTACGCGTTTTTGATTAACACTGCGTAGTAGAAGCCATCCATATCCTCTTCACCAGGCAAGATCTGACGACCAGGGTTGTTGACATCAGAGCCAACTAAGGTCGCATTGCCTGTACGTTCAAGGAAAGCTTTTACTTGTAGAACGTTTTCTTGTGGGGTGATTGAACAAGTGGCGTAAACCATAGTGCCGCCCACTTTCAATTGTCCCCACATCGCATCCATAATTTCGCTTTGCAGCTCAGCTAAGGCATCAATATCGTTTGCTCTGCGTAACCACTTAATATCAGGGTGACGACGAATAACACCAGTCGCTGAACATGGAGCATCAAGCAGAATGCGGTCAAATTTGTCGCCTGTCCACCACTCTTGAGGGTAGCGAGCATCACCACAAATGACATCGGCACGCAACTGCAGACGCTCTAGGTTGTCATAAACGCGATCAAGACGCTTAGCATCACAGTCAATCGCAACCACTTCGGTATCTTCAGTGTGCTCAAGAATATGTGCGGTTTTACCGCCTGGCGCTGCACAACAATCAAGAATCAGTTCACCATTTTGTGGTTGTAGGTAATTGACCGACAACTGAGCTGCGGCGTCTTGCACCGATACCCAACCACGGTCGAAACCGGGTAGAAGCGTTACATCACAAGGTGAGGCCAATTTTATGGCATCAGCTGCTTCAGGGTGAATGCTGAATTCAATGTTTTCATCTTTCAACAGCTCAAGGTACTCATCACGAGTATGGTGCTGGCGATTGACACGTAACCACATTGGCGCTTTGCTGTTATTGGCTTCGACCAGTTGCTCCCAACTATCAGGGTAGCTTTCGCGCAGCATATTGAGCAGCCAGTTAGGGTGACCATATTTGCCCGCGTTGTGGCTAACCGCTTTCTCATCCAACTCTTCTTGTTCACGCAGGTAACTACGTAAAACGGCATTGATCAGACCGCGCAGGCTTGGGCCTTTTAGCGTCTTGGTGCCTTCAACGGTTTCCGCGACTGCTGCGTGAGCAGGGATACGCATAAAACTCAGCTGGTAAATGCCGACCAAAATTAAGTGGTGGAAGACACGCTTTTTCCCTTTCAGCGGGTTTTCCATTAGCTCGTTGGCAATAGACTCTAGACGAGGCAAGTATCTTAGCGCGCCGTAGCAAATTTCTTGCAACAGCGCGTGGTCTCTTGGTCTGATGGTCTTTTGAGCCGCAGGTAGGGCATGTGAAAGAGATTGGCCTTTATCGACCACTTGAAATAGGACGTTAGCAGCAGCAGCGCGAACATTCATGATGGATACCTTAAATTAAGGGAGGGTGTCTCCACCCTCAAAATGTACGTTTCCCTTGCGGGAGAAAAGTTAAACCAGTTGAGTACCGACTTCAAACCAGTTTGCACGTGAGTTGAGAATATCTTGCACGGGCATCGCTTTTTTACCTGGTACTTGCAGTTGTTCTAGTACCAGTACGCCATTGCCAGTGGCAATGTAGATACCAGTCTTGTCAGCTTGCAGGATAGTACCCGCTGGTTTGTCTGACATTTGCTCATCAACACGGCTCTGCCACACTTTGATGCTGTTCTCAGCAGCGATAAAGTGGCTCATTGGCCATGGATTGAAAGCACGTACGCAGCGTTCAATGTGTGCAGCGTCGTCAGCCCAGTTAATACGCGCTTCTTCTTTGCTCAGTTTCTTGGCGTAGTTAGCCAGTTCATCATCTTGCTTTTCAGCTACCGCTTTACCATCGGCAATATCGGCTAAACACTCAACTAGTGCATCAGGGCCAAGCTCCGCCAGCTTTTCATACATGGTCGCGCTAGTGTCCGTTGCGTCAATTGGCAAGGTCGCGATTTTTAGCATATCGCCAGTATCTAGACCGATATCCATCTGCATGATGGTTACGCCAGTCTCGTTATCACCCGCCCAAATAGAGCGTTGAATTGGAGCTGCGCCACGCCAGCGAGGAAGAATCGAGCCGTGTACATTGATACAACCAAGTTTCGGTGTGTCTAATACTGCTTGAGGTAGCAGCAGACCGTAAGCGACAACAACCATAAGGTCAGCATTCAGCTCAGCAAGCTCTTGCTTGGCTTCGTCTGACTTGAAGTTTTCTGGTTGGTAAACCGGAATGTCGTGCTCAAGGGCAATGTTCTTTACTGGGCTCGCAGTGAGTTTTTTACCGCGGCCTGCTGGGCGATCTGGCTGTGTGTAAACAGCGATAACTTCATGCTCCGAAGACAACAACGCCGCCAAGTGACGGGCGGCGAAATCCGGAGTACCAGCAAAAACAACTTTCAAAGGTTTGCTCAAGGTACCTTCCTTCTATTTATGGCGGTTAAGCTTTAGCGTTCTTCTCGTTGAAGCGCTTGATCTTAGCTAGCTTGTCTTGAATACGCTTGCGTTTTAAAGGCGAAAGGTAATCTACAAACAGTTTGCCTTCTAAGTGGTCAAGCTCATGCTGAACACAAATCGCTAATAGGTCATCAGCTTCAAATGTGAACTCTTCACCATCGCGGTTAAGTGCTTTTACCGTTACTTCGGCAGCACGTGGCACTAAAGCGCGCGCGCCCGGTACCGATAGACAGCCTTCTTCGATGCCATCTTCACCGCGCTTTTCGATAATTTCTGGGTTGATCAGAACCATTGGCTCATCACGAGTTTCAGAAATATCGATAACAACAATGCGTTGGTGGAAATCAACTTGGGTTGCTGCCAAGCCAATACCTTCTTCGTCGTACATGGTTTCAATCATGTCATCAACGAACTTTTGAATCTCAGGTGTCACTGCTTCTACCGGCTTTGCTACGGTGCGAAGGCGATCATCTGGGAATGTTAATACTTGTAATACAGACATATACACTCGAATGTTGAACTGTGCCGAATCAGGATAAACCTCGTTGGCTCAATTCTAGACATTTTAGATGTCAAATGACAGCATCAATGCGGCTTTTTGAACAGCTTCTCTTAGCTAAAACAGTGAACAAGCGAGTTGAAGTCGGCCAAGGATTTCAATGTTGTCAGGGAATGGCTATGTTAGGTTTACTGAACTGCCGCGTTATTTTTCTCGGCTTACTCTTTGTCCCGCTTACCAATAGTGCCAGCGATAACTCTGCACCAGTGACACTTAAGCAAGATGTGCCCGCGAGCTATACGGTCGAGAAAGGGGATACGTTATGGGATATATCGGCTCTTTATCTAGAGAGTGCTTGGCAGTGGCCGCGCTTATGGCAGGCTAATCCCGATATCGACAATCCAAATCTGATTTACCCTGGCGATCGCCTCTATCTAACTTGGCGTAATGGCCAACCTACGCTGAGTCTCAAGCCGATGGTGAAACTCAGTCCTAGTGTTCGTTTAGTCGATAAGCGCCCAATCCCAACGTTTAAACCTGAGTTGGTGCTTCCTTACCTTGAATCCGATCGATTACTTACTCAATCAAATATAGAGAGTAGTGTCCGTGTGCTGGGTGCCAGTCATGGTCGACAATTTTTAACCGAGCAAGATGCTGTGTATGTTTCTGGACTGCAGCCAGAATCTAGTTGGGGTATTTATCGTCAAATGGCGAGTTTTACTCGTAAAGAGCAGGAGGTTGTCGCTTTAAAACGCATCGCAAGTGCTGAGCATATCGAATATGGTGAGCTTACGACGCGCTTACATGTGACCGAGCAACGGCAAGAAATAATGGCCAATGATATTGCGCTGCCCGATCCTTCAGAGCCGCTGGTTAGGGCGACAAATCGTTTCTATCCGACACCTGCGCCGATAGGTCATCGCGCACGGATTCTCGGCAGTTTAACGGGCCAGCGTTACGTGGGGCAGTATGATGTGGTGGTGCTTAATCGTGGGCTGGTTGATGAACTTGTTCAAGGCAATATGTTTGAACTCTACCAACCTGGCGTGCAGGTAATGCTTGATAACGGTCAACTGGCATCGTTGGCCAATACTTATATTGGAAATTTGATTGTTATACGCCCTTATCAGCATTTTAGTCTTGCTCTGATTAGCCTAAGTACTCAACCGATCGGTGTTGATTCTAAGCTCATAGCACCGCCTCAGTTGAGCGGAGTAGAGCAATGAATAATCAGGAACTCGCAGCATGGTTGGCGCTTTACTTCACCCCACGCATTGGACCGAAAACCTTTACGCGCTTATTAGCCATAGATACGCCAAGTAGTATCGTTGATTCTAGCAAAGATCAACTCCAAGCAATTGGTCTGAGTGATAAACAAATCCACTATTTGCATCACACTGCTACTCGGGGTTTTGCGCCCACTTCAGCGAAAAGTCCAATGTGAGCCTACAGCCCTTTATTTATAAGGGCCGGCAGGGATCGCTTACTCTCTAATATCCTTCTTAAGCCACCAGTTCGACCATGCTATCCTCTCTCCAAGGTTCTAAGTTCTCAAGCAGTTTCTCTAGAACGATATTGTCTTTCTGAATACCAAAGGTGTAATTACCGGCAAGTTGGATATGACGCCATGCGACTGGAGATAAACCCGCTATCAGATTCACCACCTCCTGATTACCTTCTTGCTCAAACTTATCAATCAGACTGGATAGCAAGGCCGAGTTATAATAAATGATGCAGTTAGCAATAATTCTCGCACAATCATTCCATTGATCTATCTGATAATCATTACCTCCACGGAATTGATTTCCATTGATTGAAGCAATAGCTCGACGTAGTTGGTGGTAGGCTTCGCCACGGTTCAAAGCTTGCTGGACAAACTGTCGCAGGACTTTATCGTCAACATAATCGAGTACATAAAGGCACTTAATGATTCGGTCATACTCTCTAAGTGCGGCTAATGTTCGACTGTTCTGTTTACCATTCGACAGCTTGGTAATGATCGTACTTTGTGTCGTTGTCTTACGACTTAACGAGCAAATGATCCTTTGAATATTTTCCCACTCACGTTTGATTAGTGAGGTGTTAAACGGTCGGCGCAGCTTTAATGATACGGCCTCTCCATGCTCTATTTCGAACAAATCATGGAAGACATATTTAAACTTGGCGTATCGTGGAGCGAATTGGTAACCAAATAAGTCAAGGATCGCAAAGTTGACATTATTGACCCCATGAGTATCGGTTGCTAACGCTTTAGGCTGAATATCGCTGCTATTGTTATAGAGCAAATCAAAAGCATGATGTCCTTCATACTCGTTAGCTGAAATTATCTTGGTGTTGATTGGCACATGGTTTGACACCAACGTTAGGGCGGATACCCCTTTACCCTTACGGAAGTATTTTGCTGAAAATCGAGCTTTGAATGTATTGATACGGCAGGCATGCTTTTGACCATCAATACTACCAAAGGGGGTGGACTCATTGATTGTGTAATGTTTAAAGATTGGAAGTTTTGCCAGCGAATCTGAAATCACATCATTGGCATCGCTTGTCGTCTCCGGCCGAATATACCCATCATTTACGGCCCTCAGAACACCAATGGCTCGATCAGATATCGATGACATATGATGCAATCCATAATTAGAGCCATTGCCAAAGATACAAGCGAGTAAGTCTTCTTCTCTCGCCTTACTCCCTAGCTTCTTAGTTCCGATACTTTTGAAGGCATCTAAGTAACCGGTTCTCTGATTTACGTAATCCATAATTTCGATAATGCCCATATGTTGAAGTTGGTTGTAAATCGGGTTATCAAGATCGTCTTTCCAACGCTTATTGGCTAACTTCCAAGTGAGCTGGTTGGTGCGAGGTTGATGGATAACAAAATCATTGGCTCCATCATTGATATTACGGCTGACTTGAGACATTTTGTGACGTACGGATTTTGTTAATGTCGCAAGGGTTTGCTCGATAGGAGCAATCAACTTATCTAACCCTGTATTGGCAACAAGATTTTCATTCTTTTTCCATTCAGTTATAGGGATAAGATCATCTTCGAGACGTTTGTTTTTCGCACTTTCATTAACAAATATATGGTTGCTATCAAGCATTCGAGAGACTTTCTGGTACAAGTAATGTTCAAAACGTCGATAGTTAACGCCTTCCTTATCAACGATATAGTCTTTGTCCTGCTTAAGAAGTAACCTTTGGTCTGCAGTACAAAGGTGCTTTTCTTTTTGAAGCTCTGATTTTGCTACTTGTAATTGCGTAGAAAGTAATGTCTGACCGGGTTCACATTCAATATCTATCGCTAGAAAAAGGGGTCTAATCGAGTTTGAGATCTTTCTATATTGGCTGTCAATGTATTGCCACTCGTATTGTCGCTTATCAAAATTTTCCTTATTTAAGTGCTGACTAATGAGCTGGATTTCATCTTTGGAGAGCTTTTCAAAGGCATTTTGCCGAATATCACCAAATTGAGTCTGGTCACTGACGGAGTCATCGACAAATAGTCCAAGGAGGTGACCGGCGTGGGTCAACTTGTCTCTGACCACTTCAAGCTCATCTGCAATCCGTTGTTTAGCGGCGGCAGAGGCGGATTCCCTTAGTTTTCTGGTCACATATTGAAAAGCAGTGACTAACTTATCATTCGTTTCTTGATAACGAAAAAACAAGTAGCACACGATGTATAGCATCCCTTGCCATTCAGGAGAACGGCGGATCTTATAGATAGATTGGTGTCGAATAATAGACGCGTAGTACGTTAAGTTTCCTTGCGATAACCCTAGTTCATTGATGAGTCCTTTTATCTCCTGATACACACTTCTTATTGTATTGTGCGTTTCAATTTCACGCATGAGTTCCGATGGGGTGAAGTCTTTCGCTGAGCCTTTCTGCGCAGAAAGTTGATTCAAGCGCCCTTTGGTATGCAGTATTTTTTTAAGTTGCATATGAGTGGTGTCTGACATGGAGCTTGAGAGAATGGACTCTGTCCTCTTCCTCTCACTGGCTAGGACGGACGTGATCATGGTTTGTAATGTTGAATAAGCGGCTAAGCCAATGCGTTTTTGGCCAAAGAAGGCTAAGCATTCATCAAAAATATACTTGGGATA
>NZ_JBRESC010000018.1:0-78816 GCF_056726085.1 Vibrio sp. 2433-A1
TTCAAGAACAACTGAAGCCGCTATGTTACAGCCTAGGTTTCAACATCCACGAAATGCGTCTTTTCAGCGACGAAGTAGCTTTTGAACCGGAATACTAAAAGCTGCGAGCTGACAGCAAAAATGAAAGCTTCGATTGACTAGTCCTTTCCACACTTTAAGCCAGTGAAACTCACCACCAACCAACACTGAAAACCAATGAGGCAACCCACGAATCTTGGCAAGTTTTACGGTTGGAGAGATTCAAGAATTTGAGCCGACAATACAGAATTGCCGACTAAGAAAAGCAGGTGTCCAGAGGGAGCAAGAAGATTAGAACAAAGAACTTTTCTGCCCTTTGCCTAACGCCAAATTAAGGTGTGAACAACGCGACCACCTTACCTAAACCATTGTGCCATAAACACTAAACTAGCTTGAAGTGAAAGCGCCGAGCGTTGTGAATCACTCTTAAATTTATTGTTATATGCGTACTCGAAGCTACATTGAAACAGCTTCGATCTTGTTTCCGTCTAAGTCACGTACGAAGGCTGCATAGTAAGTTTCACCATACTCAGGTCTTAAGCCTGGCTTACCTGCACATGAACCACCCAATTCAATAGCTGTAGCATAGAATTGGTCAACAGCTTCTTTTGAAGACGCATTGAAAGCAACATGAGCACCATTACTTGATGTTGCTTTTCCTTCACAAGGGCTGCCGACCCAAAATTCAAAACTTTCACCATAAGCTGCTGCGATATTTTCTATATAGTGAGCACGCTTAATAGACAACGTAGAAAGAACTGAGTCATAAAAACCAACTGCTTTTACCACATCAGAAGCGCCAACTGAGACGTGATTTAGAATCATTTTTAAGTCCTTTTATTGTTTGAAACTTGAAAGCATATAACGCCCAATTAAGTAGTGAACAACGCCACCACCTGCCTAAATTATTGCACCGTAAACACCCGAGCCAATACAAACCAATAATGCCGAGCGTTGTGAATCTGCTTAAATTGCTTGTTATGCGAATTCAATCACCGATGCCAATGTGAGCACTAAGAGATTACCTGAGACACCAAAAACCACAAACAAACCAAACACTTTTTGTGATTCACCGAACAACCCAAGCCACTAAAGATTCACCCAGTTTCCTCAAGTGACGAACGGTGAATTGAAGCGCACGATGCAGCTTTTGGCTACATGAAACTCAATGAAGCGGACGGACAACAAAAACGACAGCCTCTAAGAACTTGCCCTCACCACACTTTGCGCACGACCAATCTATCGCTAGCCGACACCAAATTGAAATGAGGCAACCCACGAACCTTGGCATGGTTTGCAGCCCGATTAATTCAAGAATTTGGACCGACAATGCCAATTTTCCGACAACCAAAAACCAATGGGTGGAGAGGACAAGAAATAGAGTAAGAGAAGATTTTTGCCCAGTCGCATAACGCCCTGTTAAGGTGTGAGCAACGCAATACCGAAGCTCTCGCATACCACCTTAAACACTACACGCAACGCATAGCAAAAATGCCAAGCGTTGCGAATCACTCTTAAACAGATTGTTAGGCATTTTTGCTCAATATTTGCACTGCTAGTTCAGCGGCTTTTCGAGTGTAGTTGCTACAATTAGAACGAAGATTTTGAGAGCGGAAATGAGCCATACCTTCTTCCGTTCCAATGTCACAGCCTAAAAGCTTATGGCAGTCTTTAGCCCCGAATTCATTTTCAAACTTCTCGACTAACTCCCGTGTTGCTTCGTACGTCGTAGCGACAGTATCACTTTGGGATTCACGACCTAAAACTAAACTAATGCCCATAACAGCTCCTGATAAAGCGCCACATGGTCCACAAGTTCTAGCCATGCCACTACAAAATCCAGTTGCCATTTTCGAGGCTAGGTGATCATCCACCCCGTGATATTCCGCGATAGCAGAAACGACACTTTCAGCACACAAAAGTCCATTTTCAAAATGAGCTTCCGCTAACTTACCAAATTTTATTGATTCTTCCATGACAACAACCTCCTTGATGCCTAACGCCCAATTAAGGGGTGAACAACGCTTACATCAAAACCTAAAGCATTGTGCCATAAACACTAAACTCAACCCAAAGTGAAAGCGCCAAGCGTTGTGAATCCCTCTTAAATTGCTTGTTATGTTTTACCACAAACGATTGAATTACTTGAGAAAGAACTGCTGTTTCAGACCAATATTCTGAACCAAACCACAAGGTTTAAACCAACTTGACCGCCAAAGGCGACCAACCTGAAACAAGTAATTCCTCTTCCCTGCTCAATGAGGCAACCCGACCGAGTATCAACAAGCGCCCTTTCTTTCCAACCAAAGCGCAAGACAATGGCAAATTGCCGAGGCAACTGCCAAGCCGAAATGCTGATTGGTTAAGAATCCAAAAGCGACTTTGAGCCAGTTAAACAAGAAGCCGACCGCCACGACCTGGCAATGAAGCAACCCACGAACATTGATATGTTTTACGGGCTGAGAGATTCAAGAACTTAGAGCGACAATATTGATTTGCTGAGTCTACTAGGGACGGATTGCCAGAGGGACAAAGAACTAGAGCCTAAGACACTTAAGCCTTTGAAATACAAGTAAACATAACGCCCAATTAACGTGTGAGCAGCGCAGACACTGAACTTAAACATTGCGCCGTAAACACTAAACTCAACCCGAAGTGAGAGCGCCAAGCGTTGCGAATCACTGTTGAATTGTTTGTTATGTTTTACCACAAGTTACTGACTTGATTGAGAAAGAACTGCTATTTCAAGCCAGTTTTCTGAAGCAAACCACAAGGCAAGAACCAACTTGACCACCAAAAGCGACAAACCCAAAACCAGTAATTCCACTTCCCTGCCCAATGAGGCAACCCGACTAAGCTCCAAAAAGCGCCCTTTCTTACCAACCAAAGCGCAAAACAAGGCTGAATTGCCGAGGCAACTGCCAAGCTGAAATACTGCTTGGTTAAGAACCTAAAAGCGACTTTGAGCCAGTAAAATGAAAGGCCAACCACCACGACCTGACAATGAAGCAACCCGCGAACATTGGCATGTTTTAGGGGCTGAGTGATTCAAGAGCTTAGACCGACAATGCGGATTTGCTGAGTCTACTAGGGACGAATTGTCAGAGGGACAAAGAACTTGAGCCTAAGACCTTTAAGCCTTTGAATTACAAGTAAACATAACGCTAATTAAACCACATTAAGTACCTCTAACCACCAGCTTAAGTATCGCCTTTCACTCAAGGTCCAGAGTACCAAACTGTAACTAACCTAATGATTAGCAAAACTTTATCATGGGCAACTATATCAGCAACTTCGGAATTAGGTTGCAAAGTGTCGTATAATTTTAGAGGTTGGTTAAAATAAACGGGGGATAGTGATCCCCTCCATGTCCACAACCTAGAACCATCATACTTCGACCCGACACATATCCGAGGATACAAAAAAATACTGACCTATCAAGGTGAACATGGTAGATATTGTCAGCGACGTTAGCAGAAACCAATATGAGACCAGAAAAATTATATTTATCGTCTAAACAAAATCCTTAAGTTGCTGCGATTTTGTCATCTATCTACCATGCCTTCAATTATTGATTACCGAAGATAAATAGCGGTTGTTATAGATCGACCTTTGAATGTGAATTCGACTTCACCGTTTTGAGCCAAATTCGGCTCAACTTACATCTATAAAAATCTCTATTGGAGTAATTTTCGTGAACGATTTAAAAAATATTTGTCCTGCCAAAATGAGCAAAGAGCGTATCAAGCGTGAATACGACCTACGCGTGCTCAACTGCGTTAGTGAAGGCGAGTATGAATCACGAATGGCTGTTTGGAACGGTTTAACCTTAGCGGGCGCGACAGCTCTAGAAGCCAAAACTTATGTGGACAACGCATTTGATAAGTTGCAACACGATCTTAAGGAAGCAAAGCCCGAATTAGCGATTAACTACGCTGATTTTTCTGCAATGGCAAACGAAGAGATAAACTTCATCAAAGTTCACGTAGCAGACAACAAAACACAATACTTCTGGTACGCTACAATCGTACTTATGATCGCGGGCACTATCGCTCTGTGCATTTAGTTTTACGCGTGAGCTCATAGCCAAGGATGGCGTGAACTCTTACTAAACATTGCACCCTTTTCCCTTCGATTTAATCGACCAATACTATCGACTCAGAAGTCACGACAATCTCGACGCCAAGTTTTCCCAACTGTTCGACAACATCACTCGCGCTATCAGGAAAGACCGCACGAGTCGACGCTAGGTTTAATATTACGCTGAACCCGGCACCAACTAACTGCTCAACTGACTTTTTCACACAGAAATCTAATGCCAGTCCGCCGACAATCACATGGCTTATCTGGTTAGATTTCAAGAACTCAATACCGCCCGTAGAAAGAGTATCCGCCTGGTCGTGATAAAACGCGCCATAAGGGTGTGCATCGGGATCAATGCCTTTGTTGATTTGGAAATCGTACTCTCGAATAGCAGGCAATCCTGGCAGTAGTTCAACGCCGGTTGTGCCTACGACGCAATGCGGGTTCCACTTAATATCGACCTCAGGCAGGCCAACTGGCTCTAACATCTGCTCAGGCGTTTCTGCTTCCCATGCTGCGCCCGGTGGATGCATATCGCGCGATACTATTTTAATTGACGCCTTCGAATGATTACGTTTCAGTTCATCAATGATTTCAAGCGCGCCTTGTACAGGCAACTCGTTAGGACACAATTCACTGAACCCTTTTTGCGGATCCACATCAATGGCCGCCGTTTTAGATCGTAGTAACTGAATAGTTTTCAAAGACATGGAGATTCCTTTAGCGAATTATCAAACGTATTAGGCGATTTCATTCTCTATAATACTCAAGTTAGCGGATAAAACACCTGCTTTAAGCCTAGATAGCATTTAGATAGCAGAATTTGACAATTTTCACTGCGTTAACTAGAGTGCGACTCTTCACCAAGCCTAGTAATACAACAGGAAGGCCGGATGTCTGCCTCACTTTTCAACGACAAAATTATCCAAAGCGCACTCGACTTAGATGTCTACAAAATCAATATGATGTTTGCTGCTTTCACGCACTACCCGCAAACTGAAGTGCGTTATGAGCTTATTGTGCGTTCGAGTGAAGACATATCCGACTTACACGGCTTAATTGAACAAGAAATCAATCAGCTTGCAGAGTGCTCTTTCACCACTGGTGATATTGCCTATCTTAGCCAGCATGCCAGTTATTTAAGTGATGACTTCCTCTCCTACCTGGCTGATTTTCGCTTTTTACCGCTGCAACAAGTTACTGTCTCACAAGCCGATGATCAGCTTAGTGTCTCAATCAAAGGCCTATGGCATGAGACTATCTTGTATGAAACGCTGGTGATGAGCATTATCTCCGAAGTACGTAGCCGTCAGCGTTGGAACAAAATCCCCTCTGCACAGTTCTCGAAAGTACTTGAGCAAAAAGTGTCAGTATTAAAGTCTGAGCTTTCGAAGCGCTCGCTGACTAACTTTAATTTTTCTGAGATGGGTAGCCGCCGCCGTTTTAGCGCTCAGGTTCAACATGATGTCGTTGCCTACCTGAATCAACACGTTCCGGAGCTGATGACCGGGACCAGCAACTATCACCTTGCTAAGAAGTTCGACCTTACACCCATTGGCACTGTGGCACATGAGTGGTTTATGGCCCATCAGGCGCTTGTCGAGCCTGCAAAGTCACAGCAAGTCGCCCTAGACCTATGGCAGTCGACCTTTGACGGTAAGCTTGGAATTGCCTTAACCGATACCATTGGCATTGATGCATTCCTAAAAGATTTTAACTCAGATCGAGCTAGCGCTTATGCTGGCGTACGTCATGACTCAGGTAACCCATTTGATTGGGGTGATAAGATGATTGCCCACTACCAGTCTCTGGGCATTGATCCGATGTCAAAAATGCTCATTTTTACCGATGGTCTCAACTTTGCGCGCGCGATTGAGATCTGTGACTACTTCGCGGGCAGAGCGAACATCAGCTTTGGTATTGGTACTTTCCTCGCCAATGACATGGGTGGTTACGTATCAGACGGTATCGAATACCAACCGCTGTCTATCGTAGTCAAAATGGCAGAATGTAACGGTCGACCAGTGGCAAAAATCAGTGATGAACCAGAAAAAGCCATGTGCGAGGACTTCCTGTTTCTTACCGCTTTAAAGCAAAGCTTTGGTCTCTTACCTCAGCGCAGCTAGAACTTGACCTCTTCAATAGACCAACCAAACTTGTCGCACAGTGCCTTAAGCTGCGCGACATCCGACTGAGTCTGTGCCACCAGCCAATCTAAGATTTCGTTAGCAATAGGGTTAGGATTTCTTTGGTAACAAAAGTACTGCCATTCACTGTGCTGCAGGGTAATGTTCTCTGGGCATTTTAAAAACTGGCGTTTGAGCTCAGGTAATACGAGCAGCAAATCTGTCACCGTCACCCCTTGCCCAGATAAACACGCACTAAGCGCCAAATCTAAACTATAGAATACCGTGTCTCTGCCCTGCTTTTTGCCCTTAAGTTTGGCGTTGCTGATCCATAATTTCCAATCTTGATGATCAAGTGTGGCATGCAAGTGCGGCAACGTCAGTACATCTTCAATCTGGATAAACTTGTCAGACAATGACTCGGCGTAAACAGGCGCCATATATTCTTCACGCAATAAGGTAACTCCCGGTCGATTTTGGTAACGCGAGCGCTTGCGAGAGTTGATGATCAGCAAATCACAATCTTCGGACTCAAGCTGAGGATCTTCATCGATAGCGGGAATGATGACGATTTCATGTTCTGGATACTTTTCATTGAGTAACGCCACATTGGGCATCAATACACGAGTCGCGAAACTGAGCGCACTTTTGATCACTATCCGCTTCTTCGCAGGTATCTTCCACTGCCCGATTAATGCATCTAGGTTATGGTAATTTTGCCGCAGCACTTCATAAAGATCCTTGCCACTTTGCGTCAGTTCAATCGCGCGATGTTTACGTATCAATAGTGGCGAACTTAACTCTTCTTCAAGCTGCTTAATTTGCCTACTCACTGCGCTTTGAGTGACATTGAGTTCATCCGCTGCTTTGGTAAAACTCATCAGCCTTGCTACCGCCTCAAAGACTTTTAATGCGTTATGTGAATAAGGAAGGTGGCTGTAAGGGCTCATAAGTTGCTCACATGATCTGAAGTTATGTAAGAGTGACATAAATGTCATTTGAATGCCAAGTAGATAACTCGTACCTTTATGTGATACCGATCACGAGGCAAAACATGAAAAAAATTCTCTCCTTGGCCATTCCACTTATTATCTCGCAAATGATCTCTATGGCGTTGGTGTTGACTGACGTATGGATGATGTCGCGATTAAGTGTGTCTGCCATCGCTGCGGGAGGATTAGGTGCCTCTGTCTATTCGTTCGTGTTTATCGTCGCTGGCAGCACGGTTGGCTGCGTTGCAAACTTGATTGCGATTGCCTATGGGCAGCGTGTCGCGAGACCTGAACATGGTAACCAACAAATTAGATTAGCCGTTAAAGGCGCGGTACTGCTGTCGCTCGTACTGACTGTCATCTTAACCATTAGCTTTACCTTTGTGCCAGAGCTGCTCGTCCTTGCCAATCAACCAAGTGAACTCGCTGAGCCAGCCATGCGGTATGTGGACGCCTTAAAGTGGGCGATGCTTCCATCATTGCTTCTACTTGTGTTGCGCGGATTAACCAGTGCGTTTGGTAATGTCCGCTCGATCATGATCATGTCTTTGATGACCGTCACGCTGAACGTTCCAATTAGTTATGTATTGGCGTTTAGCTTCGATTTAGGTCTTGCTGGTTTGGGTGCAGGAACGGCATTAGCGGCATTTATCGTGATGATTGGTTACACACTTTGGGTCTTTAAGCGCCCAGAGTACGCGCCGTTTGCACCTTGGCTGAATCGCGAAGAATATTCACTCTCGCTACTCACTCCACTACTCGCTATGGGCTTGCCTATCGCGATGGCAGCGCTGCTTGAGCATGGCTTAATCTATGGCGGGACTTTAATGGCTGGTACCATCAGTATTGCTGCATTAGCACTACATCAAATTCTATTGCAGTGCCTAAGCTTTACTTGGAACATCAACTTTGGTTTCTCACAAGCTGCGGCGATTCTTGTTGGGCAAGACTTTGGGGCTGAAAACTATGACGGCATCAAACGCACTGCTCTGCGCAGTTTTGGTATCACCACGTTATTGAGTGTCATTTTGGCAAGTGGCTTTATGTTATGGCCTGAGCTTATTGCCGGTATGTTTAACCTAGATGCTGATCTAACCCACTTACTGACAATGGTTCTTTGGGTCGTCGCACTGTCATTCGTTGTTGATGCATGGCAATTGTTGGCGATAAACCTATTGCGTGGCATGAAGATAGTCATGGGCCCAACCATTATGACTGCGATTGGATATTGGGCATTTGGTCTGCCGGCTGCATGGCTACTCATGCCAGAGTTCGAATTAGCAGGCATTTGGGGCGGTATTGGTATTGGCTTAGGTGTGACTGGCGTGCTGTTGCTTATCCAACTGATCTTTGCAATCAAAAAGCAGCGCAACACAGATTCACTTGCGATGGCAATAAGCTAAGCGATACACTCGCAGCTCATCATCAAGAGCCAAGCTATGACCGATCTAGAACTCGAATTTGAACATCTCTATTTAGAAGTAAAAGCGCAGCGATGGCATCAAATCGAGCGCTTTCTCTTTAGCTACTACTGCTACAAACACGATTACGTCAGCAAGCAAGGCAAGCCGGATTGGGAACTAGCTCGTCAAAGTGTTGCTCGCTCTATCCAATGTAAAAGCCTAAAAGAGTCAGCCCTTGAACCTGTCGTGCCACTTAGCGTTGTTGTTGGAGAGATTAAACGTTACTGGCGAGATGGAGAGCTGACACCAAGCAACTTACGTCGCCTACTCGATACCCTGCTTAGCTACGTGTTGATCTCTAAAGCCGAGCTACAAGCATTAAAAAAAGCGGGGCTACAGAACGCAATGCCAACGAGTTGGTATCAGAGTAAAGATAAACCCCTTCTCGCTCGCCTATCGGCATTGGCTATCGTAATTGAAATTAGTATCAGCGAGTAAGTCTTCTATGTGGCCTTACCGTTAAAGGCTGCAATAAATACGAAACCAATTGAAAACTATCTTCTACTGGTTCGTTTTTTAGTCAATCAAAACGGTAGCTTTCAGGAATAACGACGACTCCATTTTCTGAAATATGAAAACGCTGAGCATCGACAGTAGGATTAAAGCCAATTCTAGTATTAGGTGGGATCATAACGTGTTTATCCACTATACAGTTTTGTAGTTGGCTATTTTTTCCGACCTGAACACCGTCAAATATGATGGAGTCAGCGATGGTTACCCCGTCATTAATTCTCACGTTAGCGGATAGAATGGAATGATGAACTGAGCCTCCAGAATTGACGACACCGTTAGCAATAATAGAGTTAATAAAGATGCCTTCATTTCCCGTCTCTGATGACACGGTTCTAGCCGGTGGGTATTGATGTTCGAAGGTTCTCACGGGCCAATTAGGCTGATAAAGATCAATTGGGGGAACGGCCTCCAAAAGATCCATGTTTGCTTGATAGAAAGAATCGATAGTTCCTACATCTCTCCAATAAGAGTCTCTGCTAACGCGGCCTTGTGCATCACCAAATTGGTAGGCATAAACAGACTGTTTATCGATGAGCTTAGGAATGATATCTTTGCCAAAATCGTGGCTAGATAAATCATTTTCTGCATCTAACTCTAAACTTTCAACCAGTGCTTTCATTGAAAAAATATAGATCCCCATAGAAGCTAAACTTTTGGTTTTGTCGTTCGGTGTCGCTGGTGGGTTTTCTGGCTTTTCTTCGAAGGCCACAATTTTTCGTTCACTATCGGTGCCAACGCAACCAAACGCACTCGCTTCGCGAATAGAGACTTCCATACACGCAATAGTAAGGTCGGCCCCCGTTGCTTTGTGTTGAGCAAGCATAGGTTCATAGTCCATACGGTAGATATGGTCGCCAGATAACACCACCACATATTCGGCTTCACTTCTGTCCAGTAACCATAAGTTTTGGTAAATAGCATCGGCCGTTCCTTCATACCAATTTTCACCTTTACGCATTTGCGGCGGTACAGCTGTAATATATTCTCCAAGTTCTGGGTTGAATATAGACCAGCCATCTCTCAGATGTTTTTGTAACGAATGCGATTTGTACTGAGTGAGAACAAGTACACGGCGCAAACCTGAATGAAGACAGTTGGATAAAGTAAAATCAAGGATTCTGTATTTACCACCGAACGGTACGGCAGGCTTTGCTCTATTATCGGTAAGCGGAGACAGGCGAGAGCCCATACCTCCGGCAAGTATTATTGTGAGTGCATCTTGCATAGTCGTCATCCTTGATTCTAATTTAACGTTTGGGGGAGATACTCAAATAAGCATCAAGAATTGGACCATTTATAATTCATTGTTTTTTATAGGGTTAAACTAAACTCAAATTTTCTCTGCACTATATTGGTGAGCGCATACCAACACAAGAGCACCGAGTTGGTGCGCTTAAACATATAGCTGCACTTATCACGTTCGGTATTCAGTTGCTCCCCTTTCTGTTATCCACGTTGTGTTGAACTGCTGTGGTTGCTCAAGCATTGGTAAAAATTACCACAAAAACAAAAAAGGCCTCGCAATCGCGAGGCCTTTGATTTTCTATCTAATAATCAGAAGTGATTAGTCACGCAGTGACGCGCCGAACTTGTCAGATACGTGAGCTACGATAGCGTCAACCGCGCCAGCGATGTCTGCATCTTCAAGCGTACGCTCTACAGATTGTAGTGTTAGCGCAATAGCTAGGCTCTTCTTACCTTCTTCAACGCCTTTACCAACGTAAACGTCGAATAGTTTCGCATCTTTTAGGAACTCACCACCTTGCTCTAAACATGCTGCAACGATGTCGCCAGAAGCTACTGCTTCATCAACAACGACCGCGATGTCACGACGGTTTGATGGGAACTTAGAAAGCTGAACTGCTTCAGGGATCACTTTAGTGTTGATTGCAGACCATTCCACTTCGAATACGATAGTACGGCCGTTTAGACCAAACTTACGCTCAAGCTCTGGGTGAACTGTACCAATCACACCAACTTGCTTACCATCAACGATGATAGCTGCAGATTGACCTGGGTGAAGTGCTGGGTTCGCTGCTTTGTCTTCTGCAGAAAGCGCTGCGAAAGAGTAAGCTGCTTCGTTCGCTGTTAGCTCAAGAACCGCTTCTAGATCGCCTTTAAGGTCAAAGAAATCAACTGTGTTAGTTTCGATGTCCCAGTGCTCTTCACTGCGAGTACCTGCGATAACACCTGCAAGCATAGGCTCTTGGCGCATACCGTTTTCAGCAGATTCACATGGGATGAAACGTAGGCCGTATTCGAATAGACGAACACGAGGCTGTTGACGTTTCTGGTTGTGAACTACGGTGTTTATTAGACCTTGGATTAGGCCTAGACGCATTGCTGACATATCCGCAGAGATTGGGAATGGCAGGATTAGCGGCTCAACACCTGGAACAACAAGTTTTTGCTGCTCTGGCTCAACGAAGCTGTAAGTGATGGCTTCTTGGTAACCACGATCAACAAGTAGATTACGAACGCGTTTTAGCGGAATGTTCGCTTCAACGTGGTCGTGCATCTTAAGTGCTGCCGCTGGGTTTTGGTTAGGTATATTATCGTAACCGTAGATACGACCTACTTCTTCAATTAGGTCTTGCTCGATTGCGATATCAAAACGCCATGTCGGTGCTGTTGCTGTCCAACCTGCGTCTGTTGTTTCAACCGTTAGACCAAGACGCTCTAGGATCTCAACAACATCGCTATCAGCAATGTGGTGACCTAGTAGGCTGTCTAGCTTAGTGCGACGTAGTGATACTGTGTTTGCTTTTGGTAGGTCAGCTTGTGACTCTACCGCAACAACAGGGGCTACTTCACCGCCACAGATCTCAACGAGAAGCTCTGTTGCACGCTCCATTGCGCTTGTTTGCAGTGCGAAATCGACACCACGCTCAAAACGCATTGAAGAATCCGTGTGTAGACCGTAGCTACGAGCGCGGCCACGGATGTGGTCTGGTGCAAAGAATGCACACTCAAGTAGTACGTCTTTAGTCTCAGTGGTTACACCAGACTCTTCACCACCAAAGATACCTGCGATAGCAAGTGCTTTGTTGTGGTCTGCTACTACTAGAGTATCAGCGTTTAGCTCAGCTTCGTTGCCGTCTAGAAGAGTTAGCTTCTCGCCCTGCTCTGCCATACGAACTACGATGCCGCCTTCAATCTTAGCTAGATCAAATGCGTGCATTGGCTGGCCTTGCTCTAGAAGAACAAAGTTAGTGATGTCTACCACTGGATCGATAGAGCGGATACCACAGCGGCGCAGTTTTTCTTGCATCCATAGTGGTGTTTCAGCTTGAACATTTACGTTCTTAACCACACGGCCAAGGTAACGTGGACATGCTGCAGTCGCTTTCACTTCGATAGAAACTGTGTCGTCGATAGCTGGTGCTACTGCGTTTACCGCAGGCTCAGTTACGTCAGCACGGTTTAGAACGCCTACTTCACGCGCCATACCACGGATGCTGAAACAGTCAGCGCGGTTAGCCGTTAGGTCTACGTCTACTGTTACGTCGTCAAGACCTAGGAATTCGCGGAAATCAGTACCGATTGCTGCATCTTCAGCTAGTTCCATGATGCCATCAGATTCAACGTCGATACCTAGTTCAGAGAATGAACACAGCATGCCGTGTGATGGTTGACCACGTAGTTTTGCTTTTTTGATTTTGAAATCGCCTGGTAGCACAGCACCAACAGTCGCTACAGCAACTTTGATACCTAGGCGACAGTTAGATGCGCCACAAACGATGTCTAGAAGTTCTTCAGCGCCAACATCTACTTTAGTTACGCGTAGTTTGTCAGCGTCTGGGTGTTGGCCACACTCAACCACTTTACCTACTTTAACGCCAGTGAAAGAACCAGCAACAGGTAGTACGTCGTCTACTTCTAGACCCGCCATTGTGATTTGGTGTGTAAGTTCGTCAGTCGATACCGCAGGGTTTACCCACTCACGAAGCCAAGATTCGCTAAATTTCATAGTGATGTATCCCCTGGATTACTTGAACTGTTTTAGGAAACGAAGGTCGTTCTCGAAGAACGCACGAAGATCGTTTACGCCGTAACGAAGCATAGTTAGACGCTCAACGCCCATACCAAATGCAAAGCCAGAGTACTTCTCAGGGTCGATGCCTACGCTGCGCAGTACGTTAGGGTGAACCATGCCACAACCTAGAACTTCAAGCCATTTGCCGTTCTTACCTTTCACGTCTACTTCTGCTGAAGGCTCAGTGAATGGGAAGTAAGAAGGACGGAAACGAACTTCAACTTCTTCTTCAAAGAAGTTACATAGGAAATCGTGCAGGATGCCTTTAAGCTGTGCGAAGTTTACGTTCTCGTCTACTAGCATGCCTTCCACTTGGTGGAACATTGGCGTGTGCGTTTGGTCGTAGTCGTTACGGTAAACACGGCCCGGTGCGATGAAGCGGAATGGTGGTTTACCATTTTCCATCGTACGGATCTGAACGCCAGACGTGTGAGTACGTAGCATTAGATCTGGGTTGAAGAAGAACGTGTCGTGGTCAGTACGCGCTGGGTGGTCTTCTGCGATGTTGAGTGCATCAAAGTTATGGAATGCATCTTCGATCTCAGGACCAGACTCAGTGTTAAAGCCTAGCTCACCAAAGAACTGTTCAATACGCTCAACAGTACGAGTAACAGGGTGTAGACCACCGTTCTCGATACGACGACCTGGTAAAGTCACGTCGATTGTTTCTGCAGCTAGCTTCGCTTCAAGCTCTGCACGTTGTAGTGCATCTTTACGAGCTGCGATCGCTTGTTGAACAACGCCTTTCGCTTTGTTGATCTCTTGACCAGCTTCACGGCGCTCTTCTGGTGGTAGTTTACCTAGGCTTTGAAGTTGAGCTGTTAACTCACCTTTCTTACCTAGATACTGAACACGCACTTCATCAAGTGCAACTAACGAATCTGCTGCTTCAATAGCGGCGTTCGCGTTAGCAATGATCTCTTCTAGATGTTGCATCGTTTCCTCATCTACCTACACCTACATGCAATAGGCATAAGTGGTAGTGTCCATTCTGGGCTAATTGCAAACTGCGATTACCCGACAGGGATCTTGGGTCTATAAATAGCTGTACATAGTAACGAATGACAAGGTCAAATCCAAATTGAAATCACGCTATTTACTACCTTTGAGTAAATTTTCAGCTGAGCACTTGATAAAAAGGCTTTTAGCACCCAGTTATTTAATCATTAAGCCGCATTATAAGGATTTAAGATGACCGTTTTGATTGAGCCAATTCACCCTAAACAGAATGCAGAAATCCGCGCCATCATTAAAACTGTGGGTGCTGAATTTGGCGCTGTTGGCGAAGGGTTTGGACCTTCTGACCCTGAAGTCGATGCCATGAGCGCGCATTATGCCTCTGACACTAAGAGCCGCTACTTAGTCGCGACGTTAAATGGCAAAATTGTTGGCGGTTGTGGACTTGCTCCTTTCAATGCCTCTGAGCAAATTTGTGAGCTGAAAAAGCTGTTCTTATTACCAGAAAGTCGCGAATTAGGCTTGGGCAAAGCATTGAGTGAACAGTGCTTATCGTTTGCTAAGGCCCAAGGATTTAGCGCCTGCTATCTAGACACGCTTTCGTCTATGACTTCGGCCATCAACCTCTATGAGAAACTTGGCTTTGAGCATCTCGATAAAGCGCTCGATGGCACAGAGCATGGTAAGTGCGATGTTTGGATGTTAAAGCAGCTTTAACCCTCTTTCTCGACCCTATTTCGGCCTGCTGATAACGCTTTATACACCGCGTTATCAGCGGCTTTGATCAGGTCATTAAAGTCCGTCATCTCAGACTTACGCTCCCCAATACCTTTAGATGCTCCCACTAGAACTATTCGTTACGTCTAGCCGTTTATAATTATGGGGATTTGACATATTTAACAGGCAAATTTAAGGAAAGAACCAAAATGGGAGCTAGAACAGCCCCCTTAATTTGGAATCGATATCACGCATCACATTCTATCAAAAGTAGTACTGCAATGAAAACTCGATAAAGTCATCTTTTCGCGCGAAATAAAGCAGATCATCCGGTGTTTCATTTTCAAACAACCAGCCATTAACCGTCCAAGAGACATGATTGGTTAATCGACTTGATGCCTCCAGTTTTGCGCTATAAACATCACTGTTATCTAGGTCTTGACTGATACCAAGCAAAATCTCAGTACTGTCTTCATCATTTAGAGCCAATCGAGTGCCAGCAAAAAGATCGTTCTGGCCAACAGATTGGGCGTTGTTGCCACGACTGTCATACAAATATTCCGCTATCAGCCCGATATCCCATACCGTGTCGAACGCCCCGACTATGGTGTATTCAAACCCGCCAACGACACCCGTATGGTTGTCAAAACTGTCGCGATAAATGCTTTCTATTTTCCACAACCAATCGCCGACAATACCTTGAATATCAAGCCCAACTTGCTTGGCTTTCGCGTAGTAAGGCTTTAGCTCGTTGCCATGGACTTGATAATAAGGAGCCCGATTGGTGCCTTGAAAATAGCTTAAACCTAAATCCCAATCCCCTAACATTTGTGAATAACGAACCGCGTAGTCGATGTGTTTTTCTTCACGCGAAGATTCATAGAGCGCGTTGCTAGACACCGGGACGGTTGGCCTTAATCGACCGTCAACACCCGCAAAGGTACGCTCACGAAAATAAGGCAAGATCATCGTATCAACAGTGCCCCACTCCTTGATTGAGGTGAAATGCACCATAGGCTGGCCAAGTTTATCGTCACCATCGACTGACTCAATGGCATCAGTCTGGTTGACGATATCGACAAGGTGCGCAGACTCTGTCACGCCCCAAAAGACCTTGCCGATACCCGCACGCAGCTCATAGTCGTCCCAATAGGTAAGGTATAGCGCTTCACGGATATCACCATGGCTACGCTCTTCATCTAAGCTATCTAGGCGATAAAACGGCGTAAGGGTGAAATCGGACGCTTCACCCAACTGCCAATACAATTCAGGTTGAAATACTAACGAACTTTGCCCTTTATCTTGTCCTTGTAATCCATGACTGGCAAATTGGCGATGCTCTGCATTAATTTGTCCTGACAGCTCAACTGCGTGACATTGTAACGCCACAATGGTAAGCAATGCGCTGGCCGTTAACTGACCAGCTAGATTGATGACAGAATTCATACCACCTCTACTTCACACGTTTAAGGACGTTTTTCTCGAAATCTTTCTCACGCAGCCCTGTTTGGAAATCCAACAGGCTCGTCGTCAGTAAGGTACTTTTACCGGTTTGGTGGTTGACCATTGCCATGGTATGAGCGCGCCAATACTTATCTAGATACTGTTTGTAGTCATCGAACTTGAGTGTTTTGAGCAACGTGCCTTTTCGGTCATAAAACTCGACCTGAAGTGGGCGATAATGCTCGGTGTCTAACCAGACCAGTTGCTTGGTGTAGCCGGAATTTTTATCCGTTGGCGTTTGCTCTAATAGATAAGTCGTGACGCCATTAAGGTCTTTATTTCCTAAGTGGTTAAAGGTGTATTTTTCGAGCTCAAACGAGCTAAGATCTTCGTAGGCGAATTCACTGCCCATAAACGGGCCAGATTTATTGCGCGATGAGATACGTTTAACGCGTTTTAGCGCTGGCAGATAGAGCCATTGGTCATCCGCTTCAACGCTGTGCGAGTGATTAAGAAAAGCGGTTCCTTTCACATCGCGCGGCTGATCAAAAATGGTCAGTCCCTTATTGCCATCATTAGCGACCTCAAACGACTTCAAACGCATTTCTCGGGTGCTGCTTTCACCTTGCGCATTTTTTAAGATCATCTGCATGGTCGCAACTGAATCACCCCACCCTTCATCACGTGCTTTACGTTCTTTGGCGATCTCTAACCCTTTCTCTGGAGATGCAATACTTTGGTTACTAAGAGCGAATAAAATCGTTAGCGCGATAGTTTTGATTATTGAGCTGTTTTGTACTTTCATCGTGACATCCTTTTAACTTTGTAATTGCGTCGTTGCTGGGGTAGCCATTGCTGGATTAGTTGTTGCATTAGAGGTCTGCGCCTCATCTTGGCTATATCTCGCGGTATCAAATTTCATCAGCAGCGCTGGTAGGAAAACGAAGTCAACCACTAAAGCAATAAAGATGACGATCGCACTGAGCTGGCCCATATCGGCGTTAAGTCTAAAGCTCGACATCGCCAACACCGAGAAACCCGAAACTAGCACAACAGTGGTAATCCACAATGCACGACCTACGGTATGGAAAGCGTAACGAACCGCTTGTTCTGCGTTTTGCCCTTGCTTACGTGCTCGCTGGTATTTGGAGAGGAAATGCACCGAATCATCCACCACAATCCCCAGCGTGAGAGTCACTACCACTGACAGACCAAGGTTGATTTCACTGGAGAATAGTGCCCACAGACCAAAGCCGATAATCGCCGGAGCCATGTTCGGTACGACACTGATGATGCCGAGCCTTAGTGAGCGTAGCGAGAAGATCATCAATGCAGAAATTAAGATCAAGGTGATTGGTAGAGTCGCCAACATACTTGCCATGTTAGTTTCGCCAATATGAGCAAACATTAAGGTTGGACTCGACGCGATGACTTGGTACTGAGGTGCATGCTGGTTAAACCAAGCATAGATACGATTCTCAAGATCGACCATCTCGACGCTGCCAAGGTTAGCCACCGTAGCCACCATCTTGATCGAAGACTTATCGACATTGATTTGGTTATTCAGATCAAGTCCGTAAGGTAGAGACATTTCATACAGCAGCAGGTATTGCGCGGCTAACTCTCGATCCAATGGCAAGGTGTAGTAGCTGTTCTCATCGCCATGCATGTTTTTGTTCAAACGCTTATACACGTCCGATAACGTCGCCACATGGTCAGTTTCTGGTTGCTGACGCAGCCATTTGGAAAAATCGCCAATTGTCTGCAAATAGGTAGGATCCGCGATACCTTGAGACTCATCGCTTTTGACCACGATATTGATATTGCTCATGCCACTGATGCGCTCTTCCATAAAATCAGCCGCTCGGCGAAACTCGCTGCGAGAGTCAAAATACTTGACTGATTCATCATTGATTTTATTCAGCGGCAACAAGCTAGCAGAGACAGCGATCACTACCGCAGAGACAGGCAGCAACACTTTTCTGTTTCGTACTACCCAGTCGCCTAGCTTGTCCATAACATCACTTGGTTCTGGGTTGTGTGCGTCAACCGCTTTGACTTTAATCGGCAAGATTCTAAGCATCGCTGGCAGCATAGATAATGAAAGTAGGCAGGCGATCATCACACCAAGGGCAGCCAGATTACCGAAATCTCGCAATACCGGAGAGTCGGACATATTCATCATCAAAAAGCCAATCGCCGTCGTAATCGAGGTAATGACGATAGGCATGAAGTTAACGCTGACACTTTGATCAATCGCGTAGCGTTTACTGTGGCCAAGCTTCATATTCTGGCGCATGGTCGCGATGACATGGACACAGTCGGCAACAGCCAGTGTCATCACCAAGGTTGGGATGTTGACTGTTGCGGTGCTAAGAAACATCCCAGCCCAGCCTGAGAGTCCCATGGTCGCCGCTACAGAGCCGATAATAACGATAAGTGTCGCCACTACACTGAGCACGGAGCGCAACATCAAGGTTAAGAACAGTAAGATGACCAGTAACATAGTCGGAACCAAAGTCGAGCTATCATCTTGTGCGGCAACCATAAACGCATGGTTCATCGCAATGATCCCGGCTTTATGGAAATCTACATCAGGGTACTCAGCTTGATATTGCGCGATCATTTGATTTACCGCCGCAACCACTTCGAGTACTTCAGCGGTTTCATCAACCTCAGGCAGTTGCACGGTAATGTTCACGACTGACACATCACCTTTTCCTGAAATCATCGAATGCTTGATCACTGGCTCAGAAAGCGCGATCTGCTTCACTTTGGCGATGCGTTCAGGTGTAAGACTATATTCGTCGAGCAACAGATCTTCGACAATCAGATCGTCTTCAGTCGCTTCGGTATGTTGATAGTTGGCTAACGAATCAACACGGCTAGAGTATGGGACTTGCCAAGCGTCTTGAGTTAGGCGCTGAATGAGGGTTAAGGTTTCTGGCTCAAAGACGTTGCCACTTTTAGGCGCAATAACAATGGCGAGGTTATCTGACTTAGCAAAGGTGGTTTGAATCTCATCAAACGCTCTTAACTGGGCATTTTCGCCATCAAAGAAAATATTGTAGTCGCCTCTAAAATAGAGGTTTTTGCCGCCAATGGTGGCCGCAACAACCATCAGCATAGTTAGAAGTAACACCCACCAACTTAAACGAGTGGGCATTGTTAGCCAATTAGAGGGCTGTTTTGAGGTTATTTGTCTGGTATTCATCACACTCTCCGTTTGTGACGTTTCGTCAAAATTCATTACTTAAAAACCAGCAAGTGCTGGTATTTAAGTAACAAAACTTAAATGAAAGACCGAACCAAAGTTCGAGTGTCATTTATTGACGATTCGTCACAAACGTTGCTTTAAAAAGCCCAATAGGGCTTTTTAGTCAGAGTGTTTAGCGGCCGACAGACTGTAGATATTCGACCTCTTGAGCAAACAATTCTTGCTCTACTCTTTGCCAAGTCTTGCGGTAATCCCACTCGGTGGAGAGTGGTTTCCAGCTAAGACCATCAAGCAACATATTCGCATTATGTAAAACAGAAAATGGGTCTTGAAGACGGTGAATACAATGACTATTAGAAGCATTCTGCGTTAAAGCGTTAGAGCCGAAAGCAATCGACCAGTTAGCAAATACTATCGCATCTGAGCCTATTCCTGGTGAATACTTTAAGTCACCTTGCTCCACTGCAAAATTGACCAGTTGATCTGCGCTGCTAATCACTTGTTCTTCTAATTCATTGAGTTCTTTTACTCGCTCTGGGGAGGCTTTTTCGAGTACCCATGGGCTCTTTGCCATGATGGCACAGGTTGAAAGCACTGGCTCCATACGCGCATAGATTCGATAACCTACGTGCATCGCCACGATTTTCTCACGAGTGCTACCTTCAAATTCGGCAGCTCTAGCGAACAATATCGCTTCACTTTTTAGTGAGTGAATACACAAAGCGAGGATCACATCTTCTTTGCTACAAAAATGATTATAGATAGTCCCTTTCGAGTAGGCACTCGCCGCGGTCAACTTATCCATGGACAAGTTACTCCAGCCCTGCTCTTGCACTAATGATTTAGCTAACAGGGTAAGTTCTACTTCTCTATCTGCGATCGCCTGCTGCTTTTTGGATTTACCAAAACCGCACCCAGAGCGCTCACTCTTATCACTTTTTTTACAGCCAAAGCCAAACATGATCAATTAATCCGTATCAGTCCATTACTCCTTAACATGCTAATTGTAACACGAATAACGACAGCGTGATAAATCACTTTTATGACGCATCGTCATTTTTGACACTTCGTCATAATAGCGCACATATTGATCAATTCAAGTGAATTTATAAAAAACATTTATGACAGCTATAGATTCTCACTAATGCTACTATTTGTGCATGAACGCTTTTAAAAGGAATGCAAAATGAAACATAAGGTCGACTTGTTTGCGATGTTACTGATGGTTTCATTCACTACCCACGCAAGCAACTGGCGTGGTGAGTTGTTAGCCGAAGGGCTGAATGTGCCATGGGGCTTAAGTTACGTTGGCGACAACCGCGTGATGGTCAGTGAAAAAGATGGCACGGTTGGCTTACTGAATCTCACCAATAACAAATACACAACCATCGGAACACACCCTAATGTCCGCGCTTCTGGGCAAGGAGGACTGCTGGATGTCGCCCAATCCCCTTTCGATCATCAACAGGTCTATTTCACATACTCCAAACAAGTAGGTAAAGCCATTGAAACGACTTTGAGCATGGCCAAATTCCAAAATAGCCAATTGTCAGATTGGCAAGATGTGCTCACCACTTACTCTGGCTCAGACAGCGGGCGCCATTTTGGTAGCCGAATTACCTTCGATAATCAATCACTCTATTTTAGCGTCGGAGATCGCGGAGAGCGCACTAATGGACAGAACTTAGCAACCCATGCAGGAACGATTTTACGCGTCACTCCAGAAGGCCAGCCGGTCGCCGACAACCCATTTGCTTCCAATAGTAGTGCTAAAGCTGAGATATGGAGTTATGGCCACCGTAATCCTCAAGGGCTATTTTTTGATAAAACAACAAATCAACTTTGGTCGATTGAACACGGTCCAAGAGGCGGTGATGAAATCAACTTAATTGAGAAAGGCGCAAACTACGGCTGGCCGATAACATCACATGGTAAGGAGTACTGGGGACCAATAAAGATTGGTGAAGCGCAAGAAAAAGAAGGCATAAACTCACCAAAGAAGGTGTATGTTCCCTCTATTGCTCCTGGATCGTTGATTCTTTATCGAGGAGATAAGCACCCTCAACTAGATGGAAAGCTGCTCGCGGGTGCTTTGAAGCTCACGCATATCAATATTGTTACCTTGCAAGGCAGTCAAGTGATATCCGAGCAACGGATCTTAGAGCATCTTGGTGAGCGAATCAGAGATATAGAAGCTCTGCCAAATGGTCAGATTATATTCAGTACCGACAGCGGCAAGATCTATCGCTTAACGAGTAGACAATAATCGATACGCATCATTCACTACTGGCGCTAAATTGAAGTATCAGTACTCTCTAGTTTGCTGCCCGACCATGTCGCTTGATTACGCCCATTCTGCTTACCCGCATAGAGGGCTTTGTCAGCGACATTAAACATCGACTCTTGCAACTCTCGATGAGTAATAAAGTACTCGTTAATATCCTGCAACGTGGCCACAGATCCGCCCAATGTGATCGTCAGTGTGCCATAGGGCTGATTGCCTTCATGAGTGACGTTTAAGCCTTCAATCTCTTTTCTTAAGTGCTCGGTAAAGTTGATCAACTGATTCATTTCAGCTCGAGCGCAAAGAAGAACAAACTCTTCGCCACCATAACGGAAGGCCAAATCATTGTCTCTTGCGAGTTCATTGATTTTGGACCCAATCAACGACAGAGCATTATCCCCTTCCGTATGACCGTAGATGTCGTTGAACGCCTTAAAATTATCGACATCACAAACAACCAAGCCAACATATTGGCCCTTGGAAAGATGGTGTTTTAAAAATGGAATCGCGGTGCGTGAATATTTGTAACGTGAGCCGAGTCCCGTCAGAGGATCGGTATCCGACCGCGTACGAAGAATATTTAGCTGATGATCCAATTTCTTCAGTAATCCTTGGTAAGCACGCGCCAACTGGCCAATTTCGTCACTTCTATCCAGTTCACTCAGTCTATTGAGGTTCTCACTAGTGTTGTCGGAGCGCATGTGGCTAGCTAATGACTTGAGTGGAGAGACTATCCAATGAGAGACCCAACCAATCAATACCAGAGAAATAGCCAGTGCAACTATCGCCTCGGCAATGATCTCTTCAACCAGCGAATGTTGTAAGGCGGTAAGCTCGCTTGCATCAAATACCGCCCATACCTCACCACCATTTTTATTTCTCAGTGGCAATACAACGTTCAAGGTACAAAGCTCTTCATCCAAGTAATAGCTTTCATTGTTCACTGGCGATTTTTGCCAAGGAATATAGATGTTCTCCGACACAAAAATGCTTTCTGCAACCGCTTCATATTCGCGCTTGACCCTATTTTTAATGAACTTAAGCTTTTTATGTCGAACCGCATTTGCAGGATCTGTTGCCTCAATCTGCGCTTTTAAGTCCGAGAGCTTTCTCTCTAGCTTGTGCAGTTCCTCTTGGCTAACATCCGCTCGCCACAAGTACTCTAAGCGCTTAAAGTAACTGATGTGCATGGTCTGCGCGGAATAGTCGGACGTGCCCGTAATATCAAGAAACTCTAAGTCATCAATCGATGCAAACAAGTCTTTGGTCGCGGGCATGGTCAAATTGGCATAATTGATACCAGCAACAGAAGTGGAAATAAACGAAATATGCGGCGCAAGCGTGAGCTTAGCTAAACTGGCAGAGTACTCTACGTGCCTGTTCCACTCGCTCTGATAGCGAGTATAGCTAAAACCCGATATGAGAATCAGTACTAAAAGAAGATGCGATAAGACCAACATTTGGTTGATCGATAGCTTTTTCACTAACCTTTTAGGTAACTTTCGGAACGTCAAGAAAGCATCACTCACTGTACATATCTAGAACAGGCTCAGTGCATGTTCCATTGATACAGATATCTTTATAAGTAGTATGGCAACTTTGACAAAAGCTTGGCTGTAAAGTCGGGTGCTGATGACTAATATCCTCTCCTTGGCGATTATAGCTACCATATACGGCTTCTCCGCCGATATGCTCAGTTACCCACACAATACCTTGTGCTTCTGACACTGCTACAGCGGTCGGCCCATCACTGTATGGGCCATGCGTTTGGTATTCCGCTAATTTGTTCGGGTTAACTCTAATCGTTAACGGCGAACCCTGACCGTCATTAATCCAACTGTAAGCCCTTACGGACTCTTGAATAAATAGTGATGTATCAGGTGGTAAAACCGCATCTGCAGGTAAATTGGCTGACTCTTTTACTACTGGCCAATCGAGAAAGTTTTTTGGAAAAGAAGCAATCGATTCGGCTTTTACGGGTAGGACAATCAAAGCAGTGACGAATAAACACATTGCCAGTAATCCTTTGGGTCTACTCATACACATTTACCTCACTGATTTGTGTCATTCCAATTATATATTTCGGTCATTTTATTTGATTTAAAAATAAAATCACTAAAAAGTATGAACAAAAATCAGTCTAGATAGGCATAAACGAGAGAACACTCATTAAGAATTAGACATTAAGCACTAATTCAAATGAAGAAAAATGCCAGAAACGAAAAAACCCCAACATTTCTGCTGGGGTTTTAAATTTGGAGCGACACACGAGGTTCGAACTCGTGACCTCAACCTTGGCAAGGTTGCGCTCTACCAACTGAGCTAGTGTCGCATATTGTTTGCTAATTCAATTAGCGTTAGATGGTGCCCCGGGCCGGACTTGAACCGGCACAGCGCGAACGCCGAGGGATTTTAAATCCCTTGTGTCTACCAATTCCACCACCAGGGCACACAAATCTAAATTTGCGATGCCTTTACTGAATAAAGTAAAACACCATCTTGATATCGAACTAAATTTCGCTATCCAAAATTTCTGGAGCGACACACGAGGTTCGAACTCGTGACCTCAACCTTGGCAAGGTTGCGCTCTACCAACTGAGCTAGTGTCGCAAATGGAGGCGCGTCCCGGAGTCGAACCGAGGTCCACGGATTTGCAATCCGCTGCATAGCCACTCTGCCAACACGCCTTACAACACCAATCCGAACCGCTTTTTTTGCTGCATTCCTCTTGGGTACGGAATGCATTCTACGGATTCGAACTAATGAGTCAACACTATTTTTTTGTTTTTTGAATCGTTTGTCTATTTAACGTCCAAAATCGCCCAAATAGATGAGTTTTCTGGCAAATATCAGTTTAAAACTACTGACTTAAGTGAACTATTTGATTATTAAGACCAAAAAAAAGCGGACTGTCGTCCGCATTTTTTAATGATGTTCTTCGTCGAGCAAATCGTCTTTGGCAGCCATTAAATATTGCGCCATAGACCAGTAAGTCAAAATTGTTGCTATATAGAGAGCGGCATAACCAACCCAGATCATCCAGTCATCATAACGCCAGATTAATACCCAAAGCGCAAACATTTGGCTGACTGTCTTAACCTTACCTACCCAAGAAACGGCGACACTGGCACGTTTACCTATCTCAGCCATCCATTCTCTTAAAGCCGAAATAATAATTTCACGGGCTATCATCGTCACGGCAGGAATAGTGATCCAAATGCTGTGGTAGTGCTCAGTAATCAAAATCAGCGCTGTAGCTACTAAGACTTTATCTGCCACTGGGTCAATAAATGCCCCAAAACGGGAGGTTTGGCCTAACTTACGAGCCAACATGCCATCAAGCCAATCAGTAAAACCTGCTACCCAGAACACCATTGCTGCGGCAAAAGGAGACCAGCTATAAGGAAGATAAAAAACAACGACAAAGACTGGTATCAAGAATAGTCGCAACAAAGACAGTATATTGGGGATATTTAAACGCATATTTTATTAAGGCTCTTTTTGTTTGCGTATTGCTCTATTTGGTACTTCAAACAGGGCCCTTATGGTGCGGGATTTTTGTTATTGTTTCAATGCTTGATAGATGTTTTCTGCTAAAGAAAAACTAATACCCGGCACTTTGGCGATTTCTTCTACACTTGCTCGCTTCAACTCTTGTAAGCCTCCCATGTATTTTAGAAGTGCTTGCCTGCGCTTTGGCCCGACCCCTTCAATCCCTTCTAAGGCGCTGGTTCTTCTCGCTTTTCCTCGCTTTGCCCTATGCCCTGCTATCGCATGGTTATGGCTTTCATCACGAATATGCTGCATGAGGTGAAGCGCTGGCGCGTCACTTGGCAAATTAAATTCGTCGCCTTCGACGGTAATCAAAGTTTCCAAACCCGGTTTACGTGTGACACCTTTAGCAATACCGATCAAATGTGGGCGTTTTGGCCAATCTCCCCAATATTGGGAGATTATTTCATGCGCTCGGTTAAGTTGCCCTTTACCACCATCGATAAAAACAATATCGGGTATTTTTTCCACTTCGAGCTGCTTAGAATAACGGCGCTCTAATGCTTGCCCCATAGCCGCGTAATCATCACCACCCGTAATTCCCGAGATATTGTATCGACGATATTCCTGCTTGACCGGTCCTTCTTGGTTAAACACGACGCACGATGCAATGGTACTCTCCCCCATGGTATGGGAAATATCGAAACACTCCATACGGGTAATGCTTTCCATATCCAACAGCTCTCTCAGCTCTTTGAAACGCTGAGAAATCGTCATCTTATGATTGATTTTGGTTGTGATCGCCGTAAGAGCATTGGTATTGGATAGTTTGAGGTATCGACCGCGAGTTCCGGTTGGATTGACATGAAACTGTACGCGACGTCCTGCAACCTCAGACAAGACTTCTTCCAGCGATTTGGTTTCATCCACCAGCCCACTATTTAGAATGATTCTAGTCGGAACCGTACGCGCCTCATTGTGACTGAGGTAATACTGACTTAAGAAGGAGTAAAACACTTCTTGCGCAGTGGTATTGTTCGGGATCTTAGGAAAATGACTACGACTACCAAGCACTTTACCTTGGCGAATCATCAAGATATGGATACAAGCAATACCGTTTTCTTGGGCAAAGCCTAATACGTCCATGTCGTCCATTGAGTCTTCAGAGACAAACTGCTGCTCCTGAACTCGACGAATGGCCTGGATTTGGTCGCGAAACTTAGCGGCTTGTTCAAAACGCAGCGACTGGCTCGCCTGCTCCATTTTCTCAACTAAGGAGCTCAATACTTGTTGATCTTTACCTTGCAAGAAAAGTCGAACCAAATCGACTAGCTCTGCATACTCTTGGTCGGAAATTACGCTACTGACACAAGGTGCAGCGCAACGACCAATTTGGTACATCAAACATGGACGCGTTCGGTTGCTGTAGACCGTGTCTTCACACTGTCTGACGGGAAAGATTTTTTGCAGTAGATGAAGCGTTTCTCTTACCGCACCTGAGTCAGGGTAAGGGCCAAAATACTCACCTTTGCGCTTTTTTGCCCCGCGATGCATAGAAAGTCTTGGATGCTTGTGTCCACTGACAAAGATATAGGGATAGGACTTATCGTCACGCAGCAATACGTTGTATTTCGGTAAATACTGCTTGATGTAGTTGTGCTCTAGAATCAGTGCTTCCGTCTCGGTATGAGTGACCGTGACATCAATCTTATCGATATTACTGACTAACGCACGCGTTTTCTCGCTATCCACTTTAACGCGAAAATAGCTAGACAGGCGCTTTTTGAGATCTTTTGCTTTACCGACATAAATAACGACAGCCTCGGCGTTATACATACGATAAACGCCGGGCTGGTTAGTCACGGTTTTTAAAAAAGAAGCCGAATCAAATTGGCTCATACCAACTCCGTCAATTGGCTGAATAGAGTTGCAATGATAATGATGCCTTATAAGGTTTCGGTATCAATCATGCCATGGCGAATAGCCAAGTGAGTCAATTCTACATCACCACTAATATCCAGTTTATTGAATAATCGGTAACGGTAACTGTTCACTGTTTTCGGGCTAAGATTTAGCTGCTCTGAAATATCAGTAACTTTCTGGCCCTTGGTAATCATCATCATGATTTGCAATTCACGCTCAGACAAATCAGCGAACGGGTTTTCCGATGCCGGAGAAATTTGACTTAATGCCATTTGCTGTGCGATTTCAGGCGAAATATAGCGTTGTCCACTATTCACCATGCGAATTGCGTTGACCATTTCATCTGGACCAGCGCCTTTTGTTAGGTAGCCTGCGGCACCTGCTTGCATCACTTTCGTTGGAAACGGATTTTCCGTATGAACAGTTAAAACGATGATTTTCACATCAGGATTAAAACGCAGGATCTTCTTGGTTGCTTCAAGACCACCAATACCCGGCATATTCATATCCATTAAAATGACGTCAGCATGATTGCTACGACACCATTTTACTGCTTCTTCACCGCTTTCAGCTTCCCCTGCTACGTTCATTCCACGGACGTCTTCAATAATACGTCGTATCCCTGTGCGAACCAGCTCGTGATCATCTACAAGGAAAACATTTATCAAACTTGTATCTCCACACTTTTACATTCGCTTTTCACCCACAATTTGCAGGTTATGCTATAGATGTTTAGTTTAACCTAAAACACAAAATTTACTTAGTCTGAATATGTGCTGAAATGGAAAGATTAGCAAGTACTTATTTTCATATCTGCCGCTCCTGTAGCAATTAACCTATTAATCAATGAGTTATAAGTAGTTTACTGGTGCTTAATCAACCACCGTCTATAAAATTCAGTATGCCGAGGGGTTCTATTTATGTGGCTTCGCATGTGGTAATCTATCGCTGCGGGTCAGGCTCCGCATCACCTCACTTATCGTCAGTATCATGGTTATTCAAAACGGTTTTTTACTCACTCGCCAAGCTCGCGACATCAATGGTCAGACTCAAATTGATCTTTGGCTATCGACCCCTAATGGGCCAGCGCAGCTGCTTATTCATGGTGAAAAGCCCATCTTTTTTGTTCACCAAACAGACTTAAAAACGGTAGAAAGCTTGGCTAAGCAGCATTCGATTACCGCCCAGTTGAAACCGTTACCACTTAAAAGCTTCGCATTAGAGCCTCTTGCGGCCTGCTACTGTCAGTTAAGTAAACAGTCTCAGCAATTAAGTCAATTACTCACACAGCAAGATATTACCGTGCTTGAGGATGACATTCGCCTTGCCGACCGCTATTTGATGGAGCGTTTTATCAAAGGCAGTGTTGAATTTACCGGTAATGAGCAAAGTAGAACCCATTTTACGCGCTATAACGATGTGAAATGCCGCCAAGGTGACTATACGCCAAGCCTGAAAGTCGTCTCGCTGGATATTGAATGTTCCGAGAAAGGCATCCTTTACTCTATTGGCTTAGACAGCCCTATGGATAGCCGAGTGATTATGATTGGTTCACCGCAAGAATCTGAAACACCGATTGAATGGGTAACCGACGAAAAAGCCTTGCTGCTGGCGATGGTCCAGTGGTTCCAACAGTTTGACCCTGATGTCATCATCGGTTGGAATGTGATCGACTTCGACTTTAGATTGCTCCACAAACGAGCCGACTGGAACAAGGTCAAGCTGACGATTGGACGCGATCTGCAAAATAGCTATTTCCGAACTTCTAATACGACCCAACAAGCGTTTATCTCGATCCCCGGCCGTGTAGTGATGGACGGTATTGATACCCTGAAAACCGCAACTTATCACTTCCGTAGTTGGTCGTTGGAGTCGGTATCGCAAGAGCTCCTTGGTGAAGGCAAACAGATCCACAACGTTCATGACCGCATGGACGAGATTAATCAGATGTTTCGCTCAGATAAACCTTCATTAGCCAACTACAACTTGCAAGACTGTGTCCTAGTCAACAAGATATTCGCCCATACTCACCTGTTAGAGTTTGCCATTGAGCGGGTTAAATTGACCGGTGTTGAGTTGGATCGAATTGGCGGCTCGGTCGCGGCCTTCACTAACTTGTACCTTCCTCAGATCCATCGCGCTGGCTATGTGGCCCCTAACCTGCACCCAGAGAATTGGATTGCCAGTCCAGGTGGTTACGTTATGGACTCGATCCCCAATCTCTATGATTCGGTATTAGTACTCGATTTCAAGAGCCTTTATCCATCGATAATCCGTAGCTTTTTGATTGATCCAATGGGGTTAATTGAAGGGTTGCAACTCGATATAGGTAAAGAGGATAACGAAGCCGTTCCCGGTTTTCGTGGTGGCCAGTTCCACCGTTCGCGCCATTTCCTACCAGAAATGATCGAACATCTTTGGGCTGCTCGTGATGTGGCGAAAAAGAACAATGAGAAGGTATTTTCTCAAGCGATTAAGATCATCATGAACTCTTTTTATGGCGTGTTAGGTTCGTCTGGTTGTCGCTTCTTCGATACACGCCTTGCCTCGAGTATTACTATGCGCGGCCATGAAATCATGAAGCAGACCAAACTGCTGATTGAGGAAAAAGGCTATCAAGTGATTTACGGCGATACCGACTCAACCTTTGTCTCGTTAAATGGCGAGTACTCGCAGCTACAAGCGGATAAAATAGGCCATGAACTGGTTGCCTACATTAATGCGTGGTGGACTCAGCATCTTAGTGAAGAATTTAACCTCAACTCGATACTTGAGCTGGAATACGAAACCCACTACCGCAAGTTCTTGATGCCGACCATCCGCGGCCAAGAGACGGGGTCGAAAAAGCGCTATGCCGGACTAATTGGTGAAGGCGACAACGAACGCATTATCTTTAAAGGTTTAGAAAGTGCCCGCACCGATTGGACGCCGCTAGCGCAGGAATTCCAACAGTCACTCTACTCTATGGTCTTTAAAGGGCAAAACCCTAGCGACTATGTACGTACCTTTGTCGAGCAAACCAAAGCTGGCGAGCATGATGGTAAGCTCATCTATCAAAAACGACTGCGTCGCAAGTTACATGAATATCAGAAAAATGTGCCGCCCCAAGTGCGCGCTGCGCGTATGGCCGATGAAATAAACGCCCAGCTCGGTAGGCCGCTGCAATATCAGAACAAGGGCCGTATTGAATATGTGATTACCCTAGGTGGGCCTGAGCCGAAAGAATATCAGCAAAACTCGATTGATTATCAACACTACATTGATAAACAACTTAAACCAGTTGCTGAGGCGATTTTGCCGTTTATCGGCATCGACTTTACGTCACTGAGTGAGCCTCAGCTTGGATTATTTTGATGCGTAGTCAATAAAGCGACTTAAAGGTAACGATTTAGCGAAAAGCCAACCTTGGACCGAAATATCCGAATCGTCAGGAATATACGCAAGCTGTTCAGTAGTTTCTACACCTTCAACAACCACTTTCAACTCCAATTGTTTAGCAATAGAAATGATACTGCTAAACACCTTTCTACCCTTAGGCGAGTCGATGGCTAACACAAATGAACGGTCGACTTTTAGGTAATCTAACTCAAACTTATTAAGATAACTGAGCGATGAATAACCAGTTCCAAAGTCGTCAATATGGATCTTAGAACCGAGTTGATGCAAGCGATTAAAAGCAATGGCCAGCGCCTGTTCATCTTCGAGTAACGACTCTTCTGTAATTTCAATATGGATGTATTGAGCGTACGGCTGAATAATTTTTTCAAGCTGAGCAATGTATTCAGGGTCAACGAGTGTTTGCGGCGTAATATTAACACTGACCGAAACGAATACGCCCGCTTCGTGCATCTGCTTGATATCTTTGATCACCTGTCGAAATACCCAAATATCGACATCTTTCATTAGTCCAGCCTGCTCTAACCAAGGGATAAATGAGTTGGGATATTGTAGTTTTCCATGTTTATCAACTGAGCGAATCAAGGCTTCACAGCCGACCGTTTTTGCGCCATTTGCTGATACTTGCGGTTGATACTCAATACAAAAGTCGCGTGAGCTTAACTGTTCGAGTTCATGCTCAACTAAAAACGTACTTTTCTCTTGCTCAATCGCCTGAGCGATTGGGTCATCGGTCAGAGTTCTCGCCTCTTCTTTACGCCGAGCATAAGACGTATCAAAAACTGGCAGTGTAATTTTCTTTTGACTCTTACTTTGATTGAGCGCTTTCACTGATGGCAGATAAATCGCAATACCAATAACGATATTAAGTAACTGAAGCCCAACCGCTGCCCAGTCCCCTTGAGTCGCCATCCATGCATTTATAAATATAGGGCTATTAAACGGTACAGAAACGGATGGCGTTGTCACTAAGCCACTCGACACAGCGAGCATACTGACGACAACATTAACCACTGGGGCTAAAAGAAATGGCCAGAACAACCTTGGATTGAAAATGATCGGCAAGCCAAACAGTAGAATCTCATTGATATTGAGCACCCCTATTGGAATGCTTGCTAGGGCGATCAGTTTTAGACTACGCTGTTTGGAAAAAACCAGCAGTGCGATAACCAGAGATAAGGTAGCCCCACTGCCCCCAATAAAGACAAATGACCCCATGAAAGATAGATTCATCGGATAATGCGCGTCACCACCAGCGAGTACGGTTGAATAATTAAGGTTACTCGCCTCTTGCAAAAACTCTACTAATGGTAGTAATGCGTAATAACCATGAATCCCCATAAACCACAGCACAGAATTCAGTGTGGCAAACAACACCCCAAACAGAGTCGGCTCATTGGCATAATCGGTCGCAAATACCGAAAGTAAAGCGACATCTGATAGGCTCATAACAAAGGTATAGTTTACCCCTAACACCAACAAAGCTGTAATGAATGCAGGCCCCACCATATTGAGTGATTCTTTAACAATTTGACCAGCAGACTCGCTTTCTGTCAGCTTAAGTGAATCAAAACGCAGCAAATACGCTAAGAATGGCACAGCATAAAGTGGTGTGACGATAGCCAAAATTATGTGGAACGTTAGCAATTGACTATTTTCGGGTAATATACCTTCAATAATAGCGAGGAAAGATATCATCAACAACGCTATAGGTGGACGCGGCAAGCGCCATTGCATTGCGAGAATATAAGATATGGTGGCTGTCATTAAAAACGGGAAAAACTGAGCAATCGCATCGTGTAAGCTATAAAGATGGTTAATCCACGAATCGCGACTACCCAATATAAACTCACCGATACTCGCGAAAAAAAGCGCGAACGAAGATAGCATCAGACATGGAATCAGCCACACCATTCCCTCTCGAACGGCTTGCAGCGAAGGAGTAATAAGCCGACGAGCGATAGAACGCTTAGAAACACCGTTAACCTGTCTGTCATCAGTTACTTCGTGCATGCTAACCTCTAGATACGTATACCTATAAAAATTAGCACAATTAATAAGATAGTGGGAAGTTTCTCAATAAACTGTTAACCAATTCTAAATTCTGTTTTTTTGTATTGCTTGACCAACCAATCGCCAAAGCTATCTAGAATGCCTACAACTGAGCGCTTGGCGATTACACGGCCTGACAGCAATATCCCTAAGCGTTCAATTTCTAGCTGTTTCTCTGGGTAGTAAATTAAAAATTGTTTGCCGCACTCTGTCGGATCATCAAACCACTGTTTATCTTTGTACATCACCAGTGAATAACTTGCTCGCAGCAGCTTTTTAGCAATGATCTTTTGCGCCTTCACTTGGTCTTCATCTTTGTCGGTTCTTGCGATGCGGTTACGGTAGACCGCGATCCAATCCTCGACATCCATATTCCAATGTTTGGCAATCTCCCAGCTCGGTTCATAATCACCAAAACATTCCGAGAGATCTTCCCCGTGAATACACACAGAACAATGACGAAGTAAGAATCCCCATGAAAGGATACCTTCAAGGCTAGCGACATCATCCACCAGCGCTGTCTTAAATGACACTTCAGTAACGAATGGATAGGCTTTTTGAAAACGCCATTTGATCGAATTAAATAGCGTGGTGCGCATATCACCAAAGCTGCGGTGTGTCACAACAATAACGTCAATGTTGGAGTGACCTGGTCTAGCCGTCTTACGCGCAACACTGCCATACAAATAGAGGCTATGCAGATTTTCGCCTAAGCCATTTTTCAGATAGCTCACGAGATCATCAATTGCGGGTTGGTAATTGGGCTGAAAGGCTTGGTTAGGATCAATCGTGGTAAGATGCATCTGATTATGAACAAAAGAATGAACGGACTGTCTCTTATGTTCGCCTACAGCGATAGATGAATCAAGATATTCCTTCCTTAATTAGCTCGGTATATAATGCCGCTACTACCTAACACACGAAGGAAAATGTTCATGCCAAAGGCAAGTGAGCTTAAAAAAGGTTTTGCTATCGAATCTAATGGTAAAACACTACTAATCAAAGACATCGAAGTAACCACTCCTGGTGGTCGTGGCGGCGCTAAAATTTACAAACTACGCTGTACTGACCTAAACACAGGTGCTCGCGTTGATGAACGCTACAAATCTGACGATGTGCTTGAAACTGTAGATATGTTCAAGCGCGCATCTTCTTTCTCTTACGTTGATGGCGACGAGTACATCTTCATGGATAACGAAGATTACACTCAATACACATTCAAGAAAGACGAGATTGAAGAAGAACTTCAGTTCATCACTGAAGAAATCAAAGGTCTTCACATTATTCTTGTTAACGGCAGCGCAGTTGGTATTGAACTACCAGCAACTGTTGAGCTAGTGATTGAAGAGACAGACCCATCAATCAAAGGGGCTTCAGCTTCAGCACGTACTAAACCTGCTCGTTTCTCAACAGGTCTAACAGTACAAGTACCTGAGTACATTGCAAATGGCGACCGCATCGTGATCAACACGACTGAACGTAAGTACATGAGCCGCGCATAATGATGGCTGAGCTTATCTCTTACGACGACGCGATTGATACCGCTTACGATATCTTTCTAGAAATGGCTCCTGATAACCTTGAGCCTGCAGACGTGATTTTGTTCACTGCGCAGTTCGACGAGCGCGGTGCGGCTGAGCTAGTGGAAACTGGTGATGACTGGGCTGGACACGTTGGCTTTGATGTAGATAAAGAAATCTATGCCGAAGTGCGTGTTGGTCTCGTGAACGAAGAAAATGACGTACTTGATGATGTATTTGCGAGACTACTGATCAGTCGTGACCCAGAGCATAAGTTCTGTCACGCATTGTGGAAACGCGATTAATTCGTTATCAAACGCCAAATACTAAAACACCCTAGCCTAAGCTGGGGTGTTTTTTATCAGGGTATCACCGAGTTCATCACTTATGTGCTAGCAAGCGACATAGCAACTTACCAACATCGGAAACCAGACCTAATCATCGATCTTTATGTTTTCGACACGGGCTTTTAGTTTTTGCCCAGGACGGAAGGTCACTACGCGACGTGCACTGATTGGAATGTCTTCACCTGTCTTCGGGTTTCGACCTGGTCGTTCATTCTTATCACGCAGATCAAAATTCCCAAAACCAGACAGTTTTACCTGTTCGCCACTTTCAAGTGCCTTACGAATTTCTTCGAAAAACGCCTCAACCGTTTCCTTGGCATCCCGTTTACTGTATCCAAGCTTCTCAAACAGGTTCTCAGCCAAATCGGCCTTTGTGAGCGCCATAAAACTTTCCTCAAAGCTGTGTTAAACATTGCCACCAATAGGCGGCTCCTAAACATTTCGCCAAGCCAATCAACAACATATCAGCTTTACTTTGGAAAGTGTATGCCAAGCTTATGATTTTCGCCAACTTTTTTATTAAAAGAGCAGAGTTTAACTACTTAAAACAACAACATAGATGCTATTTATAACAGTATTATCTAAGATTTCTGAATGAATCCCCCTTAAATATCAGAATATTAGTTCATTAGTAACACTTAACTCAGTAGTAAAAACTAAATCGATTAACTTTTACGATTAAGCTGTTGATGTTGAAAGAGAAACAAAATACCCCTATTAGGTATGTGACATTTTTAAGTTAGAGGCAAAATGGCTTGCGATATAATTGCATGTCGAATTGAGTCTCAAATTGCTTCTCTGCCGGTTTATCCGTTCAAATTTGCACCCAACGGCAAGGATCGTCAATTTCCTTACTCTAGATTACTCACCTTTATCTGCTTAAATTCATTCACTTACCCTCTGCTAATCGTAAGTGGCATTGAATATGCTTTTCAACAAGGCAAGAAGTAATACGGCAAAGTTTCGACACTGCCAGACGTTAAGGAGTACATTATGGAAGTTCAACGTCATACATACTACCGACTCATTCACCATGGAATTAAAAGTCTACTCGTCGACCGAATTGGCCACTTTACCGAGTTGGAATATCATGAATATTTAAATGGCATGACAGGTAAATCCAGTTGTTTTGCCATGAGTGATGATGAACTCAGATTTGCTGTTGATAGCCTGCGTAGTGAAGGATATTTGGAAGACTTAAAGCAGGTTATATAATGCCCAGTTTCTTGAGTTTTGTCAGGGTTATGTGAAGCGCTTTGTCAACGAAGCATATTTCGTTAGACTGAGCACTATTTCGTCTTATGAAGATTAACTCCATGAAACAACTGCTTGATTTCATTCCGCTGATTATCTTTTTTGCCCTTTACAAACTGCAAGATATCTATGTCGCAACCGGTGCCCTGATCATTGCGTCTGCGATTCAAATCGCCATCATCTATGTCATCTACAGAAAAGTCGAAAAGATGCAACTTATCACGTTTCTAATAGTCGCTATTTTTGGTGGTATGACAATCTTCCTGCACGATGACAACTTCATTAAATGGAAAGTCACTATTGTCTACGCTCTATTCGCATTTGGCCTCGCGACAAGCGACCTTATGGGTAAGTCAGCAATAAAAGGCATGCTGGGTAAAGAGCTCACGCTACCAGCTAATGTCTGGACCAAGATAACATGGGCTTGGGTCGCATTCTTTTCACTGTGTGCGGGTCTCAATGTTTACGTTGCCTTCCAACTGCCCCTTGATGTCTGGGTTGACTTCAAAGTGTTTGGTTTGTTAGCTGCTACGTTCGGTTTCACTCTATTGACGGGTATTTACATCTACAAGTACTTACCTAAAGATGATAACAAGGCAAACCCTAGCGAATAACGTATCTGTTTTGCTACAATGCGCTTTTTCCAGCGACCTCTTTGGTCGCTGTTTTGTTTGTACCGGATGTCACAATGAGCCACGCTATGAATACACCTAAAGGCCAACTTCTCCTAAGAACTCTTGCAATGCCCGCTGATACTAACGCTAATGGCGATATCTTCGGCGGATGGATCATGTCACAACTCGACTTAGCTGGTGGTATTCTGGCGAAAGAGATCTCGTCCGGCCGTATTGTCACAGTTTCTGTATCAAGCATCACCTTTAAAAAGCCAGTGCGCGTTGGTGATGTTGTTTGCTGCTATGGCGAATGTATTCGCATCGGTCGCACATCAATGAGTATTGATTTAGAAGTTTGGGTTAAGCCAGTAAAAGAACATGGCTTAGAAGACCGATTTATGGTCTGTGATGCCACTTTCAATTACGTTGCGATTGACTCCGACGGCAAACCTCGCCCAATTAAGTAAGCATTGGCTGAAGTCTAAATATCTCTATTTCAAGGCTTTAAATTAGCTTGAATTCAGGTAGAGTAATTGGACTCTGTTACATTCTTCATATAAGGACATCTGAACATGTGGTATGTCATCTTTTCACAAGACGTTAAAAACTCATTAGAAAAGCGCCTAAGCGTTCGACCTGCACACCTAGAGCGTCTCCAAGCGCTGCAAAATGAAGGTCGACTGTTAACCGCGGGACCAATGCCTGCTATCGACTCAGAGAATCCAGGAGACGCTGGCTTTAGTGGCTCTACCGTGATTGCCGAGTTTGATTCTCTTAAGCAAGCGCAAGCTTGGGCTGATGCCGATCCATATATTGAAGCGGGTGTTTACGAAAAAGTCATCGTTAAACCATTTAAGAAAGTATTTTAATCACTATGATACGAGTCAAAACGCTTATTTTGCTGACGCTCACTGCTATTGTGGCAGGCTGTTCATCTGCGACAGCAGAAAAGCAAAGGCACCTTGAAATGCTCGCTGACAGTCGAGCGAATCTGCTGGCATCAGAACTGCCTTTAGAGCATGGGCCGCTTTCCATCATGAGAGCAAGCGCCAAGGGGACAACCATTGAAATCATGATGGTGTACAACCAAGATGCTCCAGGTGCGAAGCCAACCGCGCAAGTTTTAAAGCAAAGCATTCACACTTATTGCACTAACCCAGCGACAAAGAACAATCTTGATGTTGGGTTGAGCTATCGAATTAAGATTAGAAATAGCCGCGGCCAACTTATGGCGGATGAACTGGTCACGCACGAGCGCTGCACCAATTCAGCAAACTAATCGTTGTATCTTTTTGATATTCAAAGCCTCGCTATGCGAGGTTTTTTATTATGCCCAATCCTAACAATGACTTGCTCAACCCTACAAGTCGGCATATGCTAAAATCATCATCCATATCCAAGACGTTGACTATAATTGCAAGTCTCCGCCTGTGGGTGAACCATGACTCTCAAATGGGTAAACGGAAAAATCCTCGGAGCTATAACTATGAAAAAAATTCTTACTGCAGTGGCTATTACAACAGCATTCGCATCTTCAGTTGCTGTTGCTTCAACGCCGGTTATGTTTTCTTCTATCAATAATTTCAACGCACCTGATAACTCGGCAGTAGGCGGTGTTCGCCTCGCAGCCTTACACGGTAAAGTGAATACGTTAAAAGGTGTCGATTTTGCGATTGTGGGCATGTCAGAATCAGACGTGACAACAGGTGTTAACTTCGGTCTTTTCCTTGGTGCATCAAAAATCAATCAAGAAATGACTGGTGCATCACTCGGCTTATTAAACTGGAACGAAGGCCAAACAACGGGTATTAACCTAGGTGCTGTTAACGTCACCAATAATGTAAAAGGCGCAAACGTCAGCTTTGTGAACTATTCAGAAGGTAACACTATGGTTGATGTTGGTGCGGTTAACCTTTCAAGTGAATCAACCGTTCAAGTTGGCTTCTTCAACAAGACAACTAAGATTGAAGGCGTGCAGGTGGGTATTATCAACTGTGCTGACAACGGCTTCCTTCCATGCTTCCCTATCGTAAACTTTGCTAAGTAACACTTAGTTAAAGTCACGATACTAAGGCCTCGCTAAGCGGGGCTTTTTAATAACTACTCCTTCATCCCATTGGTATTCGCTTTTCTGAATCTAGAAAGGATCTATGAATTTTTTATTTCAGCGGCTTTGATACTTAAATTACCAAGAAAGTCATTGAATCAACCACCTACCTAACCTAGCAAATTAGTATCCTCGCCAATAATTCCTGTTCTGACCATTTTCTGACTATTTTTTAACCAAGATCAATTGACGTAGGTCACATAGACTTCTAACTTTTCATATTAGTGTCATAGCCAAGGAGGTCCCCCAAATGAAACGTGCTAGCAATTCATACCGTCTGCAGTTAATCAAAGAAGTCGCCACTCGTCAGCAGCGGCTTAAAGGTGGCGATCCTATGGCAAGTCATATCCAACACCTACTGGATGATAAAGGACACGATGACTCTAAAAATGAGTTGAACCACCGCTTTTCCGGCAGTCACTTTGATGAACACGCAGGTGGTTGGGTCAGTGATCACTGGGGCCCTAAATAAGCTAACGCGGATCGACAATGATGGAGAGAGAGTCGCTATCGAGCCTAGTCAATATCTCTCTCTGTTCTACTTCAGACAGCTGATACCAACGGTACCTTTCTTGCCGCGTTCTACCGCAGCCAATACAAAGGCCATTGCTGTCAGCTTGGCATAACCCCACACAGGGGTTAACAGGTTGACATCTCACATCCATATAACACCTCAATATACAATGCGACACAGTTATTGTATGGAATATAAATATCGAAATGTCAAGGAGTTAACCTTAAAACAGGTCTTGCTGCGGGTCTGAGTCAGGTAAGTGAACTCCCATTTCTCCGGGCGCTTTACGGTGTTTGCGAATGTATCGTTGGCGGCAAAGTTTAATCACATGCAGTTGTTGGGTAGGCGTCATATTGAGCCAATTGAAGCGTTCCTCCCGTTTGCGCATACATCCCTGACAGTAGCCTTTTTCGTCTACCGTACAAACGCCCACGCATGGGCTGGGGACAATGAAAAACTCTAGTTGCTCCAAAAAGTAACTCACCCATTAATGTGTCACTCATCTACTATATGTGAATTATAAGTAGATATTTATCAATAAGTTCCAATATGTGATTTAGTCCAAACTATGACTTAGGGCTGACAAAAACAGTGTTTTATTATCTATACTGCTCTCATCAGGCCTAGCAACAGGCTGACTTATCTACTTATTGGAGTTGATCTATTATGAAGCTTAGTCCAAAAACATTACTTGCAGCAATTGCCCTTCCTTTTGTTGTAACAGCATGTGCAAGCAATGGTGACGATGTGAAACAAATTACAGCTCAAGATCTACAGCACCACAACTGGGAGCTAGTGAGCATCGACGGTAATGACATTGTTCTTGAAGGCCGTCAGACTGCCCCTCGCCTAGAAGTTGGTGAAAAAATGACAGCAAACGGTAACGCTGGTTGTAACAACTTCTTTGGCCAAGCAGAGCTAAAAGACAACCAATTCCGTATTGAAAAAATGGGTATGACGATGAAAATGTGTATCGGCGACCTAATGGACGTTGAGCAAGCTTTCTCTCAAACTCTGTCAGATTGGAGCGATATGACTCTAACTAAAGACGCGTTGGTTCTTAAGAATGACGTTCACACACTAACGTTCAAACTTAATGACTGGAAGAACTAATCTGTTCTCACTTTGATTTAGAAAAGCAGCTCTCGAGCTGCTTTTTTTTGTTTTTGAGGCCTAATTTTCATACAACCCGTCAACAAACATATCAAATAGTTAATAAATCAGACTTTTTTCAGTCATAATGAATGAATAATTGGATTGCTCCGGTCTATCACACTGACCGTCACAACTATTCAACGAACAGGGACTATTATGACAAGGTTGATCACGTTACTCTCTACTTTACTCCTTTCTATTAGCGCTTACGCTAGTGAAGAGTGGCAACAAACACTAGAAGAAGCAAAAGGACAAACTGTTTATTTCCACGCATGGGGTGGCAGCCAAGAAATTAATCAATATATTCAATGGGCAGGCGCCAACCTAAAAGCCAATTACGATGTCACTCTTAAACATGTCAAAGTTACCGACATTGCAGAAACCACAGCCAGACTCATTGCAGAAAAAACCGCTGGTAAAAACAGTGGCGGCAGCGTCGATATGGTATGGATTAATGGTGAGAACTTTAAGTCAATGAAAGACAATCAACTTTTGTTTGGCCCTTTCACGCAAGCACTGCCAAACTGGCAGTACGTTGATCAATCGCTCCCTATAGACGTAGATTTCTCTGAACCTACTGAAGGTTTAGAAGCACCTTGGGGTGTCGGCCAATTAGTTTTTATTCATGATAAGTTAGCGCTCAACAACCCGCCACGTTCGTTTAGCGAGTTTCTGAGTTACGCAAAGGCATTTCCAAATCGCTTGAGCTATCCTCGTCCGCCGGAGTTTCATGGCACCAGTTTCTTGAAAGCCTTATTAGTCGAGCTTACCAATAACGATGCCTCGCTAATGAAGCCGGTCGATGAAAAGAGCTTCCAATTGGTGACGGCACCTTTATGGAAATACCTCGATGAGTTCCATACGGTTGCTTGGCGTGGCGGCAAACAATTCCCATCAGGTACCGCAGAGTCGATTCAACTACTTGATGATGGACAGATCGATCTCGCAATTACCTTCAACCCTAATGCGGTCTATTCAGCACAGGCGAATGGCAAGTTAGCCGAATCAACTCAAGCTTATGCGATGGACCAAGGTGCACTATCTAACATTCACTTCTTAGCGATTCCTTGGAACGCTAATGCGACGGCAGGTGCTCAAGTTGTCATCAACTACCTTTTAAGCCCAGAAGCACAATCACGTAAAGGTGATACGAGCATTTGGGGCGATCCATCAGTGCTAAGTAGTCAGTATCTAACAGGCACAGCGAAGAATACTCAACAATTTAAAGCGGTAGCTGAGCCGCACCCTAGCTGGCAAAGCGCGCTTGAGCAAGAGTGGCTAAAGCGTTACGGAAACTAATCTTGTGATCTTGCCTGCGTTATACCTTCTACTTATTGTCATATGTATTTTGCCTACCATCCCGGGATTGCTCGGGGTGGGATTGGCAGCCTTTGGGTATATCCCACCCGTGGGGTTAACCACTATCGGCATAGATGGCTTTACGCAGGTATTCAATTGGAGTGGTGTTAGTACCTCGATTACGCTAACCCTCTACTCAACAATTGTAAGCAGCTACCTTGCGTGCTTTATCACCTTCATCATCCTGCAATCTTGTTGGAACAAACGATTTTGGCGAGTGATAGAAACGACACTCTCTCCGTTACTCGCTATGCCTCATGTCGCTTTTGCTATTGGCTTTGCATTTCTTTTCTCGCCAACTGGCATTGGTGCTCGCGCCCTGTTTCACCTATTTGGTTATGATCCGAACAATCAATCAGTGTCTGATCTTGCTCTACTCATCAAAGATCCGTATGCGATTGGGCTGATTGTGATGCTCACGTTAAAAGAGATCCCTTTTTTACTGCTAATGAGCATTCCGATTATTCAGCAGTTGAAAGTTGAGCGTATTGAACAAGTCAGTGCTTCTTTAGGCTATAGCCGAGCTCAAACATGGTGGAAGTGCGTGTTGCCACAATGGCTGTCTAAGATGCGCTTCCCAATGTTTGCGGTGATTGCCTATAGCTTATCTGTGGTCGATGTTGCGCTGATTATCGGGCCGACAAACCCACCGACATTCGCCGTTCTTGTCTGGCAATGGTTCCACGACCCAGACTTAAGCTTATTACCCCGAGCATCAGCGGGTGCAGTCTTGCTATTTATCATCGCTACTTTGCTTATTAGTTTTGCCAGAGCAATTGAGTGGATTCTGATTCAAGGCTGGCGAAGCTGGCAATCCTCTGGACGCTTTGGTTTAAGACTGCCAGGACGCGGGCTATTTACCGGCTTAGTTGTGCTGACAGGTATGATGATCCCGTTAAAGGTATTGTGGAGCTTCGCCCAGCGTTGGCGCTTTCCTGATTTTCTTCCAAGTCAATATAGTGGTCGATTTTGGCAATACGAGTGGTCTAACATTTTGGGCACTCTGAGCCAAAGTCTATCCATTGCCGTTATTTGTGCGTCAGTCGCGTTGATACTGGCCGTAATTGCTCATGAATATCGCTTACGCTATCAATGGACATTGCCCCACTATCTCATCGCAATACCTATGCTAATCCCGCAGCTCTCGATTTTATTTGGTATCCAAGTCACAACGCTCTATATCGACAGTAGCGCTTATCTGTTTTGGGTTTGCTGGGCGCATGTATTCTTTATCTTTCCTTATGTCTATCTCTCACTAGATGGACCTTGGAAGAGCTACGATTCAGGGTTAACTCGTGTTGGACTAAGCTTGGGCAAATCTCCAATCCATGTGTGGCTGAAAGTGAAACTGCCGATATTGCTTCCTGCGGTGATGTTTGCATGGGCAATTGGCGTCAGTGTTAGCCTGGCACAATATCTGCCAACCTTGGTATTAGGCGCTGGTCGAATAAGCACCATCACCACAGAAGCCGTTGCGCTTTCAAGTGGCTTCGATCGAAGAGTCACCGCGATCTATGCCTTGTGGCAAGCATTATTGCCATTACTGTTTTTCTCTATTGCTATTGTACTTGGCCACTTCCACGCTAAGTATCGTAGGTTGTCTATAAAGGGATTGTTACCCAATGAGTCTTTGTCTCGAAAACCTCACCGTCTGTAAAAACGACGGCGAACCTCTGTTTACAGGCTTTTCTCTCGAAATAAATCGCGGGGAGATTGTCACCATCATGGGCCCAAGCGGTTGTGGCAAATCCACATTACTTAGCGCAATTGCCGGTCACCTTGCCGCTGATTTTACTCTCACGGGCGCAATTCAGCTCAATAAGCGCAATATTGGCCAGCAACCGGCCCATAAAAGGCAAGTAGGGATTCTTTTTCAAGATGACTTGCTGTTTCCGCATCTGACCATTGCTGAAAATCTCGCATTTGCTTTACCTGAATCAGTGAAAGGTGCTGAGAGAAAACAGCAAGCGGACGCTGCACTAACAAGCATCTCACTGAGCAAGTTGGCAAACGTATTCCCAGATCAAGTATCAGGTGGTCAGCGTGCCAGAATCAGTCTGACTCGCATGTTACTTGCTAAGCCTCAAGCGGTGCTTCTTGATGAGCCATTTAGCAAGCTCGACAAGATCCTTAGAGAGCAGTTTCGTGATTGGGTTATTAAGCAGCTGGCAAGAGAAAATATCCCAACGTTAATGGTGACTCATGACGAAGAAGATATCCCACCAAACAGTCGCTGTATTACTTGGCCCTGAGAGGAAGAAGCATGTTAGATAGATTTAGCATCAAGGTTATTCGATGGCCCCTGTCTCAATGTGCAGTGCTGATTGATAAAATGGGTGTAAGCGCGAATAAAGTGACCTTATTCGGCTTTGCGCTTGGATGTATGGCGTTTCCATCACTCATTGCTGAGCAATATACGTTGGCATTAATTTTTATCGTTCTCAACCGCGTTTGTGATGGGTTAGATGGTGCGCTCGCACGAATACAGGGTATCACCGATGCAGGCGGCTTCTTAGATATTAGCCTCGATTTTCTATTTTACTCGCTGATCCCTTTTGGCTTTGTGCTCGCCAATCCAGAGCAAAATGCCATTGCTGGCGCATTTTTGATTTTTTCATTTATTGGCACAGGGTCAAGCTTTCTCGCTTTCGCCACTCTGGCGGGAAAACGAGGCATCGATAACCCAGTCTATAAACACAAATCGCTCTACTACATGAGCGGCTTAACTGAGGGGACGGAAACCATTGGGTGTTTCATTGCTTTCTGCTTATTCCCTCAGCACTTTGCCATTATTGCTTATCTGTTTGGTGCCGCTTGCTGGTTTACTACGTTTACTCGAATTTATTCAGGTTTTCACACTCTGCACTGTGATCCGCTAAAACACGATAAAGAGTAAAAACGAGGCCACGACACCCGCACTAAAACTTGGAGTATGAAATCGGCTGCCGCGAGCACGAACATACTCTTTGGCTATCTCTTCTTGATAGGTTTTGATGCTTAGCTCTTTGATGTAATTGGTGTACATAACATTGTCCTCCTGACTAACTGTTAAACCAAGCTTAAAACCTCAAGTTAAGTTAAGATCAAGAACCGATTACAAAAAAGCGCCATTTGGCGCTTTAGTCGTAGAGGTTATTTAAACCTAAGTACTTTAAGTGAAGCCTCAGGGTCCGTATCTTCAAATTCTGGTGGGTTCTCTAAGCGCTCAATAAAGTTTAACTCTGGCGCTTCTTCCTTCATGCCATCAATCAAAAACTGGCTCGTCACCTGTGGTGAGTTAACACAGGCAATTACTTCCCCACCCTCGGCAAGAAGTTCAGGGAGTTTTCTTAAAATACGTTTGTAGTCTTTGGTTAACGCAAAGCTACCTTTTTGGAATGATGGCGGATCGATCACGATAAGATCATAACGGCCCATCTTTTTGATTTTTCCCCACGAACGGAAAATATCATAGCCTAAGAACTTAATCTGATTGATATTGTGCTCGTTGAGCTTGTGGTTCTCGCGACCTTTCGCCAGCGATCCTTTCGACATATCGACATTAACCACTTGATCAGCTCCACCAGCAATCGCAGCAACTGAAAATCCACACGTGTAGGCAAACAGATTAAGTACGTTCTTATGCTTTGAATTCTCTTTAACCCAATCACGCCCATAACGCATATCGAGGAACAAGCCGAAGTTCTGATTACGGCCAATATTTAGCTGGTATTTCAGTCCCGATTCATACACGACTGGCTGGCTTTCTAGTTCACCCAACACCACTTCAGAAGGTGCACCGTCCGCGTAACGATGCTGAACAACAATCGACTTACCCTGCTTTTGTTGCCACAAATCAGACTCAGACAGCCTTGCTAAGCCCTGCTTGAGCGTTTCAATAAACAACTCATCAACTTGTTTGAATATCGCAACAATTAATTGGCCTTGAATCCAATCACAGGTTAACTGCTCTAGACCCTCAAAACGACGGCCACGACCATGAAACAGTCGACGAACTTCGTTTGGCACCTCCGTTAACTGCAGATTTAGCTGTTCAAAGAACATCGGTAGTTTGTCAGCCTGCATAGTCGCAGGAATTACTTGTTGATCTTCGGCCATGATAACTCCCATGGGGTAAGCCAAGCTTCGATACCTTGGCATGTGATATCCGTGTTCCATTTACTTCCCAATACGTTGTGGTTTCTTGGGTCACAAACAAATTCAAAATCTTGATGTTGATAAGTGAAGCGAAGGGCAAAAGCGTGCAAATAACCACGATCCGACTCAGAGCCTGCATTGTAAATAGGATCACCGACAATCCCTGAACCGACAGATTTGAGCGCAACCCTAATTTGGTGCGTTTTTCCAGTATGTGGCTTACATAAGAAAAGTCTTTCACCCGGCTCTGCCGCCAGTGTGAAGAATTGAGTAATGGCAGGATTAGTCTGAGAGTTAAGCAGCTTCCACGAAGCGCGGCGTGAGCGCTCCATATCACCACTCACCAGTCCTTGTTTCTTTTTCGGCTTCTTACTCCCAATCGCAAGATAGTACTTTTCTACGCTACGCTGAGCAAACATCTGAGAGAGTTCACTGGCAGAAGAAGCGCTGCGCCCCAAGAGCAAAATACCAGAGGTCATTTTATCTAAACGATGGATGAGATAAAGCTTTGCGTCACCGGTCTGTTTGGCAACTTCTTGCAGTAACATGGTATCGCCATCATCCTTATGTACTGATACATTTGGATGTTTGCTGATGACAATAAAATCAGTGTGAGTGTGTAAGATATCGAACATTAAAACTGGCTCCACTTTGGACGCACGAGTATACCCGTAATCCCAGTGAAAGCCAGTTTCAAGTGTGCGGTTCTCAACCAGTTAGGTGCTAGCTTAGTTTGAATTTACCCACCAGTAGCTCTAACTCAGCAACTTTAGAGTTTAATCCTTCAACGTTTTGTGAACTGCTAGTTGCCAGTTGAAGAGAGCGCTCTGATATATCGCTGATCGCAGTAATATCTGCGGCAATTTCTTTAGTCACGTCAGTCTGCTCTTCTGCGGCAGTAGCAATCGAGTTAACCATCTCCTGCACGTTGGCGGCTCCTGCAACGATTTCTTCTAGCGCACTGACCGCTCCAGAGCTACGCTCTACGCCGATTTCAACCAACTGACAGCTCTCAACCGTATAAGTCACGGCCTCTTGAGTGCCTGATTGAATCTGCTGAATAATGCCGCCCACTTCTTTGGTCGCATTGGTCGTTCGTTCAGCCAGAGCTCGAACTTCATCAGCAACAACAGCGAAACCACGACCAAACTCACCAGCTCGAGCAGCCTCAATTGCAGCGTTTAACGCCAGTAGGTTAGTCTGTTCAGCGATTTCTTCAATTACTCGAATGACTGAACCAATTTGCCCACTGTGCTGACCAAGTCCGTTCATCTGCGTCGACATTTCTGTCATCTGCAAACTTACCTGCTGAATGGTGTCCACCATCTCAGTAATGACTTGTCGACCCGATTCAGCGCTACGTTCTGAGCGCTGAGCTTCTTCAAAGGTAGCTGAGCCTTGTTGTGCGACTTCTGAAATCGTTAGGCTAAGTTGTTCTGCGGCAGTTGCAATCAAATTGGCCTTATCTGCTTGAGATGACGCGCCATGAACGATGTCTTGGCTAACATTAGAAAGATCTCCCGTGACACTCTTCACTTCATTCGCCACGGCAGAGATTCCGCCGATCAAAGTCGTGAGTGATGCTTGCATCATATTGATTGACGCCGCCAGGTTGGCCAACTCATCGCCCGATTTATCGGCAATATCTTCTGCAGTCAGATCGCCGTTAGCGACCTTTTGCGCCACACTATCTAACTTGGTCAATCGCGTGGTAATTGAATTTGAAAGCACGAACGCAATAGAGCAAGTAAGGATCAAAGCGATAACAAACAAAATTAAGATCGTATTTTCAATGGTGTTAAATGATTCGGTCAAGCCAAGCAGAGAGTTGTCCGTATCTTCAATTTCTTCTGAAGAAGCCGCATCCAACAGCGCTTCGATTGGTGCTAAGTACGATTCGTACAGCGCACGCAGCGCTGAGATTTCTTGCTCTAAGGCATCTTTGTTACCCAACAAAGGTACGATATCTCGCTCAAACCCTTGCGTAAAACCATGCATCAGTTGTTCAATTTCTTCAACACGTTGATAATCAGATTTCCCCGGAGTCTCTAATGTTTTCACGTGTGCAATTGCATCAGCGAACTCTTGCTTATTGGCTTTGTAATCGCTAAGTGCACCCGGCACGCCAGTAATTGATCCTGTCGCGTCTCGATACACATCACCGGCTTCATCAATTAGGATCAAGTAGCCAACCACTTCAGGCACATCATCTTTTCTAATTTCATCAGCAACGGCATGTGATTTGGTCACTTCCATCCAGATGACACCCGCCATGATAGTCATAATGGTAAGAATACAGCCAAAACCGACGTACAACTTACTTCGAACAGACCATTTCACTATGCACCTTCCTATACTCAATGCTTAAGTAAACGTAGGATATTTCTTACTTATCGGCGGAAATGAACGATTCTTGAGGAATGTTATTACTAGAAACGAAAAAACCTCCCGTTTGGGAGGTTTTGAACTATATCGTTTTGCTACTGAAGAGCTAAAGCTTCTTAGAGAACACACCTGCTAGTGCGATGATACCAATACCTAACAGCATGATTGCACCTTTGCCGCTATCAAAGCCAGACTTGATGCCCATAAACGCTACGATTGCAATTGCTACAGGTATTACGTACTTAACTAGGTTGTACCATAGACCGAACAGTGGGAAAGATACTTCACCATCGTTAGTAATCTCTTTCTCTAGATCAGCGCGGTTTAGACGCCAGCCTGCAAAGATACATACCAACATACCGCCAACAGCTAGGAAGATCTTATCTGTTAGTAGGTCGAAGATATCAAATGCACCAGTACCAAATAGTGTTGGACCTACACCACCTAGTGATAGTGATGCGAACACACATAACGCTGCCATTACTACACTTGCAGAGATAACCGCTGTTGAACGCTTCAGGCCTTTTTCATCGATTAGGTAAGAAACCACAACCTCTAGCAGAGATACAGAAGACGTCAGTGCCGCTACTGTTAGGCCGACGAAGAACATCAAAGCAAATAGAAGACCAATTACGCCGCCCATCTCAGCAAACAGTTGAGGTACAACTACGAATACTAGACCTGGACCTGCTGCTGGCTCCATACCGAATGCGAACATTGCAGGGAACATTGCTACACCCGCTAGGATTGCAACACCTGTGTCCATTGCCGTAACCATACCGGTTGTTTGAATTAGGTTCTCTTTCTTCTTCAGGTAAGAACCGTATGTCATCATACAACCCATACCTAGACTTAGAGAGAAGAATGCCTGACCTAACGCCGCTAGAACGACATTGCTGTCTACTTTCGAGAAGTCTGGCATGAATAAGAACTCAAGGCCTGCCATTGCGCCCGGTAGCATCAGACCCTTCACTGATACAACGATCAGGATAAAGAATAGGAGAGGCATTAGGACTTTACCCGCTTTCTCGATACCGCCAGAAATACCTTTCATTACGATAATGATGTTTAGGAACAGGTAAATACCCATCCACATTAGCGGTTGAACCGGATCAGAAATGAATCCGCCAAAGCTATCACCGATTGCTTCTGGCGTGTTTAGTAGACCACCACCTACTTTAAAGATGTATGCTAGCGCCCAGCCACCTACTACAGGGTAGAAACCCATGATCAGTAGACCACTTAATACGCCGATAACACCTGTAAATGTCCAACGACGGTCAGTCGATTTAAACGCACCTACTGCTGATAGACCTGTCTTACGACCAATAGCGAATTCTGTAAGCATTACGCTAAAGCCGATAAAAATTACAAAAATTAGGTAGATAGCAACGAATGCACCACCACCACTTTCACCCGCGGTATAAGGAAACTTCCAAATATTGCCAAGACCTACAGCTGAACCTGCTGCAGCCATTACGAAGCCTAATTTAGACCCCCACGTATCACGGGGCTGTGCACTTGAACTAGTAGCCACGATTTACTCCATTAAAATCATTTTATAAGTTGTGTTTGCTTCTGTTAGGCGTCGAGAAAAGTGATTGTAAATTTATTTTTACACTTATTAGAATTTTGAGTGACGCTAACGTTGTAGCAAGTAAACCAGTTTAAGAATAAAATTGGAAGTCCAAAAAGTATATTTTCCCATCACAAATGTAATTAATATGTTTAAATGCTGTTTTTTTAGCCTTCAACATTCATTACACACCAGTTTTAACAGTCCCCTAACATATCTGTCCTATTTGTTTATCTATAGCCATGATTAGCTGATTTGCAAAAATCCTGCTTGTTGTTGTTCCTGTTGAGTTCTACTATTGGGAGTGCCATACACTTCTAGGTTATTGAATGGAAAAGTTTTATCACTTTCTTACACTTGCAGGGATTGCCTTTTACTGGATTCTAGTCGCAGGTGTGACAATTCGCGTCGTTCTTAAGCGACGTGCGGTTAGTGTTTCTCTAGCTTGGTTGATGATCATCTATATCATCCCAATTGTCGGAGTTGCGTGTTACTTCATGTTTGGAGAACTCAACTTAGGCCGCAAACGTGCAGAACGTGCCAAAGAGATGCTCGCCCCCTTTGCCAAGTGGTTCGCAAGCCTCAATAACTGTCACGCGCACTCTCCAGAAAGCTTTGGCCGCCACATCTACCGAATAGATGAACTTTGTAACAATCGCTTAGGTTTACCAGCTCTTTCGGGCAACTCACTATCTTTGCAAAGTTCACCCGATAAAATCCTTCATTCGATCATTGAAGATATAGAAAATGCACAAACGAGCATTCGTCTAGTCTTCTATATCTGGCATCCGGGAGGATTGGCAGACTCCGTTGCATCAGCGCTTATCCGCGCGGCAAAAAGAGGCGTAGATGTTAAATTATTACTAGATTCAGCAGGCAGCCCACGCTTTTTCCGTAGTCAGTGGGCTCAAATGATGCGTACTGCGGGTATTGAAGTGGTGCAAGCGCTTGAAGTCAGTCCTTGGCGTATTTTTCTAAGACGCCTCGATTTGCGACAACATCGTAAAATTATTGTTATCGATGAGAAGATTGCTTACACAGGCTCAATGAACTTAGTCGATCCAGCCTACTTCAAACAAAATTCTGGCGTTGGTCAATGGATTGATATTATGGTGCGTATTACCGGGCCAACAGTGAACGTTCTGTCAGCTATACACTGCTGGGACTGGGAAGTCGAAACGGGATCGCGCGAATTCCCGAAATCACCAGAATGCTCGATCAAACCGAATGAACCACAGCACCCTATTCAAGTGGTGCCGTCAGGCCCTGGTATGCCTGAGCATTTGATCTCTCAAGTTTTGACGCTAGCGATTAATCAAGCAAATCAATCTGTACGCATTACTACCCCTTACTTTGTGCCAAGTTCTGATCTACTAGAAACACTGAAAATGACCGCACAAAGGGGAATCAATGTTGAGTTGATCATCCCGCATAAAAATGACTCTATGATGGTTCAGTGGGCGTCTCGCGCTTTTTACAGTGAGCTCCTATCGGCAGGGGTTAAGATCTTCGAATTCTACGGTGGACTACTGCACACCAAATCAGTGGTGATCGATGAACAGTTCTGCTTAGTGGGCACGGTTAATATGGATATGCGCAGTTTGTGGCTCAACTTTGAACTGACTTTGGCGATCGACGACGAAGCGTTCACCAAAGAGATGTTTTGGCTACAGCAAAGCTATATCGACAATTCACACCAAATCGACTTTGACCAGTGGAAAAAACGTACGTTATCTTCACGCTTTTTGGAGCGCGTATTCTATCTATTCAATCCGCTACTTTAATCGGGCTTGCTATTCACGCTTTGCCATGGTTTAAATAAGGCAATATGTGATTAGATAAGGACTTCCAATGTCAGAGAGCAAGCAGACCAAATACGTTACCGCTGGTCGAGATAAGAAGTGGACCAACGGCGTTGTAAACCCTCCGGTACAACGCGCGTCAACCATCGTATTTGATACTGTAGCGGAAAAGCAGCAAGCGACAATTAACCGCGCCAATAAAACGCTTTTCTATGGCCGCCGTGGCACCAATACCCACTTTGCTTTCCAAGATGCAATGACAGAAATAGAAGGTGGTGCAGGATGTGCCCTTTACCCATGTGGTACTGCAGCCATCGCCAATGCTATTCTTTCGTTTGTTGAAACTGGCGACCATATTTTGATGGTTGATACCTGTTACGAGCCAACTCGCGATTTTTGTGACACCATCATGAAAAAGATGGGCGTCGAAACCACTTATTACCAACCGACCATTGGTGAAGGCATCCGCGACCTGATTAAACCCAATACCAAGGTTCTATTTTTGGAATCTCCGGGGTCAATCACCATGGAAGTTCAAGACGTCCCGACATTGTCCAAGATAGCTCACGAGCAAGATATCATCGTGATGCTCGACAATACGTGGGCTGCTGGGGTGAATTTCTCACCGTTTGAGCACGGTGTGGACATCTCGATTCAAGCGGCCACCAAGTACATCGTTGGCCACTCAGATGTCATGTTAGGTACAGCAGTCGCCAGCGAGAAGTATTGGGATCAACTACGCGAGCAAAGCTATTTGATGGGCCAATGTGTTTCTCCTGATGATGCATATTTGGGCTTACGTGGTATCCGAACGCTGGATGTGCGCCTTCGCCAACACGCAGAAAACAGTGTAAAAGTGGCCAAGTGGCTGCAATCTCGCCCAGAAGTGGATCATGTCCGCCACCCTGCACTTGAAACTTGCCCTGGTCATGAGTTCTTCAAACGTGACTTTACCGGTGGTAATGGCCTGTTTTCATTTGTCCTGAAGACAACTTACCCGCAAGCGACTACTGCACTTTTGGATGGCATGAAGCACTTCAGCATGGGTTACTCTTGGGGTGGTTATGAGAGCCTTATTCTAGCCAACGAGCCAAAGAGCTTTAATAGCTTACGTACCGTGGCTAACCCGAACTTTTCGGGCACTTTGGTTCGCCTACACATCGGTTTAGAAAATGTCGATGACCTGATCGCCGACTTAGAAGCAGGATTCTCGCGCTACAATGCGTTGATCTTAGAGAAAGAAGCAACAGCCTAAAGCTTATAGACTTAAGCACAACCACCAAAAAGCCTCGTTCGCGAGGCTTTTTAACAACCTAATTTTATTAATAAAAACCGCAACTCGCTTGTCCTGACTTGCGCTTTAACCCAACTGAGGCGTGTCGAAGACCTTGAACGAATTCATGACCAAAGCCGTTAGCCATACGAACTTGGCAGCGTAAACCAGCTGTCAATTCTCGCTATCGACGCTTTTTCGGACAATCAACTAAATGGTCATCGACCATACCCACCGCCTGCATGAACGCATAGCAAATGGTCTCGCCGACAAACTTAAAGCCCTTTTTCTTTAAGAACTTACTCATTTCCTTTGATTGCTCAGTAAAAGTTGGAACATCGCTCATTTCCGTCCAGTTATTGATGATAGGTTTACCATCAACAAACTGCCAAAGCGCATTAGATAGGCTGTCATACTCTTCTTTTAAAGCCAAAGCTGCGCGTGCGTTACTGAACACAGAATTAATCTTGCCCCGATGCTTAACCACATCGAAGTTTTCAATGATTCGCTCAACTTGTGACTCATCATAACTGGCTAGAATGTTCAAATCATAGCCTTCAAATGCCGCACGATACCCTTCTCTTTTCTTAAGAATGGTAATCCAACTGAGACCCGCTTGTGCGCCCTCTAAGGTAATGAACTCAAATAGGACGGTATCATCGTAAACCGGAACGCCCCACTCAGCATCATGATATTCGCGCTCTAGTTCGTGGTTCATTGCCCATGCACAGGTTGTATCCTTGCTCATCTAATATCTCCTTAAAAACAAACGCCCCTAACATAGTCAGGGGCGCTTGATTCGTTGTTATTCTTTAACTTGGCACTTTGACTTTGTGGAATAGACGATATAACACAGGTACGACAATAAGTGTCAGTACAGTGGCAAAGCCTAAACCAAACATGATGGTCACCGCCATTGGTTTGAAGAAGATATCAGGCAGTAGTGGGATCATACCTAAGATAGTGGTGATTGCCGCCATACATACCGGGCGTACACGACTAAGCGATGCGTCAACAACCGCTAGATATGGGTCTTTACCTGACTTCATTTCAATTTCAATCTGATCCAGCAGTACGATACCGTTTTTCAGTAGCATACCCGATAGACTCAAGAAACCGAGCAGCGCCATAAAGCCAAACGGGGTGTTCAGAGCGAGCAGACCCGTGGTTACACCAATGATCGCCAGTGGCACCGTTAACCATACAATCAACGGCTCTTTGACCGAGTTGAATAGGAACACGGTTACTAGGAACATAAACAAGTAACCCATCGGCATTGTGGTAAATAGTGAAGCTTATGCGTCACCTGAGGACTCATACTCCCCCCCCCACTCTAGCGAGTAGCCTGGCGGCATTTCAATCGCTTCGATTTGTGGCATTAAACGTTTCTGTAATGTCGAAGCGGTCTCTTCACCAAGAAGGTCAGGATCCGCCATAACCGTTAGCATACGTTTACGGTTCTTACGCACAATAATTGGATCTTCCCAACGCAGGTCATAACCCATTGTAATTTGCTGCAATGGGATGTATTCACTCAGCGCAGGACTCCAAATCTTCATCCCTTCGATATTGCGAATATCGACACGTTCATCTTCCGGCAAACGAGCTACAATCGGCATCAAGGTTGTACCGTCACGATAAACACCGATCGCTTTTCCAGAGAACGACATCGCTAAGAACTCATCCACATCAGACTTAGTGATACCGTAACGACGAGCTTGGCTTTCGTTAAACTGTGGCTCTAGTACCTTAGTACGCTCACGCCAGTCATGTCGAACGTTGGTCGCACCTGGGTCAGCGTGCATGATCTCTTCAACTTGTTTGGCAATACCACGCAATATCGTTGGGTCAGAGCCAATAATACGAGCTTCAATCTTAGCGCCGCCACCTGGACCTAATTCGATCTGCTTCAACTTGTAGTTGATCTCTGGGAAGTTTTTCTCAAGATGCTGTCTGAAATTCGCCATCAAACCAGCAAGCTTTTCATAATCCGTCACGCGAGTCGTGATCTCACCATAGGCAGCATAGCTCTTTTCAGGCGCGTAAGTCAGCATAAAGCGCTGTAGGCCTTTACCTGCGGTGGTGGTGATATGATCGACGCCATCTTGCTCCGAAATCCATGACTCTAACGCCTTTAATTTGGTGTTAGTTGCACGAATGTCTGTCCCTTCTGGTAGCCAAATATCCGCTTGGAAGATTGGCGTTGTTGATGAAGGGAAAAATGACTGTTTGACTTGCGTAAAGCCTGCAATGCTAGCAGCAAGACCGAGAATCAAGACAATGACCGTCAACCATGCGCGCTTCATACAGAACTCTAAGAAGCCCTTATACAGCACGAAAATCATACCGTTGTATGGGTCACTATCTTCGCCATCATGCTTGAACTTCTGACCTTTAAAGAAGATGTCAGCAAAAAACGGTGTCAGCGAGATAGCGGTAAACCAACTTAGCATTAACGATATCAACAGCACGGTAAATAGAGTTCCACAATATTCACCAGTTGCGTCTTCAGACAAACCGATTGGTGCAAACGCGGTAACAGCAATAACCGTTGCACCTAACAGTGGCCACTTGGTTTGTGTAACAATGTCGGTGGCCGCTTGCATCCTAGTGCGGCCTTTCTGCGTCCCTATCAATATCCCTTCGACGACCACGATGGCATTATCCACCAGCATACCCAGCGCGATAACCAACGCACCTAACGAAATACGCTGTAGATCGATGGCAAAATACTTCATAAAGATAAAGGTACCCAGTACCGTCAACAGAAGAATCAAACCAATCAATAGACCAGAGCGTAAGCCCATAAAGAACAGCAGAACAATGATTACAATCGCAACCGCCTGACCTAGACTGACAACAAAGCCGCTAACGGATTTATCTACCTCTTTTGGCTGGCTGTAGATTTCAGAAATATCAACGCCAACAGGTTGTTGGAACTTCAATTCTGCTAAGCGGCGATCAAAGCGCTTACCCACCTCAACCACGTTGACCCCTTGAGCGAATGACACACCAAGGTTTAGCGCAAGGTCACCATTGAACGTGATGATATTGGTCGGCACTTCAACATAGCCACGCTTAATCTCTGCCACGTCTTTCAAGTAGATGAGGCCCTGAGCACCACTTTCAGTAATGATCAAATCACCTAACTGGTCGACATTTTGGAACTCGCCAGTTGGATGAATACGGATATATTCGTCACCAATTCGGATCGCCCCTGCGTCAGAGACCACATTCTGGGTCGAGAGTAAGTTAAATACGGTATTTGGCGAGAGACCTAAGCTGCTTAAGCGCTTCATCGACACCTCAATAAAGACTTGCTCTTGCTGCTGACCTGATACCGAGACCTTACTCACTCCATCAATTAGCTCTAGCTCACGCCTTAAGTAATCGACGTAATCAAGCAATTCCTTATAGCTGTAACTATCACCTGTTACCGCTAATAAGATCCCGTAAACATCACCGAAATCATCGATAACCTGAGGATCGTTCACCCCCGGCGGCAATTGCCCTTTCAAGTCATTAACTTTACGACGTAGCTCATCCCAGATCTGCGGTAAATCATCAGGACCATAGTTATTTTTCATGGTCACGGTGATCTGAGATAGCCCGCGACTAGAAATGGAGTTCACTTCATCAACATAGGTCAGTTGCTGAATCGCTTTCTCAAGCGGGTAAGTCACCTCTTCTTCCACTTGCTGAGGCGTTGCCCCTGGGTAAGAGGTCACCACCATCGCATCTTTAATGGTAAACGCCGGATCTTCTAGTCGGCCTAAGCCAAAGAAAGCCGCTGCACCGCCGATAAGAAAGATCAGTGAAATCATCCAACTGATCACTCGGTTGCGGATAAAGTACGCCGCGATCCCTGTGATATCGTCATCGCTTTGAGGCGAGTTCACTTTGTTATCACTCATTACCAGCCTCCTGCTCGATCACTTCAACTTCCAGTCCTTCGGTTAATCGCGACATACCCGCAATCACAACGACTTGCTCATTAGTCAAACCTTCTAAAATCTGCACAGCATCTTTACTCGCTTTGCCTGTTTTCACTAATTGCTTAGTTACCGTGTTATCTGAGTTGAGAACCCAAACGTATTTATTATCCCGTCCAAGATCATCACCATCACCGTTGAAAATCGCTTCAATCGGGATGCGTACCCCCGCATTAAGGTCAAGGCCAATGTCTTCACCTTTCGAGGTCACCGATACCGCCATGCCATCGAGAATGTATTCATTTTCAGGCATTGGCAGCGATAACGTCACCGTAAAAGTACCTGTGGCAGGGTCTGGCTCAGTGGTGAACTCCTTAATTTGCGCGCTGTATTCATTGCCGCTCGGAACCTTCACAAGCGCATTAACCTTTTCAAGCGCCTCTTGGCTTGGTTGATTAATGTACAGGCGGTCAGGGAGCTGAATCAATACCTCAACGTCCTCGACACTGTGAATGTTCACTACTTGCTGGCCTACTTGAATATTCTCAAACTGATCCGTACTGACGCGAGAGATTATCCCGTCTACTGGCGCTTTTAGTTTGGTAAACGACAGACGCAGCTTGGAAAGTTCCAGCTCAGCTAGAGCGATCTGTCTGTTGGCGGCAATTTCATCAAATTGTGATTTTGCCAACAGCCCCTTCTCTACCAGAGGCTTTGAGCGTTTGTACTGGCTATTGACTACGCTGTACCGAGCGGTGGCGTTGTCCACGTCCAATTGATAGTCGGTTGGGTCAAGCTCAGCAATCAAATCGCCTTTTTTAAGTTGATCACCTTCTTTCACATAAATCTTGCTTATCTCCCCGGCCACTCGAAAGCTTAAATGAGAACGTTCAGCGGCATTCGCTACTGCAGGGAAATAAAGCCTGTCTTCTTGTACATCACTATTGGAAAGTTCAAGCACCTTCACTTTAGGCACGCCAAAATCAACATACTGTAGTTCACCACCACAACCAGCCAAAAGCGCTGCCGTCGACAATGCGCAGAGATTCATCCATTGCTTCATCTTATAGGCCTCGCTCTTTAACCCATTCACGAACCTTAATTCCCGGTTCGATCCCTGCCACACCAGAAGTAATGATCTGGTCACCTTCATTTAAGCCGCTTTCAACTTGGCGCTTGTCATTGAGCTCGACTTGAGCCTTAGCGACTATGCCTTGTTCATCAACGCGCCATACATACATCTGGCCATTTTCATCCATCAGCGCTGACTCTGGGATTCTAGTTGCGCCAGTCGACTCAACCGCGACATGAACTGCGCCTGCCATGCCGGGTAAAATGCCTACATCACTTGGTCTTTCCATAACCATGGTCACCTTATACGAACCCGTCTTAGGATCGGCTTCAGTGTCGACTTCTTGGAAGATTAGCTCGTACTGATTTTGTGGAAAGGCATCAAACGTCATGGTCGCGGTTAAGTTCACACCACTGGCAAATCGGTTCAACAAATGGTCCGGTAGTTGAAAAATTACCTTCATCAGTTGGTTGGTTTGAATGTTCATCACGCCTTGCTTCGCCGCAATGTACTCATGGTTTTCTGCAGGAATAAGAGAGATGGTTCCTTCATAAGGAGCCACAAGCTGAGTGTAACGTAAATTGGCTTTCGCTTGCTCTAACGTCGCTTTTGCAGAGTTGTGGTTAGCTTTCGCTTGGTCAAAGTCTTGTTCAGAGACGACTTTATCTTTACGCAGCTTTTTGTAACGCTGGTACTGAACATCCGCTAGACGAAATTGCGCTTCGGCTTGTTTAGCCAGCAAGGTGTACTCATCAGGGTTTAAGGATGCAAGTACATCGCCTTTTTTAACCGGTTGTCCAGCCAATACATCTATCGATTGCATTTGGCCAGGTACGCGAAACGCGAGTACAGCTTTATCACCAGCTTCAGACGTTGCAGGAAAAGTTCGCTCAAACTGGGCATTGCCAACGGAAACTGTAAATAACTTTGCGGGCCTAGAATCAGGCTCAGGAACAGGTGGAAGCTCCTTGCCACAGCCACTCAAAGCAGCCGTTATTGCAAGAAGCAATACAGATTTATGCATAGTCAATCATCCATTTGTATCTATTAGGTACAAAGATAGATGAAGGCTAACGTGACTTCCATAGCGATGGCAGTAAATTACTATGAAAATTAATAATTTGCTTGGGTATGCCGACAATGTCGCAAAAGCGAACAAAGAATAATTATAGGAAAAGCACTCTAAGCATAGAGTGCCTTAAAAAGTGGAGTTACAGCGATTTAAACTCTCGATCGACTTTAAATGCATCAGAGGTCACATACGCCTCTAGATTACGTAGTTGATTTTCTAGCTGAGAGAAATCTTTTTCTATTGTGTTTAGCAATAACTCTGGCGTCTGGCCTCGCTTCCATGGTTTATTTTTCAGCTTGTGCTCTTGCTCTGCTTTCATCGCTTCAACATAATTTTTCGGCTGCTTTTCAAGCATAAGCGTCATTGCGATATAGGCGAGCAATACTAGGAAGCTCCCTCCTAATAACGCCGCAGAAATCACTAGAATTCTCACTAACCACACTTCTAATGAAAAGTAGTTAGCAAGACCGGCACAAACCCCGGAGATCTTACCATTGAGCGTATCTCTGTAAAGCTCTCGTTTAGTCATAACGGCGTCTCCAACTTGGCGACTCCGCATCGAGAATTCGCTCTAACGTATCGACGCGCTTTTGCATGTTTTCCGCTTTCTCAGATAGCGACTCTAGACGCTGCAAGTCTTCTTGCGATAACCCAGTGCTGGCATTCTTTTTACTTCTGTAATGCAAAAACAACCACAACGGGGCAACGAAAATGAGAAAGACAATTAACGGGCCAGCGATCAGAAATGACGACATATATAACTCCTTAAATGGGTAGGATGAGTGGGCTTAGCACCCATCTACCTAGCTAAACTAACAAAAACAAATTGGAATTACTTTTTATCTTCCATTTGCTGTTTTAATTTCTCTAGCTCTTTTTCAATCTCATCTTGCGCTTGAAGCTCGGCAAATTCCTGATCAAGCGATTTGGCGTTGCCGGTTTTCGCGTACAAGTCGGCTTCCGCTTCCATTTCATCAATCTTACGCGAGTACTGCTCAAACTTCGCCATCGCTTCGCTTGTTCTTGCCGTGTGAAGATGTTTTTGCACGTCACGACGGTTTGATGCTGTTTGGCTACGAATGGCTAATGCTTGTTGCTTGGCGCGAGTCTCAGTGATCTTGGTTTCTAATTTTCCAATCTCGCCGGTTAGCTTTTCAATCGTCTCTTCTACCAAAGTTTGCTCAGTATGAAGGCCTTTTAGCATCTCTTGTAGTTTTTGCTTTTCAATCAGTGCAGCGCGAGCTAAATCTTCACGCTGTTTCGCCAATGCCAATGTCGCTTTGTTTTGCCACTCTTCAATAGTCGCTTCAATAGAGTCTACTTTACGTGCTAGCTCTTTTTTATCCGCAATGGCTTTTGCAGAGTTAGTACGCACTTCTACTAGTGTGTCTTCCATTTCTTGGATGATAAGACGGATCATCTTTTCTGGATCTTCAGCTTTATCTAATAGAGCGCTGATGTTTGAATTAACGATGTCTGCAAATCGAGAGAAAATACCCATAGCGAGGCTCCTTATGTTGATAATATTGGAACACAGCCAGCTGTACTCCGTATAAATTCATTTGGTGTTACCTAATGCTAAGTAATACTCCAATTAACGTGCCAACTTTTAATCCTCATAAAATCAAACACTTAATAAATAATACATTGCAATCCCTCGCTTCCTGTGATGAATTTAACCAACAGTAGGTAAATTTCGCCACGGAGTCAGTCATGCAACAAAACTTGATTGGAGAGTCGCCCGCTTTCCTATCGGTACTGGATAAAGTATCTAAATTGGCAGCAATCGAACGTCCTGTTCTCATTATTGGTGAGCGCGGTACAGGTAAAGAACTGATTGCTCAGCGACTCCACTACTTATCGAAGCGCTGGGACCAGCCGCTTATCTCGCTCAACTGCTCGACATTAAGTGAAGGGCTGATTGACTCTGAATTATTTGGTCATGAACAAGGCTCATTTACTGGCTCAAAAGGGCGTCATAAAGGTCGCTTTGAGCGCGCAGAAAACGGCACCTTGTTTCTCGATGAGCTCGCTACAGCGCCTTTACTGGTTCAAGAAAAACTGCTTCGAGTGATTGAATACGGTCAATATGAGCGTGTCGGTGGCCACCAGCTCCTCAACGCCAATGTTCGCCTAGTCTGCGCCACCAATGCAGACCTTCCACAAATGGCAACCCAAGGAGGCTTTCGCGCGGATTTACTCGATAGACTGGCATTCGATGTCATTCACCTACCGCCTCTAAGAGAGCGTCAAGAAGATATCTTGCTGCTCGCAGAATACTACGCAATCAAAATGTGTCGTGAACTCGGCTTTGAGTACTTTGTTGGATTCACTCCATCTGCAGAGCAAGACTTACTCGCTTATCCATGGCCAGGAAACGTTCGAGAGCTCAAAAACGTGATTGAACGCGCCGTCTATCAACATGGTGTGCAAGATACTCCGATTGACGATCTAATCTTTGATCCTTTCCAATCAAGCTGGCTAGCCCCCGAAGACACCGATGCCCAAAAGCCAGACCTCGCCACGGTGCAATCATTTCAATTTCCGCTCAATTATAAGCAGTGGCAAGAAGAGCAAGACCAACTCATACTTAAGGCAGCATTGGTTCAGAGTCAGTACAACCAGAAGAAAGCAGCTGAGCTTTTGGAGCTGAGTTATCACCAATTGCGAGGGATGGTTCGTAAGCATGACCTCACCAACGACAGTTAACCCACCAAATTTGTGGTTTTACTATCGTTCCAAGCGGCAAATAGTGGTAAATTATTAGGATCTTAAGGCATAATGGTCAGTTCCATTGCGCTTTGTCCCAGACAAGTTCTTTCTATGAAAGTATTCATACAGTTTACATTAGGTTTATTCACTCTCAGTCTGTTAGCAGGCTGTGGAGAAGAGATTGATCACGACAAAATCCATCAGAAGGGTTTCGTCTATTGTGGTCAAGGTGGACCAGATACGTTCAACCCTCAATTGGTTGATAGCGGTATTACACCAGAAACGCTCAGTCCTCAGCTATTCAATACATTGTTGACGTTAGACAATAAGACGTATCAACCAAAACCTAGCTTGGCGAGTTCGTGGCAAGTCAATCAACAAGGCACTGAGTACATTTTTGAGCTGCGTAAAAACGTTCAGTTTCAAACCACCGCTTGGTTTACCCCATCTCGCGCAATGAATGCGGACGACGTTGTCTTTAGCTTCCGTCGTATCATCGACAGCACGAATCCATTCCACCTTGTGGGCAGTGGTTTATACCCTTGGTTTAGTGGTATCGATTTTCAGAACCTCGTTGTCGATGTTGTTGCTCTCTCAAAACACAGCGTCAAATTTACTCTTAGTCGCCCCGACAATAGTTTCTTATCAAATATTGCCACCAGCCACGCGGTAATTCTCTCTAAAGAATATGCAGGACAGCTAGAAATCAGTGACGAAAAAGGCATGCTCGACAGTCACCCTGTCGGAACAGGGCCATTTTATCTTGCCGAATACCAAGTGAACGATTTTATTCGTTTAAAGCGCCATAATGGTTACTGGGGTGGTACGCCGAAGATGGATCAGGTAGTGTTCGATATTTCACAGCGTGGTACGGGTACCTTAGCTAAGTTACTGAGAAAAGAGTGTGACGTACTAAACTCGCCCCTTTCAAGCCAACTGCCGATTATCGAAAAAAATGAACATGTTGAGTTGACAGCAAAGCCTGCGATGAATATTTCGTTTGTAGCAGTCAATACTTCTCACCCTGCGCTCAATGATGCTCGGGTTCGCAAAGCACTCAATTACGCCATCAACCGTCAGAACATCCTTGATTCGGTCTACTACGGAACTGGCAGTCAGGCTTATTCGGTACTGCCACCATCTTCTTGGGCATACCATAAAGATGCGGTGCACATTCGCTATGATCGTAACTACGCCATCGCTTTACTTCGAGAGGCAGGTTACAGCAAAGGACTAGAACTGACGATGTCTGTGCCCCTAGAACCAAAAGCCTACAACCCTAGCCCAAGAAAGACCGCTGAGCTTATCCAAGCCAACCTTGCAGATGTAGGCATTAAGCTTAAGTTAATGACGGATGACCGTTTCGATCGCACTAACCTCAACGAAAATACTTATATAGACCTCTATCTGACAGGTTGGAGCGCACATACCGGCGATCCTGATAACTTTTTCAGACCGCTACTTTCATGTGACTCAAAACGGGCAGGTCTAAATGTGTCGAGTTGGTGTAATCCAGATTTCGACTTCCTACTTGATCTTGCGCTAGAAGTCGATAAACCTCGCTATAGACTTAACCTATATAAACAAGCGCAAAACATTTTGAACGAAGAGTTCCCTGTCATCCCGCTCAATCACGGAATGCAGATGCAAGCTCACGATCGTTCTTTACAAGGATTTAAAGTGAGCCCATTTAATGCTCAGCCGTTTGATACCGTCGAGAGGGTTCAGTAATGCTGTTATACACTGTTCGACGTTTGAATCTGTTTATCATCACCTTGCTTATTTTGACTATGGTCGGTTTTAGTCTGTTGCGACTAGAGCCTCAATCACCTTGGGCAATTCAGGATTTCTGGAGTGGCTGGCTGACTTATTTAGGTGAATTGATGCAGTTAAACTTTGGCGTCAACAAAGCAGGGATTCCTATTGTTGAGGAGCTGCTGGTTGTCTTCCCAGCAACGCTGGAGCTGTGTTTGATTGCCTTTGTGATTTCCTTGCTGATCGGCATCCCAATTGGAACAATTGCCGGTATGAAGCAAGGTAAATGGATTGATACCGCAATCTCGTTTACCTCCATGTCGGGCTATTCTGCACCACTGTTTTGGATTGCGCTGTTGATGATCATGGTATTCTCACTTCATTGGGAAATATTTCCCGTCGCAGGACGCTATGACCTACTCTACCAGATTGAGCACGTGACTGGCTTTGCTCTCATTGACGCTTTCTTTGCCGATGGTAAATACCGTGCTCACGCATTGCAAAGTGTCATCGAACACTTAATTCTGCCGTGTTTGGTGCTAGCACTAGCTCCGACAACACAGGTTATCGGCTTGATGCGTACCTCCGTTGCGGAAGTGAAGGGACAAAACTACATTCGAGCTGCTCGAATCAAAGGCCTCTCGACTCGTGAGATCGTGACTCAGCATGTACTTAGAAATGCGATTCCACCCATCATTCCAAAAATTGGCGTACAGCTTTCAAGTATGTTAACCCTCGCGATTATCACGGAGTCTATTTTCAACTGGCCAGGTATTGGGCGTTGGTTACTTGATGCCCTCTCTAATCAAGATTACGTTGCGATTCAAGCTGGCGTTATCGTCGTTGCGACATTCGTCCTCACCGCTAACATCTTGTCAGATTTGATTGGCGCTATGATTAACCCGTTGGTAAGGAAAGAGTGGTATGCTAACCGATAACGTATATCAAGTAGAGCGCATCCCTACTCAGTTCGAGCGCTTCTGGCGTAGCTTCCGCGCAAACAATCTGGCGATGTTTGGCCTATGGTGTTTATCACTCATCGTGTTCCTCACGCTGCTATCACCGTGGATAACGCCACACGATCCACAAGCTCAAACAGGCGAACTGCTTATTCCGCCATCGTGGAATCCAGCAGGAACAGTCGAGTACTTCTTGGGTACTGATGATTTAGGCCGAGACATTCTCTCTCGCCTGATTGAAGGCACGCAGCTCACGTTTGGCGCTGCCGTGATCATCACACTGATCGCGTCATTCATTGGCTGTATTATCGGCGTATTAGCGGGGATGACTAAAGGCTTACTCTCGAGCACTCTTAACCACTTACTCGATACCGTGATGTCGATTCCGTCATTGTTGCTGGCAATTATCTTCGTTGCATTTCTCGGCTTTGGCGAGTTCAATATCTTACTCGCGATCGGCTTGGCGCTGATTCCTCGCTTCATTCGCTCTGTCTATATTGCGGTTCATACTGAAGTTGAAAAAGATTACATCATGGCGGCGCGCTTAGATGGTGCAAACGACTTCTACTTGCTGTGGAACTCTATTCTACCCAATATCTTGGTTGTTATAGCCTCTGAAATCACCTTAGCGCTGTCTATTGCGATTCTCGACATCACCGCACTGGGTTTCTTAGGCTTAGGAGCACAAGCGCCGAGTACGGAATGGGGCGCCATTTTGGGTGACTCTGTTGAGCTTATTTACTTGGCACCTTGGACGGTGACGCTACCGGGTCTGGCGATTATGTTTACCGTTATTGTAATTAACCTTGTTGGTGAAGGCGTTCGCCAAGCTCTGAATGCGGGGATCGAATAATGCCATTGCTCGATATTCGACATCTAACGATTGAAATTGAAACCCCTCAGGGCATGATGAAAGCCGTTGATCGTATGAGCCTGACACTTAACGAAGGTGAAATACGTGGTCTTGTGGGCGAATCTGGCTCAGGCAAAAGTTTAGTTGCAAAAGCGATCGTTGGCGTCTGTAAAGAGAACTGGAAAGTGACTGCTGACCGCATGCGCTTAGGCAATATTGACCTTCTGCAACTGACACCAAAAGAACGTCGACGCGTTATTGCCCGTGATATTGCGATGATTTTCCAAGAACCGTCGACCTGTTTAGACCCATCTGAAGAAGTGGGTAGCCAGCTGATTGAGGCGATTCCTTCGCGTTCATTCCAAGGCAAATGGTGGGAGCGTTTCAAATGGCGTAAAAAACAGGCGATTGCCCTACTGCACAAAGTCGGCATTAAAGACCACAAGCAAATTATGCGCAGCTACCCATACGAGTTAACCGATGGGGAATGTCAAAAGATCATGATTGCTATGGCTATCGCGGCGAAGCCGAAATTGCTGATTGCAGATGAACCAACCAACGACTTAGACCCAATTACCCAATCGCAGATCTTACGCCTATTGAGTCGTATGAATCAGGTCCATAACACCTCGATCATGCTGATTGGTCACGACTTAACCACCATCACTCAATGGGCTAACCGTATTACCGTGATGTACTGTGGTCAATCGGTTGAATCAGCCGATACTAAAAAGATCCTAGAGAAACCTAAGCACCCTTATACTGTTGCTCTGCTTAAGGCGATGCCTGATTTTAGTGATTGGATCCCTCACAAGGAGAAACTTCAATCGTTACCTGGCACCATACCGCCACTTCAGCACCTTCCGATTGGTTGCCGACTTGGTCCGCGCTGCCCGTATGCTCAGCGGCAATGTGTAGAAATACCAATGACTCGTCGTATTAAGAACCATAAATTTGCTTGTCACTTCCCATTGAACCATTCGCCTAAAGAGCGGGAGAACAAAAAAGTATGAGCGCACTATTAGAAGTAACCGATCTTTCTAAGTCGTTTATCACTCGCTCTGGTCTGTTTCGCAAGAAAATTCAAGAAGCGGTCAAACCCGTCAGCTTTAGCCTTGAAGCGGGACAAACCATTGGCTTTATTGGCCAAAACGGTTCAGGTAAGTCGACGCTCGCTCGTATGCTCTCTGGTGTGATTGAGCCAACTTCTGGTGAGATCCGCGTTAATGGCGAGCTGTTAGAGCACGAAGATTACTCGACGCGTTGTAAGTTGATTCGGATGATATTCCAAGATCCGAATACCTCTTTGAATCCGCGAATTCAAATTGGTCGTATCTTAGAAGGCCCGCTAAAACGAAATACCAGCATGTCCCCTGAAGCACGAATTAAACGTGTGAAAGAAACTTTGCTCCGCGTTGGTTTACTTCCAGAGCACGCCTATTTCTATCCGCAAATGCTGGCAACGGGTCAAAAACAGCGCGTGTGTCTCGCTAGAGCGCTTATTCTACAACCCTCCGTGATTGTTGCCGATGAAGCGCTGAACGGCTTAGACATGGCGATGCGTTCACAGATCATCAACCTGTTTCTGGAACTTCAAGAAGAAATGGGCGTATCCTTTGTGTATGTCTCGCAGCATATCGGGGTCGTGAAACACATCACCGATAAAATCATGGTAATGCACGAGGGCGTGGTTGTTGAAAGTGGAGAAACTCATCAAGTTCTTTCATACCCAGAACACCCAATCACTCAGCGACTGGTTGAAAGTCATTTTAATAAGGCAACATGCTTTAAATAGGAGAGACATGCTAAGGACAGCTATATTATTAGGCCTATTCTCCCTACTCTTTACCACTCCTAGATTTGCTTATTCTTCTCAGCAGACTTGGCTTGAGCCTGACTTTGTCGCTCGAGCCTTTATCGATGTCGCATTAAGAAATGAATACTCTTCTGGCCAAAAACCGCTTGTTAAGTGGCAAGAACCAATTCGAGTCTGGGTCAAACATGACGTTGCCGATCGAGAGCTTCATGATGAGCTAACCAATGCCCACCTTAGGCACCTAAGCAGTATTACAGGTCTGCCAATTAAACGGGTTTCTTCACGAAAAGAGGCCAACATTGTTTGGATCTATTCCAATGATGCAAAATGGGAGAAAGAGATTGAGCGAGAGATGGGTAAATCCGCTCTTCAACATGTCAGAGGTGCGATTTGCAAAGCTGGTTATCGAATTGGCAGTAATAACACGATTGTCTCAGCGTCAATCGTCATTCCCGTAGACCGAGCTAGAATGCATGGAAAACTGATTGCTTGTGTGGTGGAGGAGATAACCCAAACTCTTGGTCTACCCAACGACTCCGACAGCGCGTTTCCTTCGATATTTAATGACAATACACCTGAAGATCTACTTTCGCCTCTTGATGTAGTGCTGCTCAAACTACTCTATGAACCAGAGCTCAAAGTTGGAATGACAGAGCGACAAGTCACGCCTATCGTCAAACGCTTACTCAAACGCTATCAACAAGACGGTACGCTAGACAAGGCTGTTGCGATTGCCAAAAGCGGTGAGCTATTTCAGTTAATTGGCTACTGAAAGCGGCAAGGTGATGCCCATCTATGAGGGCGCCACCAAATGAAAACCTGCGGCTACTTAATGCGCTTTTTCAATTCGAATTCAAACTCATCAGGGTAAAGTACGACACCCTCTTCGTTGTTATTCGGGAACACGACTACCGACAGTTCATCATCTTCCAAACCATGCGTCCAGCGGCTAAACCACTTAGCGGTAGAGATTGCTTCGGCTTTGCAGTGCTCCCACTCCCCCGTCGCCCACTGAGCGGCAAACTCTTCATGCGGCCATACTGGAACGCAATCTTCGTCTTCAGTGTTTAGCATCACGCAGCCATGTTCGTCTGTAAGAATCCATACATTACGATGCTGAGCAATTTCTTTTACGCAGTAGTTAAAACGCTCATCAGGGCGCATTTTGTTAACTGACTCTAACTGATCTTGAGATAGTGACATTTTGTATCCTCCAAATAAAACGCCCACGGCTAAGCCATGGGCGTTTAAAAATCATCAGGCTATGGAAATTAAGCCAGTTCAGTTTGAAGCCAAGGCCAGCCTTGCTTCTTACGGCTTAGGGTGTTTTCCATCATTAGCATGCCGTTTTCTTCATGCTTAACCAGTTTCTCTGCCCACTCACCTTTGTAAAGTAGACGAGTTTGAGCTGTAGTGATGTCAGTTAGCATCACTGCTGCAAACGCTAGACCTTGCTCAGCACAACGACGCTCAAGATCCGCTTCTAGCGCATCGATCATGCCGTCTACTTGCTCAAGAGTTGCAAGCTCAACCTGACCAACAACCACATCACGTCCATTGAACGGGTAACCTTTCAGGTCTTTCTCAACAAGCTCAGCTGCTGATAGGCCTTCAATGTTTGTCTTAGCAATCAATAGATCTTTAATGAATGCATCTACGTCACATACGTCAGCGATAGCTGCTAGTTCTTGAACTGCGTCTTTATCTTTCTGTGTACATGTTGGTGATGCGAAACCAACTGTGTCAGATAGGATAGCTGACATCATTAGTTTTGCGATCTGAGGAGTGATTGCATGACCTTCAATCTTGAACATGTTGAATAGCACAGTGTTAGTACAACCAACAGGCCAGATCCAAGCTTCCATTGGGTTAATAGTCATCACATCACCTAGACGGTGGTGGTCAACAATACCTAGGATTTCAGCTTCAGCTACGTCATCTGGTGCTTGCGCAAGATCTGAGTAGTCTACTAGCCAGATTTTTTCACCAGCTACTGAAGTACGTAGTTCAGGAACTTCTGCACCCGCGACTTCTAGAATGTGCTGAGTTTCACGGTTGATTTCACCTTGGCGAATTGGCATAGCTTCAACGCCGCGCGCTTTTAGTAGTTCAGTTGCTACTAGTGCACTACAGATACTATCGCTATCAGGGTTCTTGTGACCTACTACTAGAATCATCTTTTTTCCTATCTGACTATATTTCTACCCAACAGAGGGCGATTACTCACAAACCCGACATTTTACCTGATTTTGATAATTTGTCATCGGATTGAAAAAGAATATTTCGGTATAAGGCATGACAGACCTTAACAATGCGATCTATTCTCCTATAAGTTTAGCACTAACCCGTTAATTTCGTGGTTCATCACACCGTAAGCAAACCTGCATAGTTAATACTCTTAAAAATTATTATTGCAAATAATTCTCATTAGCATATATTTGATAATAATTCGCATTCACATTGTGCTAGCTTATGGATTCTTTACGACTTTCTCAATCATTGCCTAGTTGGTTATCTGTAACTCAGTTTAGACCTGCGTATAAGCGCCTTATTTTACCCATTTCATTAATTGTTCTCATGGCAAGTGGCGTCACCCGTGAAGTGACCGTTAATACTTTGTCTGATGCCTTTTGGACTGTATCGAGTTACGTCGCGTTCACCCTGGCGATCTATCACTACGTGTCCAGCTTTATCAACAAAGAGAATCGGATTGCCAATCTCTACCGCACCTCCCGCGATCACCAAGTTTTTTTCGCCGCCTTATTGGGTGCGCTTCCGGGCTGCGGCGGGGCGATTATTGTTACTACACAGTTTGTCTGCGGGCGCGTTGGCTTTGGTGCCATTGTTGCCGTATTAACTTCAACCATGGGTGATGCCGCGTTCTTGTTGCTTGCGAGCCAGCCTGATATTGGGTTGGCCATTGTTGCTCTAGGCGTGTTCGTCGGCGCCGTTTCTGGCTGGGTGGTCAATGCGATTCATACCGATAACTTTCTGCGCCCTAAAGTCTCAGCACTTGCAGAACGATTTAGCTGCGGTAAACATGCAACGAGTCATATCGAGCAAAGAGCAATCAATCTTCAAGGCGCATTTTGGAAGTGGTTACTTGTCCCTGCAACTTTTATCGCCGCTCTTAGTTCATTCCAAGTCGATATCAATCAACTTCTTCAACTACCAGAAATGACGATTGAGTGGATAGGCGCGGTACTCATCATTGTCAGTATGCTGCTTTGGTCATTAACCAAAGAGATTAAAGACTACGAATCGACTGTCGCTGAAGATACCAAACAAGTCTCTTCTCACCCGTTACAAAAAGCAGCGCAAGATACTAACTTTGTCACTGCTTGGATTATTCTCGCCTTTATGGCTTTTGAGCTTATCACCGTCTTTGGCCATATTGACCTTACCGCAACTTTCTCTGGCTGGGGAGTTTGGATGCCGTTAATGGGCTTGGCTGTTGGTTTGCTGCCTGGGTGTGGCCCCCAGATCCTTGTGACCAGTTTGTACATTTCAGGTACGGCTCCGCTGTCTGCCCAATTAGCTAATGCGATCTCCAATGATGGCGATGCTTTGTTCCCAGCGATTGCACTAGCGCCTAAAGCGGCTCTTGTTGCAACCTTTTATTCCGCAATACCCGCTTTCATCGTGGGCTACAGTTACTACTTCTTGTTCGAAATATAATGCTAACAATACTAAGTTAGCGCTAACAACTCTAACGGCTAGGTTCAAGAAGCAAAAACGCCCTCTTAATTGAGGGCGTTTTTGTTGGATTGAACAATGATTACTTGTGACGCTCTTTAAGCTTATTCACCACATCATTCATCGATAGACCTTGGTCTTGCAGCAGAACCATCAAGTGATAAATCAAATCTGCCGATTCACACACTAACTCCGCCTTATCGCCCGACGTCGCCGCAAGCGCGACTTCAACGCCTTCTTCACCCACTTTTTGCGAAATACGCTTGGTACCACGCGAATATAGGTGCGCTGTATAAGACGATTCTGGGTCGGCGTCCTTGCGGGCAGCCAGTAGCTGCTCAAGTTGATGAAGCCACACCATTTGTGACTCTTCTTGTTTGTCAGCATCCCAACATGTTGTCGTCCCTGTGTGACACGTAGGTCCAATAGGATCCACTTTAACGAGGAGCGTGTCATTGTCACAGTCGAGCGCGATATTTTTTAGTTGAAGAACATTGCCAGAGGTTTCCCCTTTGGTCCAAAGGCGCTCTTTAGTGCGAGAGAAAAACGTCACTTGGCCCGTTTCACCCGTTTTGGCTAACGCATCTTGGTTCATGTACCCCATCATCAGCACTTGGCTTGATTGAAAGTCTTGAACAATTGCAGGTACAAGGCCATCCACTTTGTCCCAATCAATACGTTCAGCTAGCGTATTTACTTCTGTCGCTGCAAAACTCATAGACGTACCTCTACACCTTGTTGTTTTAAATACTGCTTAAGTTCACCGATATTGATGACTTGCTTGTGGAATACCGATGCTGCTAACGCTCCATCAACATTGGTCTGCTTATAAGCCTCAGCAAAGTGTTCCATTGCCCCTGCACCGCCAGAGGCGATCAGCGGTACATTACACACTTCACGAACCATATTGAGCTGTTCCAAGTCATAACCGTTACGGACACCATCTTGGTTCATCATATTCAATACGATTTCACCCGCGCCACGCTTTTGCACTTCTTGCACCCAATCTCGGGTTTCCCATTTGGTTGCTTTAGTGCGCGCCTCGTCACCGGTAAATTGGTAAACCTGATATTTGCCCGTCTCTTTGTCAAAGTAAGAGTCGATACCCACCACAATACATTGCACGCCAAACTTATCAGCAAGCTGAGTAATCAGCTCTGGGTTCGCAAGCGCAGGTGAGTTGATAGACACTTTGTCAGCGCCAAATTCTAAAATGCGTGCGGCGTCTTCAGCAGACTTAATGCCACCAGCGACACAAAAAGGAATGTCGATCACTTCAGCAACACGTTGAACCCAGCTCTTGTCGACCACTCGGCCATCGCTCGATGCGGTAATATCATAAAACACTAACTCATCAGCACCTTCTTCAGCGTAACGCTGAGCCAGAGGGACGATATCGCCAATGACTTCGTGGTTGCGAAACTGAACGCCTTTTACAACTTGTCCATCACGAACATCAAGACAAGGAATTATTCGCTTTGCCAGCATGCAAATGCCTCCTCAGCTGTAAATTTACCATCAAGAAGCGCACGGCCAACAATCACGCCTGATACACCACTGCCTTTAAGCGCTTCGATATCAGCAAGGGAACCGATGCCACCAGATGATTGGAATTGAACTTGTGGGTACTGTTTACATAGGTCAACGTACAGTTCCACATTGGAACCCTCTAGCGTGCCGTCACGTGAGATGTCAGTGCAAAGTACGTGTTTTAGGCCAACCGTTAAGTAGTCATCAACCAAAGCTTCGATTGTGACACCCGAATCTTCTTGCCAACCAGAAATCGCGACTTTACGAACACCTTGCTCATCAATGTTGATATCGAGTGCTAAGACGATTTTCTCTGCGCCGTATTTCTCCATCCAACCTTTAACTAGCTCAGGCTGTTTGACGGCTGTAGAACCAACAACAACGCGCTGGGCTCCTGCCTCAAGCAAATCAACCACATCTTGTTCACTGCGTACACCACCACCAATCTGGATATTGGCCGGGGTACTTGCCAGCAGTTTGGCAATTAAATCAAGCTGACGTGCAGTGGTGTCTTTTGCACCGGTTAAATCGACTAAGTGCAGCCAACCTGCGCCGGCTTGGTGGTACAGGTTAAACTGTTCTGCCGGGTCTACTTTGTATTCGGTTACTTGCCCGTAGTCACCTTGGTATAAACGAACTACCTGACCTTCAATTAAATCTAATGCTGGAATAATCACTGAATTACTTCCCTTTGATTCTTTAAAATTACAGCTCTAAAAAGTTCTGTATAAGCTTTGAGCCAGCTTTCGAAGAGCGCTCTGGGTGAAATTGCACCCCGTAGTAATTGCCACTTTGCACTGCCGCTGTAAATGGTTTGCCATACTCACACTGAGCAATAGTGTAGTCACCAACTGGCATACCAAAGCTGTGTACGAAATAGAAGTACTCACCTTCTTCGATATCTTTAAACAATGGATGTTCTGGAGTCGACTTAACGGTATTCCACCCCATGTGCGGCAAAGGAAGTTCGCCCGTTTCTAACAGTTTGACTTCACCCTCACATAAACCCAGACATTCAACCAATTCATCAGCCTTTTGACCCTTCTCTTGCGACACTTTGCCAAGTAGCTGCATACCCAGACAAATACCAAGCAGCGGTTTTTCTACTTGCTTTACGAGTTCAATCAGATCGCGCTGATGGAGGTTTTTCATCGCCTCACTCGCTGTTCCTACGCCAGGTAGAAATAGCTTATCAGCGGCAAGAACAACGTCAGGCTCTCTTGAAATCGTCACGGCATAACCAAGACGCTCGATAGCAAACTTTACTGAAGAGACGTTGGCACAGCCGGTATCAATAATCACTACTTTTTGATCAGTCATAACTTGCCCTTCCTAGAGTACGCCTTTACTACTTGGTAGCTCGTTACCTTCGACTTTAACCGCTTGGCGCAATGTGCGGCCAAACGCTTTAAAGAGAGACTCAATGATGTGGTGATCATTGTCGCCAGCAGAAGATAGGTGTAGCGTACACGCAAGGGTGTCGGTTAACGAACGGAAGAAGTGCACTACCATTTCTGTTGATAGATCACCGACTTGTTCGCGGCTGAACTCTGCATCGAACTTAAGGTATGGACGACCAGACAGGTCAAGCGCACACTGAGCTAGGCACTCATCCATAGGTAGACTAAAGCCGAACCTGCCAATGCCACGTTTATCACCCAAAGCATCATTCAGCGCCTGACCCAGTGCGAGTGCAGTATCTTCAATTGTGTGGTGATCATCAATGTGCAAATCGCCTTCGACGTTACACACCATTTGAAAACCACCGTGGGTCGCAATTTGATCTAGCATGTGGTCAAAGAAACCAAGTCCTGTCGAGATTTGATTGCTGCCCTGCTCATCAAGGTTAACTTTAACCTTAATATCGGTTTCCTTGGTGGTACGAACGACTTCAGCAACGCGCGCTTTTACCGTGAGGTGTTTAAGAATTTCCTTCCAACCCATTGTTTCAGGGTTGTACTGAATCCCTTGAATCGCCATGTTTTCAGCAAGCTGAAGATCAGTTGCTCGGTCACCAATCACAACTGAGTTTTGGAAATCGACTTTGCCACCTTGCAGATACTCTTTAACCATGCCTAGCTTTGGTTTACGGCATGAACAGTTATCTTCTTCAAAGTGAGGGCAGATAAGCACATCATCAAACTTAACGCCCTGCGACTCAAAGATCTCCATCATCATATTGTGCGGCGCATCGAATTCGTCTTGGGGGTAGCTATCAGTGCCTAGGCCATCTTGGTTGGTCACCATCACTAAACGGTAGCCTGCGTCTTGCAGTGATAGCAAACTTGGAATTACGAACGGCTCTAGCTTAAGTTTATCTAAGCGGTCCACTTGAAAATCAACCGGAGGCTCTACAATAAGGGTGCCATCTCGGTCAATAAATAGGATTTTTTGTTGCTTGCTCACACGAACTTCCTTATTTCTAAAATGGATGGCTCTCGCAAAGGGCAAAAGCCAATTAATCATTAGTTGTAATAATTTCTGATAAAGCCAAGTGTTTTTTCACACTCATCTCGGCTACCGATACTGATGCGAACACAATTGTCGATTGGCGAGTTGCGCAGAATAATGCCACTGTCCCAAGCGGCTTTAAATAATGCATCACCATCTGGAAACTTAACTAGCAGGTAGTTACCCCACCCTTCAAATATCTCCAGACCTTGAATCATCGACAAACCAACTTGAAGGTAAGCGCGATTGGCATTAAGGTCTAGCACTTGGTATTTAGCCCGAGCTAAACCTGCTTCTGACAAGGCTTGCGTCGCAATTTCAGCGACGGGAATTGGCACTGGATACGGTGCAATCACCTTGAGCAAAACATTGATTAGCTCTTCATTGGCGAGAGTAAAGCCACAGCGTAAACCTGCCAATGCAAAGGCTTTTGACAGCGTACGCAGAATCGCTAGATTTGGATATTCCGCTAACAAGTCAACCGTCGATGCTTCTGGGCAGAAATCGATGTACGCTTCATCCATCACGACAATCGCTTTGTCTTTAGTCATCTCCAGTAGAGAAACGATATCTTCACGCTTAACTAAGTTACCCGTTGGATTATTCGGGCTACACACAAAGACTAACTTTACGTTATCTAGGTTTTGCTGAATGCCATCAAGATCTAGCTGCCAATCTACAGTTAAAGGCACCGTTTTACGCTCTACACCAATGGTTTCCGCACTGATAGAGTACATGCCATAAGTTGGCGGGCAATATAAAATAGCATCTTCACCTGGTTCACAAAAAGCGCGAATAAGCAGTTCGATACCTTCATCAGCACCACGTGAGGTTAGTGTTTGCTCTGGTTTGACACCCGTATAAGCCGCATAAGCTTCAATTAACGCTTTTGGCTGACACTCGCTGTAACGATTTAAACGCGAGAAGTCGGTTTTGTACTCATTGTCGAATGGCGATTCATTGGCGTTGAGCCAAACATCACCCGTACCGCCGATACGTCTTGCTGAAAGATAAGGCGTTAGTTTTTGAACTTGTTTACGTGCTAGCTTTTCCATCTCAAACTTCCTTATGCTTTCGACGCCAACTTTTCAACGCGAATCGTTACTGCGCGTTTGTGTGCATCTAAACCTTCCGCTTCAGCCATTGTCACAACCGTTGGCGCTAAGATCTGCAGGCCTTCTGCGCTCAACTCTTGTACTGTCATGCGCTTAGAAAAATCGGCGAGACCAAGACTTGAGTAAGTACGTGTATAGCCGTAAGTTGGCAGTACGTGGTTCGTACCTGATGCGTAATCACCAGCAGACTCTGGCGACCAGTCACCCAAAAAGATTGAACCAGCGTTATCTAACAGCGGCAATAGCTCTCGTGGGTTCTTGGTTTGCACGATCAAGTGCTCTGGACCGTAGTAATTTGAGATAGACACCGCTTGCGTCAGTGATTTTGAAATAATGATTAAGCTTGACGCTAAGGCTTTCTCAGCAATATCTGCTCGTGAAAGTTCTTTCAGTTGACGTTGAACTGCATCGGTTACCTGGTCGGCAATAACAGGAGAAGGCGTAACCAATACCACTTGCGAGTCAGGACCGTGTTCTGCTTGACTAAGTAGGTCTGCGGCAATAAAGTCCGCATCGGCAGTATCATCCGCCAGAACAAGCACTTCTGAAGGGCCAGCAGGCATATCAATCGCAGCGCCGCGGAAATCATTACTCACTTGACGCTTCGCTTCGGTCACATAAGCATTACCTGGGCCAAAAATCTTATCCACTTTAGAGACTGATTCAGTACCATAAGCCATGGCAGCGATCGCTTGACCACCACCCACGTTGTACACTTCATCAATACCACACAGCTTAGCCACATAAAGGATTTCATCAGCGATCGGCGGCGGCGAACACAACACAACCTTGTGACATCCTGCAATCTTTGCTGGCACACCAAGCATCAATACAGTTGAGGGAAGCGGCGCGCTACCACCAGGAATGTATAAACCCACTTTTTGAATTGGGCGAGTCACTTGCTCACATACAACACCTGGCTGAGTCTCTACCTTAATTGGCTGAGGCTTTTGCGCCTTGTGAAACTTTGCGATGTTGGCATAAGCTTGCTCTAATGCCTGCTTCATCTGGTCTGACAAGCGGCCGCATGCCTCGTCTACTTCTTGTTGAGATACGCGAATAGACGCAGGTTTTACACCATCAAATTTTTCAGTTAATTCTTGAAGGGCCGCGTCGCCCTCTTTACGTACTTTAGCGATAACATCAGAAACCGCCGCAGTAATGTTTGCGCCTTCTGTGATCGCTGGACGTTCAAGAATAGAATCTTGCTGCGTCTCACTTAATGATTGCCAAACGACTGTTCTCATCACGACTACCCCATCATCTTTTCGATTGGAAGAACCAGAATTGAACTTGCGCCCAGTTCTTTTAGCTGCTCCATGGTTTCCCAGAACAGATTTTCAGTACTCACTAGGTGTACCGCGACTTTGTCTTTGTCTGATGATAGAGGAAGCACTGTTGGATCTTCAGCGCCCGGAAGTAGAGATTTAATTTGTTCTAGTTTACCTGTTGGAGCGTGCAGCATGATGTACTTAGATTCTTTCGCTTGCTGTACACCTTGCATACGAGTAAGTAGCTTCTCGATCAGCGCAGTTCTGTCTGCATCAAACTCTCCGGTACGTTGAATAAGTGTCGCTTTCGATTTGAAGATAATTTCCGCTTCTTTAAGTCCATTAGCTTCAAGTGTTGCACCTGTTGAAACAAGGTCAGCAATCGCATCCGCAAGACCAGCACGAGGAGCCACTTCTACAGAACCCGTTAGCATACACGTCGAGAATGGAACACCCTGTTCATCCATATAAGCTTTTAGTAGTTGTGGGTAGGTCGTTGCAATACGCTTACCAGCAAGGTCTTGTGGGCCGTTGTACTGCTCGTCTTTATCAATAGCAATTGATAGGCGACAACCGCCAAAGTCTAAGCGACGTAGTGGAACAAAGTCACATGGCTCGCCTAACGCTTTGCGATCAAGGCGCACTTCTTCCAGCTCGTTCTCACCGATGAAGCCTAGGTCAACCACCCCATCCATGATTAGACCAGGAATGTCGTCATCACGAACAAGCAGAAGGTCAATTGGCATATTGAGTGAGTGCACAACCAGGCGCTCACCCATAATGTTAAATTTCACGCCGCACTTTTTAAGCAGAGTTTGACACTCTTTACTTAGGCGACCTTTCTTTTGAATTGCGATTCTTAGGCGTTGTGTTTGCATTGCTGTATCCCTGTGCAAGATTTTGTAATTCGTAAACTTTTTAAAAACTGTAAAACTAAAAAACCCTCGGAAGAGTGTGTCTCCCGAGGGTTCTAAATCTTGTAGTTTGCGATTTTAGACTCCGGGAGTTTCCTGTCTCCCGGGTATGCGTACATCTCCCGAAAGACTAGACTGGGTGATGGTGATGATGAATATTCATGACTAATTTACGCATACTTAATAAGCTCTTCTGTTTCGCTTTGTTGATATCCACACTAACCAAGGTGTAAAAATTTTTCAACCATTTATTTAAACTTTTTTTATTTTGTCATATACAAGTAAAAATCCACCTGCATAGCAGGTGGCTTTGAAAGGCCCCCTAAAAGGGGGCTCACTGTTAGTTTTCTAACCCCAAACGCATCTGACGCTCTTCTTCTTCCTTTCCAACACGATCTTGGTGCCGGACATACCTACGTATAATTTCCTCATTCATCCCTACTGAATCAACGAAGTAGCCTCTTTGCCAAAATTTGTTACCCCATAATTTCTTCTTTCTTAAATACGGAAATTTGTTGAACAAGCGAATTGCGGTTCGTCCTTTTACAAAACCCATATATGTCGAAACACTCAAGCTAGGTGGCAATCTCACGACCAGATGCACGTGGTCTACTTGAACATTCAGCTCTACAACCTTACAGTTCTTCATATTACTGTAGATATAGATACTTCGGTAAAGCTCCTTACCCAAATTGCCTTTCAAGATTTTCAGGCGGTATTTTGGCGTCCAGACTATGTGGTACTGACACCTATAATATACGTGTGAGGCGGATTCATATTTGCTCATGTTCTTTATTTCCTTCATTTGCTGGTTACAACCGAGGACATCTTGAACATGAGCGTTCTTCGGGCATAGCCCAAAGGAACGATCACCACCTTCTAAAGAAGGTGGTTTAAGGTTAGAAAATAAAAA
>NZ_JBRESC010000019.1:0-75009 GCF_056726085.1 Vibrio sp. 2433-A1
CACCCGTCCGCCGCTCGACGCCCTTAACGTTCCCCGAAGGTTCAGTTAAGTCGTTTCCGCTCGACTTGCATGTGTTAGGCCTGCCGCCAGCGTTCAATCTGAGCCATGATCAAACTCTTCAATTTAAAAGTTTTGATTCCCTAAATTAATAGGGTAAGGCTTAATGAATACTGACTTCAAAACTACTGTGTAATTTTAAAGCTATTATCGTTCCAACAGAACGATAATGAATTGACTGTGCCAAATAACATCTCTCTATAAAGAAAGTCATTATTTGTATTGGTCACTTCGTTTCATTGAAACCTAATTTGATACCGCTCTTTACTAAGAAAAATATCTAATTGGATTATCATCAACGAGTGCCCACACAGATTGATAGGTTTATATTGTTAAAGAGCTTTTCTTTAAGAACTGAGCGTTAGCGCTTTCTCTCAAAGTGGACGTGCATTTTAGCGATTCAGACTTCAGTGTCAAACACTTTTTTGAAGTTTTCCTTAAAATCTTTTTTGAAGAAGTTAAGTGGCTAAATTGTCTTATTTATCCTACTGACTTATCGCTGAGGCCTTGTGGCGTCTGCCGTGTCAGTGGATGCGCATTATAGGGAGTTCAGACTTAAGCGCAACCCCTTTTTCAAAAAAAAATGACAAAAATGAGCGTTCGTTGAATTTGTATTCAAAACTAAACAAAAAGGGAGCAAAACGCTCCCTTTTTCACCATATTCACCGGGTTTTAAATAAATGCATACGCATCAGCAAACATTCTTTCTGCTTGGGCCTGCTTATTTAAAGTGAATTGCTCTCTTGCGGCACCCGCCATTTCAAAACGGCCTGCTATATAGATATCAAATTCAGCCAGTGATTCAAAATCTTGCTCAACCGCTTGAAGTACGTTGCCAGTTTTACCAGCCCACTCACTTGGCGCTTCCTCTACTACAGGCACAAAGTGTACGTTGTTATGCTTCGCGGCAATCTCTTCTAATTCCGCTTTCGCATACAGTTGGCATTCATCACGGCCACCCCAGTATAGGTGGATATCGTTGTTTAACTCTTGCGCCACACAGTGATCCAAAATTGAACGCACATAACTAAAGCCAGTACCACCAGCGATAAGTAGTAGTGGACGCTCACTTTCTTCTTGTACCCAAGCATCACCATGAGGAGCATCAATAGTGATCTCTCCATCTTGCGCAAGGGCCGCTTTCATCGCTTCCACTACTTCTAGTGCGTAAGCATTTTGCTCTGCGGCACCAATATGCAGTTCAAGTTCACCTTCATGACGACATGGACTGCTCGCGATCGAAAAAGGTCTTTTATCCTTTTCACCCATCACCACCATCAGGTACTGACCCGCTTTGAAGTCTACAGAGGTTTCCGGGTGTAATAAGATTTGGTAAGTATTGCAAGCCAACGGCTGAATCGACTTTACTTTGCATTGAATAGTCATTTTGTTCCTCTTACTTACTCTTCAAAAGTAAGCACTAATTTACTTTCTGCGAAGGCTTGGCAAGCAAATATCCATCCTTGTTGTTGCTCTTTATCAGTGAGCATTGGTTCAAGGTGATATGAGACTGTTCCTTCTAGTTTACGACACAAACAGGCAGCACATGCACCAACCTGGCAACGGTGTGGAAAATTAATATTATTGTTGAGCGCGGCTTCCAACACCGTTTGTCCATCCTGCACTTCAAATTCTAGGTTATCAGGCTGCAAGATGACGGTATGCTTCATAGGATACCCAACTTATCCCAGAACGCATCGATTTTCGCTACGAGTTGAGGATCTTTCTTGATAGGTGTACCCCATTCTCGAACAACTTCTTTACCTTCGACTTTATTCGTCGCGTCTAACACTAAACGTGAACCATTTTGCTCGAAAGCCGATACTTGTTTAGTATCTCGAGCAGGATCCATTCGAGTGGTGATCGCCCAGATAATGTCATTCCAATCTTTAGCGTTCACGTCATTATCACAAACAACAATAAACTTGGGGGCTCCTCGCTCTTGAAGAAACAGTTCAACCTTTTCGGACAACTGTTGTGATTGCCCTGCTTGCTCTTTATTCATGGTAACAATAGCAAAGCTGTTATTCGCTGCGGTCGATGGAATATAGATATCAACGACTTCTGGATTTTGCTCGATAAAGGCATCTAGTTCAGACTGGGTTAGTTGAGGACTTTCTTCATCCTCTTGCTTTGAACCCACCAGTTCTGCTTCCCACTTAATTGTTGCGTCTAGGCCCATCTTAGAACCAAGCCCAACCACCGGTGAGGCAAAATCAAGAGAGTCAATTGGTGTATTTTCAATGAACAAGGTATCTCGCACTGGATCCATATGCTGTGTCATCGCTTTAACGACATCATCCCAGTTACGCGCATCGACTTTTTCATCACATACGACGACAAATTTGGTATACATGAATTGACGTAAGAAAGACCATACTCCCATCATCACGCGCTTAGCATGACCTGGGTATTGCTTCTTCATCGTCACTACTGCCATTCGGTACGAACAACCTTCCGGCGGAAGATAGAAGTCTTCTATTTCAGGGAACTGCTTTTGCAGAATCGGAACGAATACTTCGTTAAGTGCGACCCCTAAGACCGCTGGCTCATCAGGCGGACGACCGGTGTAAGTACTGTGGTAGATAGGATCTTTACGCATGGTGATATGAGTAATAGTAAACACATGGTGTTTTTCTTTCTCATTGTAATAACCAGTATGGTCACCATAAGGACCTTCATCGGCAAACTCGTTTGGATCGATATAGCCTTCCATCACAATCTCAGCACTTGCCGGAACTTCTAGATTGTTACTGATCGATTTAACCACTTCTGTTTTGCGTCCGCGCAGCAGGCCTGCAAATGCATATTCCGATAGCGTGTCTGGTACTGGGGTTACTGCACCGAGAATCGTTGCCGGGTCTGCACCAAATGCGACCGAAACAGGGAAAGGTTCCCCCGGATTGGTTTCCATCCAATCACGAAGATCTAATGCACCACCTCGGTGAGCAAGCCAACGCATGATAATCTTGTTCTTGGCAATTTTCTGCTGACGGTAAATACCTAGGTTTTGGCGTTTTTTGTTTGGCCCTTTAGTAACTGTTAGACCCCACGTTAGTAACGGAGCTACATCACCAGACCAACAACTCATCACTGGGACTTTATCTAGGTCGACATCATCACCTTGCCACACAATTTCTTGGCAAGCGGCTTTACGTAGTCGTTTAGCTGGCATATTCAATACTTGCTTAAACACCGGCAGTTTATCCAGTGCATCTTTAAAGCCTTTGGGTGGCTCAGGCTCTTTTAAGTAAGCCAGCAATTTGCCCACTTCTCGCAGTTGTTTGACATCTTGACGCCCCATACCAATGGCAACACGCTCAGGAGTACCAAATAAGTTGGTCAACACTGGCATGTCATAACCAATTGGGTTTTCAAATAAGAGAGCGGGGCCACCTGCGCGCAGCGTGCGATCACTGATTTCTGTCATTTCGTAATCAGGGTCAACAGGATGAAGGATGCGTTTGAGCTTCCCTTCTTTTTCTAGATGAGCGATAAAATCGCGTAAATCCTTAAAACTCATAGGCCTATTAATGCACTGGTTAATCTGCAGGCAGTATAACAAAAAAGAGGAATCGACCGATCCCTCTTTTTATTGTGGTTATATCTCAAAATACTATTGACTGAGGACACTTAAAATCGCGCGACTATTAACTCGCTGATTGCTACTAGCCAGCTCTTCCAACCACGAGGAATAACCTTGGCTCGCTAGCTCTCTAGCAATGAATTTAGCATCATCGGAAACGGCCATTCGAGCAATTAAGAAGTCCTGAACTTGTGGAGACATCGGGCGCACTTTAGTTAATTCGCTAATTGCCCGTTCTTTAAGACTTGGGTTACTCGCGGCTTGCATCACTTGGTTAAGCGAAAACTCGTTCCCCACTCGCGCTAAGCGTACCAATTCACGTTCACTGTTAAAGTCTGCTTTCATTAGCCACAGTAGCTTGTACACCTCAGCACTTTCACTCACTTGTGCCAGCCTGACCATTACTTCCGATGACGGTAGCCAGCTGGTCACTGCCTCTTGAGTCAACTGATCAGTTAATCCTTTGACCGCCTCTGGTGACAAGCTGTCTAATTCACGTATCAATAGCGCTTCTCGTGCCTGAACCTGATACTCAGTGCCCTTAAGCCAATCTTTGAGGGTCAAATCCTTACGCTCAGCATCCAGTACAAACGCAAGGGTCGATTGTTCTTGATACCATTGCTTAAGTAAGCGATTAGCAATGGCTGGGTAATTAAAGGCTGGGACAGAAAACTCATAACCATCCCCTCTTTCCAATACTTGATAAGTAGGCACCATAGATTTTTGCTGTTCGACAAACAGCGCCATCTTAGGCGTTAAGATGATATTCTGATCTTCTATCTTTTTAAGTAGTAAGTAACGGGAAACTTCTTGGACAGGCAAAGCAAGTCTTTGCAGAGCAAAGTTGAGTCCATCAATATCATCTTCAATCACAAACTGGAGCAGTTCTGCGACCTTGTCATGAACTTGTGATTCTTGAAGCCATTGCTCAACTCGCTGGGGCTGCATTTCCGTTGCAGTAGCGACTGGTACACCAATGATTAGCGTTGCTGATAGGAGTACCGACGACAACATTCCTTGTTGCATGTTAACCTCCTTGTAACATTTACCTCATTGTGCTTGTTCTACTGAGATAATGCAAACAAAAACGCCACCAATAATGGTGGCGTTCTATAAAATAGATTTATCAGAATTTACTGACGACGCATCGCATCGAAGAATTCATCATTTGTCTTCGTCATTGCTAGCTTATCAATCAGGAACTCCATAGCATCGATTTCGCCCATTGGGTGAACAATCTTACGTAGGATCCACATCTTCTGTAGCTCTTCGTTCTTAGTTAGAAGCTCTTCACGACGTGTGCCACTGCGGTTGAAGTCGATTGCTGGGAATACACGCTTCTCGGCAATCTTACGGTTCAGGTGAATTTCCATGTTACCTGTACCCTTGAACTCTTCATAAATAACTTCGTCCATCTTAGAACCAGTATCAACTAGCGCTGTTGCAAGGATAGTTAAGCTACCACCTTCTTCTACGTTACGTGCAGCACCGAAGAAACGCTTAGGACGGTGAAGTGCATTTGCGTCTACACCACCAGTCAGTACTTTACCTGATGAAGGCACTACGGTGTTGTAAGCACGAGCTAGACGAGTAATAGAGTCAAGCAGAATAACCACGTCTTTCTTGTGTTCAACAAGACGTTTCGCTTTCTCGATAACCATTTCCGCTACTTGAACGTGGCGAGATGCTGGCTCATCAAACGTCGATGCAATTACTTCACCTTTAACTAGTCGCTGCATCTCGGTTACTTCTTCTGGACGTTCGTCGATAAGAAGTACCATAAGCTCACATTCCGGGTGGTTGTGAGCAATGCTTTGAGCAATGTTCTGTAGCAGCATTGTTTTACCCGCTTTAGGCGGAGCAACAATCAAACCACGCTGACCTTTACCAATCGGTGACGCCAGATCAAGAACACGTGCAGTAATATCTTCAGTCGAACCGTTACCACGTTCCATCACCATACGCTCGTTAGCGTGTAGTGGCGTCAAGTTTTCAAATAGAATCTTGTTACGCGCGTTATCTGGTTTGTCATCGTTAACTGTATTGACTTTTAGTAGCGCAAAGTATCGCTCACCATCTTTTGGTGGACGAATCTTACCAGCAATTGAGTCACCTGTACGTAGGTTAAAGCGACGAATCTGACTTGGAGAAACGTAAATATCATCTGGGCCAGCAAGGTATGAGCTGTCCGCACTACGTAGGAAACCAAAGCCGTCTTGAAGTATTTCCAGAACCCCGTCGCCAAAAATATCTTCACCACTTTTCGCATGCGCTTTAAGGATGGAGAAGATAATGTCTTGCTTTCTTAGACGTGCTAGGTTTTCTAAGCCTAAGCTTTCGCCAAGTTTGACAAGATCAGACACAGGTCTGTTCTTCAGTTCTGTTAGATTCATAGTGGTGGATACTTGTTTAGTCAAAATAAGGATCTGTTTTTTGGTTAAGATGGATTTGGTCACAGGATCGACCAAGAAGAGACAACTTGTTTAATTAACGTGCGATAAACTAGCACTAAATAGTAGCCTAGTCTAGATTTTGTTGGTATTCAAAAAACAAAACCGTGCACTATTCGATGCACGGTCTTATCTAACTATTATAGATTAGCGTCTAGGAACTCTTTAAGTTGAGTTTTAGACAGCGCACCTACTTTAGTCGCTGCTACGTTACCGTCTTTAAATAGAAGTAACGTTGGAATACCACGAATACCAAACTTAGGTGGAGTACCTGCGTTTTGGTCGATATTTAGTTTACCGATAGTGAGTTTGCCTTCGTACTCGTCTGCGATTTCGTCCAAAATCGGCGCAATCATCTTACAAGGACCACACCATTCTGCCCAAAAATCAACAAGAACTGGGCCTGCAGCGTTAATTACGTCGGCATCAAAACCGTCATCAGTTAGCTGCAAAATCTTATCACTCATCTTCCACTCCAATGTGTTTTTTCGGAACTGGTTGGATGATAACCAGTATTTAGATGCCCTATTGGAATGTATTTACTTTCGTATTGCAAGCTTAAGCTGATATTCTATAGCAATGAAAAAGACGCATATCACAGAGCAAAAGTTCGCCGATTTGGGCTTACACCCTCAAATTACTGAAGGTCTGGAGAAAAAAGGGTTCGAATTTTGTACCCCGATCCAAGCCTTGGCGTTGCCGGTACTGCTCACCGGCCAAGACATCGCAGGTCAAGCCCAAACGGGTACAGGTAAGACATTAGCCTTCCTGACTGCTACTTTTAACCACTTACTGACCACTTCTGAACATGAAGGTCGTAAGCCAAACCAGCCACGTGCGATTATTATGGCACCAACGCGTGAACTGGCGATTCAAATCTATAATGATGCTGAATCGTTGGTCGCAAGCACTGGTATCAAAGCAGCACTTGCTTACGGCGGCGAAAGCTATGATAAGCAATTGTCTAAGCTAGAAGACGGTGTTGATATACTGATTGGTACAACGGGTCGTATTATCGACTTCTACAAGCAGAAGGTATTTAACCTTAACCATATTCAAGCCGTTGTTCTTGATGAAGCTGACCGTATGTTCGATCTTGGCTTTATTAAAGACATCCGCTTCTTGTTCCGTCGTATGCCTGAGCCTAAAGAACGCTTGAACATGCTGTTCTCCGCCACGCTGTCTTACCGCGTACAAGAATTGGCATTCGAACACATGCACAACCCTGAGCATGTTGTGGTTGAGCCAGAAGTAAAAACAGGACACCGCATTCAAGAAGAACTGTTCTACCCTTCAAATGAACATAAGATGTCTTTACTCCAGACGCTTATCGAAGAAGAGTGGCCAGATCGCGCGATCATCTTTGCCAACACCAAACATAAGTGTGAGTCTGTATGGGGACACCTAGCAGCAGATGGACACCGTGTTGGTCTATTGACCGGTGACGTTCCACAGAAAAAACGTGAGCGTATCCTAGAGCAATTCACTAAAGGTGAAGTCGACCTACTGGTTGCAACCGACGTTGCGGCTCGTGGTCTACATATCCCTCAGGTAACACACGTATTTAACTTTGATCTACCAGACGACTGTGAAGATTATGTACACCGCATTGGTCGTACTGGTCGCGCAGGTGCAAGTGGTCACTCAATCAGCTTTGCTTGTGAAGATTACGCAATCAACTTGCCGCCGATTGAAGAGTACATTGAGCACACAATTCCAGTATCTGACTACGACCCAAGTGCACTGATCGAAGACCTACCTGCACCGATTCGCATGCGTTCTAATCGTCCGCAGCAACGTCGCACCAATACTGGCGGTTCGCGTTCAGGAAATCGTCGTTCGAACTATCGCTCTCGTCCACGTCAACAAAAGGATTCTTAAGCCGTCTATGAGCCAAGCAGTTTCATCTCCGCTTTACGCAGCCATCGACCTCGGGTCGAACAGTTTTCATATGCTCGTTGTGCGTCATATTGATGGCAGCATCCAAACTATGGCTAAAATCAAACGCAAAGTTCGCCTTGCCGCAGGTTTAGACGATAGTAACGCGCTAAGTCTAGAAGCCATGCAACGCGGATGGGACTGCTTGAGTCTATTTGCAGAACGACTGCAAGATATTCCAACTGAAAAAATCCGTATTGTCGGTACCGCTACCCTGCGTACCGCAACCAATGTGGATGTTTTTCTTGAGAAAGCGAATCAGATCCTCGGTCATAAGATCGAAGTCATTGATGGTGAAGAAGAAGCAGCAACCATCTATAAAGGTGTTGCGCACACTTCTGGTGGTAGCGGTCGCCGCTTAGTGGTTGATATCGGTGGTGCCAGTACAGAGCTGATCATCGGTGAAGGCTTCGAAGCAAAAGCATTGACTAGTCTGAAAATGGGCTGTGTTACTTGGCTAGAGCGCCACTTTAAAGATCGCCAACTGACGGTAACCAACTTCAACAACGCTATTCAAGCGGCAAAAGAGACACTCCAGCCAATTCTAGAGCAGTACACAGAGATTGGTTGGGATGTGTGTGTTGGTGCTTCCGGTACTGTTCAAGCTCTGCAAGAGATCATGCTAGCGCAAGGCATGGATGAGGTTATTACTCATGCCAAATTGAAGCGTCTACAAAAGCAAGCTATGCTAGCTGATCATTTGGAAGAGCTGGAAATCGAAGGCCTAACACTTGAGCGTGCTTTAGTGTTCCCAAGTGGTTTGTCGATTCTGATTGCTATCTTTGAACTGTTAGAGATTGACTCTATGACCTTAGCGGGCGGAGCACTGCGTGAAGGCTTAGTTTATGAGATGGTCGATGAGTTAAAGCAAGACGATATCCGTGCTCGGACTATTGCTAGCGTACAGAGCCGTTATCAGATTGATGCCATATACGGTGAACAAGTGGCTGATATGGCCACTAAGCTGCTGTCTGAATGTCAGGATGATTGGATTGTCGAGTCTCAAGGTGACGTATTACTTGTCACAGCAGCCAAACTGCACGAGATTGGTTTAACCATCGATTTCAAGAAAGGTGGTGAGCACAGTGCTTACCTGCTGCAGCATCTTGATCTGCCAGGTTACACTCGTGCACAGAAACATCTGCTGGGTGAACTGGCTCGTCGCTATAGAGAGCAATTAACCTCATTACCGGAGCAGCACGCCCTTTCAAGTACCAGTGCGAAACGCGTTTTACGCTTACTACGCTTAGCGGTATTGCTGACTCACCGTCGTAATCCTGATCTCGAACCGAACATCAGTTTGAGCTCTGCAGATGACAAGTTAACTCTGACCATTAAGTCCCAGTGGCTACAAGCAAATCCACTGACTGCAGCTGAACTTGAAATTGAAGCCAACCGCCAAAGTGACATTGGTTGGCCGCTTTCTGTCGTAGAGTATTAATTACTACCAACGACCCAAATACAAAAAAGCCCGAGAGACTCACTCCTCGGGCTTTTTCTTGTTCGTCATTTCAATTACGACTTAGCGCCAACTATTGTAAAATCAGGATTCACTGCTGTTAGCTTACGCACTAAGTAGTTAAGTAGCACACCATACATTGGCACAAACAGACCTAAGCTGATCACTAGTTTAAACCCGTAGTCCACCAGCGCAATTTCAGTCCAGTGCTCTGCCATAAATGGATCTGGGCTTTGGTAGAACGCAATCGCAAAGAAAGCAATGGTATCTAGCGCATTACCAAATAGCGTCGAACAGGTTGGGGCTACCCACCACTGCTTTAACTGACGCAGACGGTTAAACACATGCACATCCAGAATCTGACCTAATAGATAAGCCATAAAGCTTGCGATAGCGATACGTGCAACAAATAAGTTGAACTCACCTAACTGACCAAAGCCTTGGAATGCACCTTCGTAGAAAAGTACCGATAAACCATAAGAGACCGCTAACGCAGGTAGCATCACTAAGAAGATAATGCGGCGCGCTAACTGAGCACCAAAGATACGTACAGTCAGGTCGGTTGCTAAGAAGATAAATGGAAACGTAAATGCGCCCCACGTTGTGTGGAAACCAAAGACAGTAAAAGGAAGCTGAACCAAGTAGTTGCTAGATGCAATGATGATCAGGTGGAACAGAACTAATAGAAAAAGGGCTTTGCGCTGCTGCGCAGGGGTAAAGTTACTCATGCGATACCTTTTTAGTTTGGTTTGGGGGTGAGGGAACCCAAATCGACACTCTCCGAGCCAGCGGAAATTGCCTTACCAACAATGTTAAATGAAATAGTGACGATGTTTGGGTTATGCCAAACATCGCGGCGGGCGATTATACATTAACCAATTTCACCTGCAATAGGTGAAATTGAAGCAATCGTTAGCGTGAATATTTCTATTTAGAAACCACGCTGAAAAAGAGAAGCGAGAAAGTCGAGTTCTTCTTTTGAATCTTCAATTGCTAGCGCTTCAAACCAAACACTTTCACTGTAATGTTCTGATTTAAGAAACAGTTGGCAACCTTCAAAGTCAATCAACCATAAATGGATGTCCGCATCCCACTGTTTTTCAATTACCGAAGCGGATAGCAGTTGCACCAACTTTTCTGCCAATTGCGGGAAACTATCAAAATCAAAACGAGGCGTTCGAATAATGATACGTCCTTCTTGTGCCTGATAATCAACAAGACCAAATTCCGTTTGTTGCATTAAATCACCCATGATTAGTTAAATGCTCCTGAATCAAATCTAAGAAAGGATCGGCGTACTTCTCTAGCTTGCGTTGGCCAACACCACTCACTGCTAACATTTCACCGTAAGAGGTCGGCAGAATTTCAGCCATATCAATCAAGGTGGCATCACTGAAGACTACGTATGGCGGGAGGCCATCTTCATCAGCAATCGCTTTACGCAACTTACGTAATTTCGCAAACAGCTTCTTATCGTAGTTCTTGCTCGATAGCTTGTCTGACTTAGCGGCACGTGCAGCAGTATCTAAACGTGGCACGGCTAATTCTAAGCTCATCTCGCCACGCAGCAGTGGACGCGCTTCTTCGGTCAGCTGTAATGTCGAGTTGCGAGTGATGTTTTGGAACAGCAAGCCTTTGTGAATCAACTGACGGAATACACTCACCCAGTAGTCGTGGCTGTTTTCTCGGCCGATACCATAGGTCGATAACTTATCGTGACCATTCTCTCGTACCCGGATATTTTGCATACCGCGTAATACTTCAACCACGTAGCCCATACCAAAGCTTTGGTTGACACGATAGACACAAGAGAGCGCTTTTTGCGCTTGTTCAGTGGCGTCAAAATGCTTAGGTGGATCAAGACAAATATCGCAGTTGCCACACGGCTTCTCACGATATTCACCGAAATAGTTGAGTAGTACCTGACGTCGACAGGTTTGTGCTTCAGCAAACGCGCTCATCGCATTGAGCTTATGTGCTTCAACTTGCTTTTGCGGGCCGTCATCTTTTTCATCAAGCATTCGGCGCAGCCAAGCAATATCCGCTGGGTCATACAACATCATCGCTTCAGCTGGTAAACCATCACGCCCTGCTCGGCCCGTTTCTTGGTAGTAAGACTCAATATTGCGTGGAATATCAAAGTGAACCACAAAGCGCACATTAGGTTTATTGATCCCCATGCCAAACGCCACTGTTGCAACAACGATTTGGATGTCATCACGTTGAAAAGCTTCTTGAACGTATGCGCGCTCATCCGCTTCCAGACCAGCATGATAGCTGGCGGCGCGAAGACCGTTGTTACACAGCTTCTCGGTGACCATTTCGACTTTCTTGCGACTGCCGCAATAGATTATGCCGCAGCTACCACGTTGGTTTTCAAGAAAACGTACTACCTGAGAGACAGGCTTATGCTTTTCAACCAAGGTATAACGGATATTCGGGCGATCGAAACTGCCAAGATAGGTATGCGGCTCATTAAGCTGCAAACGCTGCATAATATCTTTACGCGTGGCATCGTCAGCTGTCGCGGTTAGCGCCATCACAGGCACATGCGGGAAGTACTGTTTTAGCTGACCTAGCAAGGCATACTCAGGTCTGAAATCATGCCCCCACTGCGAAATACAGTGCGCTTCATCGACGGCAATCATCGATAGAGGCAGACTTTCCAGGCGCTCGATAAAGTCACGCATCAATACGCGCTCCGGTGACACATAGACTAACTTGAGCGCACCAGAGTGCATGCGATTGTAGACAGAGATAAGCTCTTCACGTGGCATGGTCGAGTTAATGCACTCTGCTGCAACGCCATTGGCTTTTAGCTGATCCACTTGGTCTTTCATCAACGAAATCAGTGGAGAAATTACTAACGTCAGGCCACTTCGTGCCAAAGCTGGGATCTGGTAACACAGAGACTTACCACCACCGGTTGGCATGATCACAAGGCTGTCTTGTCCAACGACCGCTGACTCAATCACCTCTTGCTGCCCATCACGGAAGGTCTGGTAACCAAAAACATCTTCGAGAATGCTTTGTGGCGTAGGCAGTTCTTCCATTGGTTGTAGTGCTAAAAGTGTCGAGGTCATGAGTTATCTCAGTAAGAATGCAGGTCGAATGCGTGTGAACGCAAGGGGCACATTGTAGAGGGGTTTAGGGGCGAATAAAACCGCAAATTGTTAGGTGATTCTGGGTCACATTCGTATACTGCATGTTTCAATTTGTAAATTCATTCAATCTGAGCACACAACTATGACTCCAGACGAACAACAGCGAGCCAAGCAAGGTGTCCTTCTCGCGATTGGTGCCTACACTATGTGGGGTATTGCACCAATCTATTTCAAAGCGCTCGGTGATGTTTCTCCGCTAGAAATTTTAAGCCACCGCGTCGTATGGTCGTTCTTCCTATTGGCCGCTCTACTCCACTTCGGTCGTCGTTGGCGCAATGTTCGAGACGTGCTCAAGTCAAAACAGAAGCTGATGTACCTAGTTACGACTGCGGTATTAGTTGGGGCAAACTGGTTGATCTTCATTTGGGCGGTCAATTCTGATCATATGCTCGATGCAAGTTTAGGCTACTACATCAACCCTTTAATCAATGTACTACTGGGGATGCTCTTCTTAGGTGAGCGACTACGAAAACTGCAGTGGTTTGCTGTTGCCCTTGCCACTTGTGGCGTGCTGGTACAGCTATTTATATTTGGTTCTATTCCAATTGTCGCGATCGCTTTAGCCCTGAGTTTTGGTTTTTATGGGCTGCTGCGTAAAAAGGTTAGCCTTGAAGCGCAAACAGGCTTATTTGTTGAGACCTTAGTACTGTTGCCTGCAGCCGCTATTTACTTAATGTGGATTGCCGATACACCGACTTCAAACTTTACGCAAAACCCATTGAATCTAAACCTGCTACTGATTTCGGCCGGCATCATTACCACTCTACCGCTGCTGTGTTTCACGGGTGCAGCAACGCGGCTCAAACTATCAACACTTGGCTTCTTCCAATACATTGGTCCAAGTTTAATGTTCCTACTGGCTGTGCTGATTTACGGTGAAGCCTTCACCACAGATAAGGCCATCACCTTTGCCTTTATTTGGGGAGCTTTGGTGGTATTTAGCTTTGATGGACTAAGAAATAATAAGAAATCAAAGCAAGCAGCCCAAACGCACTGATCGTATTTTACAAGACATTCAAGATAACTAACGCTAAGCTTGGTGAAATATTCACCAAGCTTTTTTTGTTTATATGGATAAGGTTCAATACCAAACAGTGCCCAATCAAGAGATAGGTTTGATCGATGCAAACTACCAGACATTTGCCTTTCAGCGTCACTATCATCTTGATTTTCACATTGGCCTGATTACCCAAGGTGAACAAAAATTCCATTATCAGGGTGAATCTCATCATGCAGGTCAGGGGCAGATAGTGTTAATGCCCCCGGATGAAATGCATGATGGCCAATCCAAGCTCGATTCTGGCTACAAGGTAAAAGTCTTTTCGCTCGATCCTCAGTGGTTAAGCGATCTTTCCGATCTAAAACGATCTTCCGATATCATCGGCTTTAACCAACTTGTGATTGATGACTCGCATGTTTTCAATACCTTATCTCAGCTGCATCAGAATCTAACTAACACCAACCTTAGTCAGCTTGCTCAAGATTGCCTGCCTTATGAAGGTTTTCGCCAGCTGTTCGAACGCTACGGTGCACAAGAGCAAAGAAATATCGTGCCGCTTGGCAATCAATCCGTCGCTACATTAAAACAGTATTTGATGGCTAACCTCGATCAGCCAGTTAAACTCGAGCAACTGTCTGAACTGTGCCAACTGAGCCCGACGCAGTTCCAACGCCATTTCAAAGCCAAAATCGGCTTAACACCTTATGCATGGCTGAGCCGTCTGCGCATGGAACAAGGGATGAAATTATTGAAAGCGGGTGTGAAAGGCACAGAAGTCGCCCATCAAGTTGGCTTTTACGATCAGGCGCATTTCAGTAAGGCGTTTAAAGCGGTATACGGCGTCAGCCCATCTCAAATCAACTAGTGTCGATTATTTACAATCTTTTGCTTGGTACTGCTGGCACAATTCAGTGATAAGTCATTAATCACTACAGCTATGAACGAATTAACCATCCTAACCACTCTTGCCGTTGTTCACTTTGTTGCCCTGATGAGCCCTGGTCCTGATTTTGCGCTAGTAGTGCAAAATACTACGCGTTACGGCCGTCAAACCGGCTTTTATATTGCGCTAGGTTTGTCTTGCGGCATCTTGCTTCATTCATTATTAAGTCTCACTGGTGTCAGCTACTTAGTGCATCAACAACCCACGCTATTTGCACTGTTACAACTCGCCGGAGGCAGCTACCTACTCTATCTTGGCTACGGCGCCCTTAAAGCCACCTGGGTTAAAGCTACAACTCAGATAAACGTTGAAGAGCCAGAACAAGCTGCGCAATTACTCGGCAGTAAAAAAGAGGCATTTTCACGTGGTTTTGCCACCAATATTTTAAACCCGAAAGCTCTGGTATTTTTTATCAGCTTAATGTCAAGCCTGGTACCAGCGAGCATGTCCCTACCAGGCAAAGGAGGTGCTTTACTTATTTTGTGGGGTATCTCTCTGGCTTGGTTTTCATTTTTAGCGTGGGCACTGTCTACCGCCCGTATGCAGCAAAAAGTCCGCTCTTTAGCCATCTACGTTGATGGGCTCTGTGGGGTACTGTTTAGCATTATTGGCGCCGGCATTTTGTGGCAATCAACGTTGTCGTTAATGAGCCAGCTATAGAAATATCTGTCTTCCCTTATCAACAAAGAAACGCCGATCGCCTCACTTGCTTGTGCGAGATCTCTTACAAGTAAGTGAGTAAATATAGCTTTTTTGCTGAGAGAAATGTAACCAATAAAACATAAGAGATTGATTTATAAGTATATGTACATTTTTACTTCGAATTTTTATGTAGAAAAACGTTTGCGTCATATTGCTCAAAATCGTCAAAAGCGTAATATTAATCCTGTCGGAAGGATACTGACACGGAACAGGAAATTGCCACGGATTAGGTAATCTTCAGGAAGAAGATACGGTTATTCAGGATGAATAGTCGGCATGGAAAGCAAATAGGACATTGAACGGACGCAATAGTAACTAGGATGGTTGCTACTAAGGATGGGAAATGGACACCTCTGGACGAGGAAAGGACTTATCATCAGGATGATGAAAAGGACACCGCTCAAGGAACAAGCGACGTGAGCTAACGAGGATTGTTAGTGGACCAGGATAGGGTCAAATACGGACACCGCTAGGATGGCGAGTAAAGGATTGAGCTGAAGGACGTCAGCATACTATCAAGGATTAGATGCATGGAGCACCTATAGTAGCCGGATTGCTGCGAGTAAGACTATAACCCCGATGGGCTCACGCCCTCGGGGTTTTTCTTTATCTTTTTCTCTTCATATTTGAACTTTAGACTGCGTTGTCTGCTTTCACTCCCAGTGTGCTGGCCCAGTCCCATCACATAGGTTCCCTATGCTCAGGGGACTCGTTCAATTGCCGCCTTGTCTACAAGTCCAACTATTTTGAGAAAATAAACTTAGCGGTTATAGCGTTTCTAGTTTGGCGTAAGCGGTCACCAACCACTTAATCCCTTCACCATTAAAGGCGACCTGAACTCGGCTTTGCGGACCGCTGCCTTCAAAGTTTATGATAGTACCCTCACCGAATTTAGGGTGCATAACACGTGAACCTAGACTAAAGCCAGTTTCGTTAAAGCTTTCTTTCACTACGGTTTGGCTAAAGCGGCCAGAGCTTGCTGGGCGGCTTACCTGCGCTTTCATACGCACTTCATCAAGACACTTTTCTGGCAGTTCGCGAATAAAGCGTGATGGTTTATGGTACTTATCTTGACCATACAAACGACGCATCTCTGCATAGGTAATGTAGAGTTTCTCCATCGCACGAGTCATGCCCACGTAGCAAAGTCGGCGCTCTTCTTCCAAACGGCCTGCTTCTTCCGCCGACATTTGGCTAGGGAACATGCCCTCTTCGACACCGACCATAAACACTAATGGGAATTCCAAACCTTTCGCACTGTGCAAGGTCATAAGCTGAACCGCATCATCAAATTCGTCCGCTTGGCCTTCCCCTGCCTCTAGCGCAGCGTGAGTCAAAAACGCCGTCAGCAGCGTCATATCTTCCGCTTCTTCTGGCTTTTCAAACTGACGTGTTGCAGTAACAAGTTCTTCCAAGTTCTCAATACGTGCTTTCGACTTCTCGCCTTTCTCTTGTTCATACATCGCGAACAGGCCAGAATATTTGATCACATGGTCGGTTTGCTCATGCAGTGACAATTCACAGGTGTCATCTTCAAGTGCATTAACCAATTCAATAAAGCGGCTAAGTGCGCCGGCTGCTCGCCCTGGCAACACTTGGTTTTCTAGCAAGTGCAGACTCGCTTGCCACATGGTGCTGCCTTGGTCGCGCGCGGCAAAGCGAATCGTTTCTAGCGTTTTATCACCTAGACCACGAGTTGGCGTATTCACTACACGTTCGAAAGCGGCATCATCATTACGATTCGACATCAGACGCAAATAGCTTAAGGCATCTTTGATCTCTTGGCGTTCGAAGAATCGCATACCACCATAAATGCGATATGGTAAACCCGCTTGAATTAAAGCTTCTTCAAGCACACGCGACTGGGCGTTGTTTCGGTACAGCATCGCGGCATCATTGAGCACACCGCCTTTATCCTGCCACTCTTTGATTTTATTGACCGCAAAACGCGCTTCATCTAACTCGTTGTAAGCCGAGTAAACTGAAATTGGCTCACCTTCTGCGCCGTCAGTCCACAGCTCTTTACCCATACGCTCAGTGTTATTGGCAATCAGAGTATTTGATGCTTCTAGAATGGTCTTAGTTGAGCGATAGTTCTGCTCAAGGCGAATGGTGTTAACGCTTGGGAACTCATGAGTAAACTTCTCAATGTTCTCAATCTTAGCGCCACGCCAACCATAAATAGACTGGTCATCATCACCAACAATCATCACATGTGAGTCAGGGCCGGCCATCATGCGTAGCCAAGCATATTGGATGTTGTTGGTATCTTGAAATTCGTCGACCAGAATATGTTTAAAGCGAGCTTGGTAATGTTCGCGGATATGTTTCTTATCACGCAGTAGCTCATGGGCACGGAGTAAGATTTCCGCAAAGTCGACTAACCCTGCGCGGTCACACGCTTCTTGGTAAGCGGTGTACAGTTGTAGATAAGTCTTAGTAATCGGATCACCATAGGCATCAATGTGATTTGGGCGCAGACCTTCATCTTTTTTGCCATTGATCCACCACGCGACTTGTTTTGCCGGCCACTGCTTTTCATCTAAGTTTTGCGCCTTGATTAAGCGGCGTAATAGGCGGACCTGGTCATCGGTATCAATGATCTGGAAATCTTCAGGTAGCGTAGCATCAAGGTAGTGAGCACGTAGGATTCGGTGACAGATACCATGGAAAGTGCCGTTCCACATTCCCGAAGCGCTGCCCATCATTATCTCTTCAATACGACCACGCATTTCCGCTGCTGCTTTGTTAGTGAAGGTCACTGACATAATTGAGAATGGCGAGGCTTGCTCAACCGACATCAACCACGCAATACGATGCACCAGCACGCGCGTTTTACCACTGCCTGCACCAGCTAAGACAAGTGAGTTTTCTAGTGGGGCGGCAACAGCTTCACGCTGCTTGTCATTTAGACCATCGAGAAGTAATGAAGGATCCATTCGGGGCTCAGCTACTGTTTATCTATACATGAAAAGGCATTATACCCGAGTGACCCCAAGATGCTAGGTGAGAAACACTTCCATTGCAGAGTAAGACACTACAAATACTGCGCCAGCAATGAAAAAAAAAACAGAAAAGATCGCACATTTATTCTTTCGTAAAAACAACACCTTAGATAAGCGGGGCAAATAAAAATCAACGGAAAGATAATTTTTTTGAAAGTTTTTTGCTCGCTTCTCTATCCTTTTAACTAAGCAAGTTGATGAATTCACACATGATTCGCTTGCTTATATAAGTAAAGGAATTAAGTCTGAGGAAATAATTATGAAAAAGTCTAATCTTGCTGTTACTGCTGCTGTTACAAGTCTCATTGCTTTTGGTGGTGCCGTTCTAACTGCAGCACCAGCGGTCGCGGCGGAAAAAGAAAAATGCTACGGCGTAGCTAAAGCAGGCAAAAATGACTGTGCAACAAAAACCAGCTCTTGTGCTGGTACAGCAAAAGAAGATAACCAATCTGATGCCTTTGTTGTCGTACCTAAAGGACTGTGTGGCAAATTAGCAGGCGGTAGCACTCAATCATCATAATCTCTACCGATGACCACTGGCGGTCTAGGCTCAACTGACCGCCTTGTCTCATCACTATTCAAGGATTGCGTTTGTGAAATCAACCAATTTTCATCCCCAAGTCGGCGTAGGGTTACGCTCTCCACATCTAGACTACTTTGTCGAACAAAAACCACAGCTGTATTGGCTAGAGATCCATAGCGAAAACTATTTCCAACCCTACTCTAAGGCAAGGCAACAACTGCACCTTCTTGCTAACCACTACCAAATCAGTTGTCACGGTATTGGTTTGTCACTGGGTAGTGTTGAGCGCGTCAGTCAACAGCACCTGACACAACTTCGCAGCCTGATTAATGAGGTTGAACCGTTTTTGGTGTCCGACCATCTCAGCTGGAGTCAAACTGGCGGCCACTACTTCAATGATTTATTGCCACTGCCTTATACCGAAGAAGCGCTCAAGGTATTCTGCCGTAATGTAGAAGAGGTTCAAGACGCCATACAAAGACCTCTGCTGATTGAAAATCCTTCTAGTTATCTCAAGTTCAACCACTCGACCATTAAAGAGTGGGAGTTTTTGACCGAAGTACAAAAGCGCACCGAGTGTCGACTATTGCTCGATTTAAATAACATCCACGTCTCCGCTTTTAACCATGGTTTCGACAGTGTTGAGTATATTAATGCCATCCCAGAATACGCGGTAGATGAGATTCACCTCGCTGGGTTTACCATCAAACAGCTCGAGCAAGGTGAAATCTGGATTGATACCCACAGCCGCCCAGTCAGCGATGAAGTATGGCAACTTTATCAATACTGGCTTGAGTCGTATGGCGAGCGTCATACTCTGATTGAGTGGGATTTAGATATCCCTAAGCCAGAGGTGTTGTTAAACGAAGCGACCAAAGCCAGCCATCAACTGCAACGTTGGCAAGATAAGCAAAGGAAGGTCTCATGAGTGATGTTTCTCTTGCCGAGCTACAACAGACGTTTGCCACTGCCTTGCACTATCAAGCCAGCGGTGAAGCGTGCAATATTGCTAGCGATACCTTCACGGCAGATGAGCGAATGCAGATTTATCGCAATAACTTTGTCATTAGTCTTAGCGAGGTGCTCGCTGCAACCTACCCTATGGTGTCTGCTCTGGTTGGCGAAGAGTGCTTTAATCAAATGGCCCGTCAGCATGTACTCAACCACCCATTAACTTCGGGTGATGTCAGCCACTATGGGGAACATTTCAGTGAGTCGATTAACCACTTTCCTGCGGTTGTCGAAGCAGCCCCTTATGCCGCGGAAGTCGCGCGATTTGAATGGTGTATTGATTTAGCCCAGCAGCAACAGGGGCAAATTTCACTCTCAGGTGAACTGTTGCCACTCGCCAAGCTTGCTGAAGTTGAGCCAATGCAACAGGCCTCAATTCATCTGCATTTATTACCGGGCGTGGTGCTTTTCCGTTCCTCTTATGCCGTGTACTCCTTGCAAAAAGCCATTGCCGACAACCAATTTGACGACTTGCAATTACATCAAGCAGAACAAGGCTTCATTTGTTGCTCTGTTCAGGGAAAGGTGTGGACAAAAAAGATAGCAAGCGACGCGTTTGACTTACTGCAGTACCTACATTCCGGCTACACGCTAGGTGAAATACCACCGGAACAACTACAACATATCAATCTGATTTTTGATAGCAATGTGATTGCTGGATTTACACTTGCGGATTAAGGGGATAGGCATGTCCGATTCAATCAAAAGTATGCTCAACACTTACGACAATATAATTAACGCAACTCAGAACGCTTTTGTTCCTCTGTTACTGCTGTTTTGCCGACTTTGGGTTGCCTGGGTATTCTTTAACTCTGGACTGACTAAGATGGCCACTTGGGATAGCACCCTCTATCTATTTGAGTACGAATACCAAGTACCGATTCTACCATGGCAACTAGCCGCTTATATGGGTACCGCAGCAGAGCTGATTCTGCCTGTGCTTGTGGCGTTGGGAGTATTGACACGACCAATGGCTGCGATCTTATTTGTGTTTAATATTATCGCCGTGGTGTCCTACCCTGTATTGTGGGAGCAGGGCTTCTTTGACCACCAGTTATGGGGATTAATGATCCTAATCGTGGTGCTATGGGGACCTGGCCCCTTCTCTATCGATAAACTGTTAAGAGCTAAGTTTGCTCGTTAGCCATCACTATTTAAATCATCGTTGACCGAGTTAACCGCATCACGAGAGGCGTGCCCAATCTCTTTGGTCGCATCTCGTGTTGCATGACCGATAGCCGTTGTGGCATCACGAGTCGCGTGACCAATGTCAGTCCCCGCTTGTTTAAGCTCAGCACAACCAGATGCACCCAGCAGTACGCTCAATATCAACATCTTACCTAGTTTCAGCATATTACCTCCTTAGCATGCGACCCTAATTATCATATCAATAAAAAACGCCCCTGACTCATCAAATTAGGGGCGTTTTGGTTATTTTTCTAAAAAGAATTAGGCACTAATCCCCGAATGACGTAGCAAAGCATCAATTTGTGGCTCACGACCGCGGAAGCGTTTGAACAGTTCCATCGGCTCTTCACTCCCCCCCATTTCAAGGATGTTATTGAGGAAGCTCTTACCCGTTTCGGTGTTAAAGATGCCCTCTTCTTCAAAACGAGAGAATGCATCTGATGACAACACTTCTGCCCACAAGTAGCTGTAGTAACCAGCACTGTAACCACCTGCAAAGATATGGCTAAAACTGTGTGAGAATCGGTTCCACTCTAGGCTTGGCAATACCGCCACTTTGGATTTCACCTCCGCTAGCGTTTCAAGTACACGAGGGCCAACTTCTGGGTCAAACTCAGTGTGCAGAGTGAAATCGAACAAGCCAAACTCTAACTGACGCAGAATAAACATCGCTGATTGGAAGTTCTTCGCCGCCAACATTTTCTCTAACATCTCTTTTGGTAGTGCTTCGCCTGTTTCAAAGTGACCCGAAATAAACGCCAGTGCTTCTTCTTCCCAACACCAGTTTTCTAGGAACTGACTTGGTAGCTCCACCGCATCCCACGGCACACCATTGATGCCCGATACCGCACCCGACTCAACCTGAGTCAGCATGTGGTGAATACCATGACCAAATTCGTGGAACAGCGTTACCACTTCATCGTGAGTAAACAGCGCAGGCTTGTCACCGACTGGGCGGTTAAAGTTACACGTTAAGTACGCCACTGGCGATTGCAGCTCACCAGATTCATTAATACGGCGAACGCGACACTCATCCATCCAAGCGCCACCGCGTTTATGTTCGCGAGCATATAAATCGAGATAGAAGCTACCACGCAGCTTTTCATCAGCATCGAAGATATCGAAGAAGCGCACTGACTCATGCCAAGTATCCACACCTTCGCGCTCTTTAACCGTCATACCAAACACGCGCTTCAGCACTTCAAAAAGACCGCTTACCGCTTTCGCTTCTGGGAAGTATGGGCGCAGCTCTTCATCTGAAATTTGGAATAAGTGCTGTTTCTGCTTTTCGCTGTAGTAAGCAATATCCCATAGGTTTAGCTCTTCAACGCCAAACTCTGCCTTGGCAAACTGGCGCAGTTCTTCAACCTCACGTTCACCTTGAGGTTTTGCCTTGCTGGCTAAGTCATTCAAGAAACCTAATACCTGCGAAGGATTCTCGGCCATCTTGGTTGCCAAAGACTTTTCACTGTAGGTGTTAAAACCAAGCATGCGAGAGATTTCGTAACGCAGTTTTAGCTGTTCGTTGATGATCTCTGTGTTATCCCACTCACCCGCTTTCGGGCCGCGATCAGAAGCACGCGTCACGTACGCTTCGTACAGCTCTTTACGCAGATCTTGGTTATCACAGTAAGTCATCACTGGCAGATAAGATGGGATATCCAGCGTTAACAAGTAACCGTCTAGTTCTTTAGATTCAGCCGCCGCTTTCGCTGCCGCCAATGCCGATTCTGGCATACCTTCGAGTTCTTTCTCATCCGTCACATGCTTGCTCCAACCCATGGTCGCATCAAGTACGTTATTAGAGAACTTAGAGCCTAGCTCTGACATACGCTTGCTGATTTCGCCATAGCGATGCTGCTCATCAGCAGGCAAGCCAATGCCCGACAGTTCAAAGTCACGTAGAGAATCAGTAATGGTTTTCTTCTGCGCTTGGGTCAACTGAGCAAACTCATCGCTCGCCTTGATCGCCTTATAAGCATCAAACAAACCTTTATGTTGGCCAACCCAAGTGCCGTACTCTGACAGCAGTGGTAGGCAGCTTTCGTATGCATCGCGCAGTTCATCACTGTTGACCACCGAATTCATGTGGCTCACCGGTGACCAAATACGACTTAAGCGATCATCCACCTCTTCAATTGGTGCTACCACACTGTCCCACATTGGGGTGATATCACCAGCAAGCACCTGTTCGATTTTAGAACGGCAGTCAGCAATCGCCTGCTCTACCGCTGGTTTAACATGTTCTGGTTTAATCTGTGAAAACGGGGGCAAATCGGTAAAACTAAGCAGTGGATTCGACATAAATCATTCCTTTTGTTAGCCAAAGCGAACTACGGGTTCGTCTATTGAGTATATTCAGTGTCTTAAAGATTAAATATAGGTGCGATAAGCATTTTTCAATAGAGAGATGCAGCTAAGTTGTTGCTAAATACGAGCATCGCACAGCCACTGAGTATATAATCAGCGAATCGTTCGTATTAACTTCAATATGGTTGCAAGACCATTTCGAGAGAGTCATTTTGTTAAGTTATCGCCACAGTTTTCACGCTGGTAACCACGCTGACGTGGTTAAGCATATCGTTCAAAGCCTTATTCTGGATGCGCTCAAGCAGAAAGATAAGCCATTTGTTTACCACGATACCCACTCAGGTGTTGGTCGTTACGACCTGACTCACGAGTGGTCAGAAAAAACTGGCGAGTACAAACAAGGTATCGCTCGTATTTGGGATCAAGCAGATATCCCACAAGATATTCAAAGCTACCTTGAGTCAATTAAAACGCTCAATAATGGTGATGCACTGCGCTACTACCCAGGTTCACCTCGTGTTGCTCGCGCTCAGATTCGACCGCAAGATCGTATGGTCCTGACTGAGTTGCACCCTGCCGATCACCCGCTACTTGAACAAGAATTCCACCGTGATCGTCAGGTCTCCATCTACAAAGAAGATGGTTTTAAACGGTTGAAAGCAAGTTTGCCTCCACAAGAGCGTCGTGGTTTGGTACTGATTGACCCACCTTACGAGTTGGCAAAGGAGTATCGCGACGTAGTGACTGCTATTGCTCAAAGCCATAAACGCTGGGCAACAGGTATCTACGCAATTTGGTACCCAGTAGTTAACCGCTGTGACATTGAAGACATGATTGAAGGCTTAGAAAGCTTAGGCATTCGCAAGATTCTGCAAATCGAATTAGGCGTATCACCAGATACCAACGAGCGTGGTATGACAGCATCGGGCATGATTGTGATTAACCCGCCGTGGAAGCTAGAAAGCCAGATGAAAGAAATTCTACCATTCCTGCAAGAAGCGATTGCCCCTGCAACCGGTCACTTTAAAGTGGAATGGATAGTACCGGAGTAAGATTACTCTAGCCTAAATAGTTGGAGTTGCAGCTAGGCGACAAGTAAATACAGCCCTATGCGCATAGGTGTTCTATGTAATTAGGGCGGCCGGCGCTCCGGTGAATTTACGCAGTCAACAACGCTGCAGCTTCAAATATGACGGCTATTATCGCTATTTGTCATAACCAACCTCACTTTTTCCCATTGGGAAATCAGTCAGAGTCGATTTATGATAAGCAACAAGGACAGCTCTGAGTGACGGATTGAGTTTGCTCAAATTCATCCCTATATACTCAGTAGCAATCAAATAAATTAATAAGCTCGGAGAAAGTAATGGCGACTCATTTTGATTACATCTGTATCGGCGGCGGCTCAGGCGGCATCGCATCGGCTAACCGTGCAGCTATGTACGGCGCAAAAGTCGCGCTGATTGAAGCTCAAGACCTAGGCGGTACGTGTGTCAACGTTGGCTGTGTACCGAAGAAGGTTATGTGGCACGGTGCGCAAATTGCGGATGCAATGAACCTATACGCTGAAGACTACGGCTTCGATGTAGATGTAAAAGGCTTTGACTGGAGCAAGCTAGTTGAAAGTCGCCAAGCTTACATTGGTCGCATTCACCAATCTTACGATCGCGTTCTAGGCAACAACAAAGTAAACGTTATTAAAGGGTTTGCTAAGTTCGTTGACGAGAAAACGGTTGAAGTGAATGGCGAGCACTACACGGCAGACCATATCCTAATCGCTGTAGGTGGTCGTCCAAGCATTCCTAACATTCCTGGCGCTGAGTACGGTATCGACTCTAACGGTTTCTTTGAGCTAAACGAGCAACCAAAACGCGTTGCTGTTATTGGTGCTGGCTACATTGCGGTTGAAATCGCAGGCGTACTGAATGCGCTAGGTACTGAAACTCACCTGTTCGTTCGTAAAGAATCGCCACTGCGTAGCTTTGACCCAATGATCATTGAAACACTAGTTGAAGTCATGGACGCTGAAGGTCCTAAGCTGCACACTCAATCTATTCCAAAAGAGATTGTTAAAGAAGCGGATGGCAGCCTGACTCTTCACCTAGAAAACGGCAACACGCAAAACGTTGACCAACTTATCTGGGCAATTGGCCGTCACCCAGCAACTGACGCAATCAACCTTGCATCTACTGGCGTTGAAACTAACGAGCGTGGCTACATCAAGGTAGACGAGTACCAAGAAACCAACGTGAAAGGCATCTACTGTGTTGGTGATATCATGGAAGGCGGTATCGAGCTAACTCCAGTTGCGGTTAAAGCAGGTCGCCAACTTTCTGAGCGTCTGTTCAACGGCAAAACCAATGCGAAAATGGACTACAACCTAGTTCCAACTGTTGTATTTAGCCACCCACCGATCGGCACGATTGGTCTAACAACTCAAGAAGCTGAAGAGAAGTACGGCAAAGACAACGTGAAAGTTTACACCTCTGGCTTTACGGCAATGTACACAGCAGTCACTAAGCACCGTCAGCCATGTAAGATGAAGCTAGTTTGCGCTGGCGAAGAAGAAACTGTTGTTGGTCTACACGGCATCGGCTTCACGGTTGATGAGATGATTCAAGGTTTCGGCGTCGCAATGAAGATGGGCGCAACCAAAGCAGACTTCGACTCTGTTGTGGCTATCCACCCAACTGGCTCAGAAGAGTTTGTTACTATGAGGGGTTAGTGTAGGAAAAGCATCTTACACACATAAATAAATCTGGAAAATAACCAACCACCGACTAAGCTGTATGCCTAGTCGGTGTTTTTTTAGTAAGGTTTTGGCATGAAATTATTGCCAATGAGTGAATGTCAATGATCTGTTCGTCGTTTAGTTCACTCTATTTCTGCAACAAAGCCAAAACACTCTAAACCCGAAATAGGTTACTATTTATTGTGCAGCAAGGGGGTCATCAGGAGTTTCTGGCTGTTGGCGTTGGCTCAGTTGCTGTTCTATGTGTTTGAGTACTTGCGCATCCACATAAGAATATGCCGTATTTTTCAGGCCGTTGACAGAAGGAGCAACTAATGTTGGTAGGTAGGCTCCACCCTGTCCCATTAGACTATCAACATATTCAGTCTGATGCGCTAATCCAATAACATGAGAGATCTCATGCACTAGCGGAGCATAGGCAAGGTAGTGATTGCCATAATAAGTGGTTATCTTACCTATGTCTGTATTCAGAAGGACCATGTTTTTATGTCTTGATGAATCATATATCGTACCACCCAATATAGAAGGATTGTGGTGTTCAGCGTCAGGTAAAGGAGATCTGGTAATTATTACATTTGCGCGAGCTTCATCGTTAGTAATTGTAAAATGTGCATTAAAGCCTAATGCCTGAAGTGACTCTTGTGTAACAGCAACAGTCTTTCTAATAGTCTCTACTTCATCGCTCCAAAAAATGTGTTGGGCGATATAAACGAAAAATTGTGCATTTGGCCCTAACATTTTGGGATGATTAGGAACATCAACGTTTGGCACAACGAGATCATCCTCGGACATATTAAGGTAAGGACGAACAGTGAGAGCACTAGTGCCACTATCTGTGGTACCAAAATGGTTCGTACCACTTGTTACAGCTAATCGATATCCTCCAGCTTGCTCGATTGGTAACAGAAACTTATATATGGCAGTAGGCTCCAGATTCCATGTGATATCATAGACAATATCATTGGTAGTCTTTGTATCTATATTTATAGGACAATGAAACCCTACTTTAAAACCTTTCGTTTCCGAGTAGTCAACTGTACCTCCATCTCTGGCAGTAATAGAGTACGAAGAACACGTAATTGGTGGAAGAGTTGAGTCAGTCTTGAACGAAAAACTATTTTGCTCCAATTCATGAGGGGTTAAAGTGAGAGTCGGAGCGAAACCATCGTGAATAAAGTCGCTAAATGTGTAATTACTAGAAGAAAGTGATACGAATGCATTATTGACATCAGAGAAATTGCTGAAATTTACACGTGTGAACTGTATATCTAACACTTGTTGATTACCAGTTTCACTTATCCTTGCTTCTATAGGAAGTTCGTGCCCATAATTCGCTCCTGGGCCTATGAATAGTCGAGCTTGTAACTGTTTATCTTGAGTAGCTAACTTCTGCCTAATTTTCTCATAACTAGGTTTGTTAGTTGAGGGCTCTGTGGCTTGTGCACTTAATGACAAAAGTGCACAAGCGGTGATTAGTAATTTTTTTTTCATTTCTCACTCCGCTCTTGTTGATTTCATTACAACAGCGCACATATAAGACCACAAAAATCTAAGTTACAATGAATAAATATGCATATATAATTTTTGGTTTTAATGCTAACGGAACTGAAAGTTGCAAATGCAATTAGGAAAACCGGTGCACAAACATAAGAGACTAGAGGGCAACCCCTCCAAACTAAATCTTAACTTTTTTGCCAAGCTCATCTTGTAAAGACGTCAACTCCATATAAGGAATGAGGCACAAGCATTTAGGATAAATAGCGACTGAATTCTTAAATGTGATAAATTTGCTGTCGCTCGTAGCAAATAACCCCTCTCAAAAAGCAGGCCAATTGGCCTGCTTCTTTAGTTTATTAGTCACTACTTACTTCACGCACATGACATTGAGCAATGAAGTGCCTTTGAGCTGGTTGGTCTTACCACTGGTAAATAAGCCAATTTTTTTGCTCCCCCAATAAGGTAGATGCATTGGCCATTGGCTCTTTTCCATCTCACCAGACTTTAGCAAAGCCTGCCATTGTTCAACCGAAGCCATTCCCATTCCAAGGCGATAACAAGTCTTATACGCTTGCTCATAACTCATACGATTCCATGGCAACGAGTGTTCCATATAAAACTGGTCGTCACTAAACATCACGTACGGCACTTTGTACTCTACACCATTAATAGTGGTCGCTAAACGAATCGCTATTTCTTGTTGCGCCTTTTTCGATTCTGGCGTGGCAACAACGACCGGCTTGGCAGGTTGTTTTACCGTTGCTGGGATTACCGTTGTAGACTGAGCAGCAGGCTTAGACGATTTTTGGGGGTTAACTTGTGGCGGTATCGCTTTCGCTGGAGCCCCGCTCACCACTTCACGAATAAAGGCTTCTTTATAACCGTTTTCCGTTTTTACTTTAGCAAGGTCCTGCTTAACCTCAGCGAAATTCGTATAAGGACCTATTAGGCATCGCCAGCCTTTGGCTTCAGGCTTTATCCAGACATCGGTACCGATGTGCTTATACAGAGCCTTAGCTTTCTCTAATGACAACGGCTTACCAAACACACCACACTGAATCCAAAAAGTAGATTCACTGCCACGCGGCTTAGAATTGCCCCATATTCCCTTGCCGATCGGACAGGCTTTATCAAGTAGCGGCAGTTCATTGGTAGAGGCTTGGGTTGCATCACAAAGGAACTTTTGTGCCAGTGCAGGCGCGGGCATAACAGGTAAGGCCAATAGCGCTATAAGACTCCATCGCTTAGAAAAAAATTGCTTTGGCTTTGCTGCCATATCGATATCCATAAACTTCATTCTTTTATCCACTATGCAGACAAATAGTGTGACATTATTGCTTGTTCACTGTTGAGAAAAAGTGAATGCAAAAAAAGAGCCGTAATCAATTACGGCTCTTAGTGTAGTGAGAGTCTACATGCTAAATCAAAGGCTCAGATCACCCTTTAAGCAATTAATATCCTCACAACTTAACCCGACACGCAGAAAAGATATCTTTCTCTGCCTGATAGGTTTCCGTTTCGACATCCATAATGCCTAATAAGGAGTAAAACAGGTTGTCTTGCGAATAATGCTCTCGCAGCTTGGCACCTTGCTTGAGACAATCGTAGTTGATATTTTTCGCCTGCTGGAAACCTGGCGACATCCAAACAATAAATGGCACTGTGGTTTGGAAGTCTGGAGCAAATGCATATGGTGCTCCATGTAAATACAGGCCACCTTCTCCTAGCGACTCACCGTGGTCAGACAGATAAATGACTGCGGTATTGTATTTCGATTCAAGTACACTTAACTGCTCAATCACCTTACTCAATACATAATCAGTATAGCGAATAGTATTATCGTAACTATTGATGATCTGTTGCTGGGTGCAATTTTCGATATCGGCTCTAGGACAATCAGGTTGGAATACCGCCATACTTGGTGGATAACGCTTGAAGTAAGTTGGACCATGGCTACCAATCAAGTGTAAGGCGACCATTCTATTACCAGAAAGTTTCTCAATATTCGGTACTAAATTGTCTAGTAGCACCATGTCATAACAGGTATCACCATCGCACAAGTCATCTTTACGTGCTCGCGGCATCATCTGAATTTCAATATTTCGAGCGACCCCTTTATCCCCACCATCGTTATCTTCCCATACCATAGCGACACCTGCTCGATTAAGAATATCGAGTGCATTATCTTGATTGTTAGCTCGATCATGATCATAGCTATCATGGGTTAAGATGGAGAACATACAAGGTAGTGATACCGCTGTGGCCGTACCACAAGAACGCACATCCTGAAACGACACTACATCTAACTTACTGGTATAAGGGTTAGTTTCACGAGCATAGCCATTAAGCTGATAGTTTTGCGAGCGTGCGGTCTCACCAACAACTAGCACGACAAGGTTGGGTTTTTGCTTCGCTTGCTCTAGTGTCTGTTGAGACTGATGGGCATCGAGTCCGAGTTCAACATAAGGTTGAGGTACCGTAAAGTAGTTCTTCTTAATGTATTTCGTCGTCGCATAAACAAACTGAGTCGGCACAATCAGTTTCTTAATATAGCTGTGATTGCGACCAAATGAGGCGTAATCCTGATAGTAAAGCCCCGCAATAGCAATCACTACTAGAATAGAACACAGTATCGATAAGAGTTTTTTTCCAATCAGCTTGAACCACGGCTCTCGTCTAACTGATACCATAAGCAACAAAATTGCAGGAATAACACCGAACCCAACTGCCCACAATATCGAGTACAGACTAAGATAAGAGCTCGCTTCACTGCTATCAGTCTGCATAATATTGACGATCATGTCAGTATCAAACAGGGTACCGTAGTTATAACCGGCATAACTGACTAACGCAGACAAAACAAGTAACAAACTAAAGAAAGGCTTAGTCACCAAAGGCCAACTCAACAAGTTGAACAACAAATTGAGAACTGCAAAAAAGAAAATTGGAATAGAGATGATAAAACCGAGCTTTACTTCACTCATCTCAGAGAAAAGGCGGTGCAGTTCCTTGTAAATTGGCAAGTTTAACGCCACCGTGAAATACAGTGCCAATAACGCCACAAGAGTTACATTACTGATTTTTAATGTATTTATCTTCATTCTGGCAATCATAAAAGCCCTCCAATAATAATTCCCCACGTTACTAGGGCCAGAATCAGTGCCACAAATACTGCAGCAGATCCAATATCTTTGGCTCGACCACTTAACTCATGTAACTCACTGCCAATTCGATCAACTACGGCTTCAACCGCCGAATTCAGTAACTCAACAATAAGAACAATGAAAACACTGCCAATCAGCAGCACTTTTTCAACATTCGTAACTGGTAACCAGAAAGCCAGCAACGTCATCACTAGGCCAAGAACGCTCTCTTGCCTAAACGCCGCCTCATGCTGCCAAGCAGCTTTTAGCCCCTGAATTGAATAGCGTGTTGCATGCAGCACACGAACCACTCCCGTTTTTCCAGGTTTCACTCATTTACCTTCTTCATGACTAAATTATTATGTTTATTTTCAGTCTACTTCCACTGTAAGAAGTAGACTACAACTCATTTTAATAATCAGACACTAAATAGCTGTAAAACGCTCCGTCTAATCACGTAAACATTGATTACCAAATTGAAACACACTACAAACAAAAAAGCCGCAAATAATTGCGGCTTTATCGATAAGGATAGAATTACCCTTTGTAGATTTTCGGGTTAAATACATCACGTAACCAGTCACCCAGCAGGTTGATAACCAACACTAGCGTGACTAGCACAATGCCAGGGAATGCTGTGATCCACCATGCACCAGAGAAGATGTAGTTAAAGCCGATACTGATTAAGGCACCTAACGATGGTTGGTCGACCGGTAGACCTAAGCCAAGGAAAGAAAGCGCCGCTTCCGACATAATCGCGTTTGCAACCTGAACCGTCGAGATAACCAAGATTGGCGATAAACAGTTTGGTAGAATATGGCGGAACATAATACGTGGTGCTTTAAAGCCCATCACACGCGCCGCTTCAACATACTCTTTCTTCTTCTCAGCTAGCACTGAAGCACGAATGGTACGTGCATACTGCGGCCATTCAGCGACACCAATGATCACCACCAGCATCACCACTGCATACTGACTATAGAAATCACTACCAAAGCTGGCTTTAAAGATAGCCGAGACAATGATCGCCACCATCATGGTTGAGAACGAAAGCTGTACGTCCGCAAAACGCATTAGGAAGCTATCAATTCGGCCACCGAAGTAACCCGCAGACAGGCCAATCACGATACCTAGAATTAGCTGCAAACCAACCGCTAAGAAACCGATCGTTAGTGACAGGCGTGAGCCGTAGAGAATGGTCGATAAAATGTCACGACCCTGCTCATCAGTACCAAGTAGGAATCGCTCATCACCATCTTCCATCCAAGACGGTGGAAGCTCTGAGTCCATAATATCAATTGACGATAAATCGTATGGATCAGTTGGTGATAGAACTGGTGCAGCCAAAGCCATCACCAAAAAAAGCATGAATACAGTAAAACTTGCCATCGCGACTTTGTCACGCTTGAAGTAATACAAAAAATCCGACTGTTTAAAACGCTCCCAGCGAGAAGGAGCTGCTGCTGTTTGACTCATGATTAAGCTCCTTTACCTGTTAGATTTACGGTCGGGTTGATGATGCCGTATAGCAAGTCAACAATCGTGTTGGTTACCACGAAAATCAAGCCAACGAAGATAACGTAAGCCGTGATAAGCGGTGTATCGACACGGTTAATTGCTTCTAGGAAAAGGAAACCTGTACCAGGCCACTGGAAAACGGTTTCAGTCAGGATGGTATAAGCCACCATAGTACCAATCTGTACACCACCTACCGTTAATACTGGCAGCATGGTGTTTTTCAATGCATGTTGGTAGTAAATCTTGTTCAGAGCTAAGCCTTTCGCCTTACCAAACTTAATGTATTCTGAGCTTAGGACTTCGAGCATTTCAGAACGTACCAAACGAATAAATAGCGGTAGCATGATAGACGCTAGCGCAATACAAGGCAGAACAAGGTGAGCTAATCCATCAAGGGTAAAGTAGCCCGACTCCCAACCAAATATATTCGCTGTTTCACCTCGGCCATAAGATGGTAGCCAGCCTAACTCAATCGAGAAGACATACATCAACATAATAGCGGTTAAGAAAACAGGAATCGAGATACCGATACTACTGCCAGCCATCACTAACTTAGTAAAGAAGCTTTTTGGATGAATTGCCGAGTAAACACCAAGAGGTATCGAACAGAAAACAATGATCAGCGTAGCACCAAATACTAACTCAAGTGTCGCTACCAATTTATCAAGAATCACTTCAACCGCTGGGCGCTTGAAGAAGTAAGATGTACCTAAGTCACCTTGCAGCGCATTGCCGACAAAGCGAGTGTATTTTGTAATGAAGGGATCATTCAGACCTAGATCATCACGTAGCGCTTGGCGCTCGGCTTCTGAAACCGACTGACCAACCAACTCACGTAACGGGTCGCCTAGGTTATCCTGAATGGCAAACGCCACTAGACTGATCACAAACATCACTATCAGTGCCTGAAACAGGCGCTTGACCAGAAACGAAAACATTCCTTGCCCCTTAAACTTTCCATAGATTTCAGTCTTAAAAATGGTACTTAACCCGACTGAAACAAAGCTAAGCACCAAAAATCGACCAAGCACTCACAGAGTCATGAGCACTTGATCTGGTTCACTCGTGATTATTTAACCACTAGGTCACCGAAGTACGGGAAGTTCATGCCGTTGATGATTGGACCAATCTCAACGTTACCTTTCGCTGCCCATGATGGATCCTGCCAGTGTAGAGGTACGAATGCCGCTTCGTTGTATAGAATCTCTTCTACTTTCTTCAGCGATGCACTACGTTTCTCTAAATCAGTCATCGTGTTGGTCTCTTCAATTAGCTTATCAACTTCAGCATTTGAGTAGTGACCACAGTTGTATTGACCTTTACCTGTTTCAGCGTTACGCGTCATAGCGAGGAACTCAGTAAAGTTACCTGAATCCTCTGTATCTGGGTGCCAGCCGATCATTAGCATATCTGCTGCACACTTATCGAACTCAGGCCAGTATTGAGCTTTTGGCATTGTCTTCAGATCAACCTTGATACCGATCTTAGACAGCATTGCTGCAGAAGCTTGAGCAATCTTGTCATCGTTCACGTAACGGTTGTTTGGCGCCATCATAGTTAGCGTGAAGCCTTTCTCGTAACCCGCTTCTTTCATCAGCTCTTTCGCTTTCTTAAGATCGTAGCGAGGTTTAAGATCTGCATTGTGACCAACGAAACCAACTGGGCTCTGTTGACCTGCAGCCGTTGCCGCACCCTTCATTACTTTCTTAGTGATACCTTCGTTGTTGATTGCGTAGGTAATCGCTTGACGAACGCGCACATCTTTCAATGCAGGGTTGCTGTTTTGGTTCATTTGGAACGTGATTACGCGCGTACCTGGCATAGTGTAAAGATCAACACTGTCTGCTTTCTTAATACGTTTGTAGTCGTTTGGTGCAACAGGAGCGATCATGTCAACGTCGCCAGAAAGAAGGGCTGCAACACGTGTTGCGTCTTCTTTGATTGGTACTAGCGTTAGCTTGTCTACGTTACCGTCAGACTCTTTGTCCCAGTAATCGTTGAAACGCTCAAACGTTACTTTTACACCTTGCTCACGCTGAGTGATAATGAAAGGACCAGTACCTGAAACATTGGTCGATGCGTAAGAGTTACCGTGCTTAACTAGCTCAGCTTTGTCTTTACCATCTTCTGTCTTACCTGAGTAGAACTTGCTGTCCATTGGGAACAGGTAAGTCATTACGTTTTCTACTAGCGGGTAAACGCCTTCAGTTTTCACTTCAACCGTGTAATCGCCAGTTTTAGTGATTGAAACGATTGGGCCAAAGATACCTTTGAAGTCAGGAGAGCTTTTCAGACGGTCAAATGTCCACACTACGTCGTCTGCAGTTAATGCATTACCTGAGTGGAATTTAACGCCTTGGCGGATATTAAACAGCATCGTTTCGCCATCAATACGTTCCCAAGACTCAGCCAAACGTGGTTCAAATTCCATCTTCTGGTTAAAACGGATTAGTGGGTCAAATACCATGTGAGACATTTGCAGTGTACCGCCAGACAGTTGCTCATGCGGGTCAAGTGACACTGGGTCTGCATCATAAGCGACGGTAATATCTGCTGCCGCTGCGCCAAAGCTAAGGCCAGCTGCCATTAAAGCCACTGCTAGTTTGCTTTTCATGGTTTTCATTGCATAACTCCTTATGCGGGATTTCTATCCCTAGTTGTTGTATTTGCGTCTGTTTAATACCTGATGCTGCTTGTATCAGGAAAGGTCTACGACTTACGCCGTTTTTATTTCTTCTCTTAAGCCCTTAAATTCAGGCATTAGGGAAATTAGTTGCTTACTGTATTCATGCTGCGGCGATGTAAATAGCTGCTCTGTTGGGGCAACTTCTAACAAGGTACCCATCTGCATCACACCTACTCGGTCACACATTTGACGAATAACCGGTAAATCGTGGCTGATGAACAACATGGTGAGATTTAACTCATCTTGGAGGTCTTTCAGTAAGTTAAGGATCTGAGCCTGTACCGATACATCCAATGCTGAGGTCGGTTCATCACAGATAAGTAGACGTGGGCGAGTCGCCAATGCACGAGCAATCGAAATACGCTGACGCTGACCACCCGAGAATTCGTGTGGGTACTTCACACCCGCCATTTTGCCTAAACCTACGTGATCAAGTAGATCGTTAACGATCTGTCTGGTTTCCGCTTCACTGTTGGTTAATTTATGGAAACGAATTGGCTCAGCGATGATATCGAAGATCTTCATTCGCGGGTTCATCGAGGTGTATGGGTTCTGGAACACCATCTGCATTTGGCGACGAAGAGGACGACGCTCTTTCTCTGATTTTAATGACGTCAAGTCGATACCTTCAAACGTCACCTTGCCTGAATTTGGTTCATACAGACCAGCAATAACGCGCGCGATAGTCGATTTACCTGAACCTGATTCACCCACTAAACCAAATGTCTCACCTTCAAACACTTCGAAGCTAACGTTGTTCGATGCTTGAACGTATTCGCGGCGACTTTCAAACAGAGAGTCTTTAGTGACAAAGCGTAAGTTAACGTTTTCAACATTCAGTAGAGAGCCAGTGTAATCACGGTGATCTTGGCTTTGACCTAACCAATGGTTTTTCACATCCAGTGGCTCCATCTCGTGAGCTTCTTCGATGTAGCTCACCAACGGGAAGCGATCAAGCTTGATATCTGAACGCGGAACAGCAGAAATTAGGCTGCGAGTGTAGGAATGATCAGGGTCGCCAAGTACTTTATCGGTAGGGCCAAACTCAACCAAATCACCACGGTACATCACAGCTACACGGTCCGTGACGTTCGATACGACTCCCATATCGTGGGTAACCAACATACAACCGACATCATTCTTAATACACAACTCGCGGATTAAGCTAAGAATTTGGTCTTGGATAGAAACATCCAGTGCGGTTGTAGGTTCATCAGCAATAATTAGGTCAGGTTCACCTGCCAGAGCAATCGCTATAACCACACGCTGACGCATGCCACCTGAGAACTGGTGGGGATACTGTTTTAAACGGTTTTCTGGCTGTGGAATGCCCACTTGTTCCATCAATGACAGAGCACGTTTGTATGCCTCTTCGTCAGTGACTTTCATGTTGGCGTGGATGGTTTCTTTTAGCTGTTGCTCAACGGTGAACAGTGGGTTGAGCGATGTCATTGGGTCTTGGAAGATAAAACCAATTTTAGAGCCGCGCACACTGCGCATCTGCTCTGGAGTCAGACCTGAAATCTGCTCATCATCTAAATAAACGTCGCCACTTGCGATGCGACCAGGAGGGCTAAGTAGATCGATAACGGCATTACCGACTGTTGATTTACCTGCACCTGACTCGCCTACTACGCCGACGATCTCGCCACGCTCAATATTAAAAGAAAGCGATTTAACCGCGGCATGTACACCATGACGCGAAGGGTACTCTATTCGAAGATTTTTAACTTCTAAAAGTGACATTACCAGACCTCTACTGCTTCGGCAGCTTTCTGCCCTGTCTGAAAAGTGAATCCATTCTTACCAGAATATCGTTCTAGTAATTTACAAGCTCATCAATTTGGCAAAAAATTCACAGAAAAGCAACAAACATAGGACAAAAAGTTGAATTCGAACAAAAACCAAGCAGCTTATGAAAATAAATATGCAATATAGCTAGATCATCGTTTGCTCCAGATTGATGAAAAATAGCAACGAAACACCGAAAATACTAACCTTTGGCTATTTCATAAAACTTATAGCAACCAGAACAAATGAATATAAATTCAAACAAGAACACCAAAAGACAATTAACAACTTAAAAACAATTGGCCGGATATTAACTATTATTTGGTTAATTAATTTAAATTACAGCTCAAAATTGGCATTTAAATGATATTAAATGCAAATAATTCAGCTTATTCATCTATAAAAATAATCAATATATTATTCCATCCTGATTAAACATAATGCTTAAGTATTAGAATGTGATGGGCAATAAAGTTGGAAGAATGAGATCAACAGAAGAGGGTTCTGTGCGCAAGTGAGAGGCTAACGATTTAGAGGAGATTTAAACTAACAGCTAAACGATAAGAGATTCCCTACTCCCTCATTCTTCGGTCTATGGAATGACGGTTTATTGGGTATGAACTATCTAACACCAAATGTACCTTTCGTCGCGGACGGCCAGTCTAGGGCTTCAATAGTGGTCGGTGAAGAGACATATTCTAAACATCAGGCGAACCCTACCTTGGGTTCGAAAGCATTTGTGAATAGCTAGAAAGTAAAAAGCCCCGTCATTTCTGACGCGGACGGCTAGTTGAGGCTTTCTTGAAGTTCTAGTCCAGAACTCCAAATGTAAAAAAGCCCTAGTCTTTCGACTAGGGCTTCAATAGTGGTCGGTGAAGAGGGATTCGAACCCCCGACCCTCTGGTCCCAAACCAGATGCGCTACCAAGCTGCGCTATTCACCGAAACTGATTTTAATGAGAATTTAGCTCTTCAGAGGGTCGCCCTCTGGTCCCGCTATTCTCAAACTCAGAGATGCGCTACAAATACGCTATCCACCGAGCAAATAATGGGGTGGCTAACGGGACTTGAACCCGCGACAACTGGAATCACAATCCAGGGCTCTACCAACTGAGCTATAGCCACCGCTAATTTTTGTTGTTCACCGCTCTATGAGCGTCAAACGAAAGAGTGGTCGGTGAAGAGGGATTCGAACCCCCGACCCTCTGGTCCCAAACCAGATGCGCTACCAAGCTGCGCTATTCACCGACTTAGATTTTGTTCTGATTAATCAGAACCGGAAACCTAGGTTACCGCTCTCTATATTAATAGAGAAATGGGGTGGCTAACGGGACTTGAACCCGCGACAACTGGAATCACAATCCAGGGCTCTACCAACTGAGCTATAGCCACCACTGATATTTTTTACCGATAAACCTTAAGGCGATTGGCACGCCCGAAAGGATTCGAACCTTCGACCTTTGGCTCCGGAGGCCAACGCTCTATCCAACTGAGCTACGGGCGCATGCCCCATCGGCGGAGTGGAATAATACGTATATCACACTATGTCGTCTAGTACTTTTTCAACTTTTTTTATCGTTTGACGCCTTTTTCAACAATTAAAGTGTGATAAACCCCTATTTCCGATTAGATAACTGATTACAAGGAGGTAACTTGCTGTTTATTGCAACAAGTTAACAGGATATAATCACCCATTATTTACATTGATTTAACAGCAATTCACCCTTTGTATACGAAGTGTCTACTGCTTTAGGTCATAATCACACTCTAATAAATGGGTAAGCACGAACTTACCTTCAGGAATGTAAAGTGAGTTTAATGGATATGTCTCGAAAATTATTAACCGCTTTGGTCGCTGCAATCACTTTTTCTAGCGCCTCTTTTGCAGCAAGCGTAAGCCACGAAGAATATGATGCTATTGCAGAACGTATTAAACCTGTTGGTGATGTTTACCTAGCAGGTGCTGAACCAGTAAAAGCGGAGCCAACCGGCCCACGCGATGGCGCAACAGTTTACGGTATGTTCTGTACAGCATGTCACAGCACTGGCATAAGTGGCGCACCTAAGACTGGTGATGCTGGCGACTGGGCACCTCGAATAGCCCAAGGCAAAGACGTCCTAAAAGATCACGCAATTAACGGCTTCAATGCGATGCCTGCGAAAGGTTCTTGTATGGACTGTTCAGACGACGAGATCGTTGCAGCAATTGATCACATGATCAAAGGCCTATAAGCCTGAAAGACGGTGATAGATAAAAGAAAGGCTTGAGTATGTCACTCAAGCCTTTTTTTGTTGCTTATATATAGAGGGAGATGTTTATTTCTTAAACATGGCGCGTAAGTTAGCAATATGCGCTTGACCTTTTTCCATCCGCTCTTCAGCCGAGACTGGCTTCTTAGCCTGCTCCCATTCGACATCATCAAACGGAAGTTCATCTAAGAAGCGACTTTGAGTCGGTTTAATTAGTTCGCCGAACTGACGACGCTCCTTACACATGGTAAAGGTCAGTTCACGTTGAGCTCGAGTAATGCCGACGTACATCAAGCGACGTTCTTCTTCGACATTGTCTTCATCGATACTGGTTTGGTGTGGCAAGATACCTTCTTCACTACCAATTAAGTACACGTATGGGAACTCAAGACCTTTAGAAGCATGCAGCGTCATTAACTGTACCGCATCACTCTCTTCATCTTCTTCACCACGTTCCATCATGTCGCGTAGTGTTAAACGCTGAACCACTTCTTTAATCGTCTTCTCTTCTTGGTCGTAATTATCACCCTCAAGGTCAGCGACAATCCAAGAGTAGAGATCGGAGACGTTCTTCATCCGCATTTCTGCCGCTTTTGGGCTCGCAGAGGTTTCGTACAACCAATCTTCGTAGTTGATATCACGCACAAGCGAGCGCACCGCTTCCACCGTATCACCACGTTCAGCTTGGTCGGCAATTTTCACCAGCCAAGCAGTAAAACGGCGCAAGTTTTCCAGACCACGACCAGACAGGGTTTGTTCGAGGCCCATTTCAAAGCTGGCCTCAAACAAACTCTTACCACGCATATTGGCGTAGCTGCCAAGCTTCTCTAGTGTCACAGGACCAATTTCTCGACGCGGCGTATTCACAATACGTAAGAAGGCATTGTCATCATCCGGGTTCACCAACACACGCAGATAAGCCATGATGTCTTTAATTTCTGCTCGAGCAAAAAACGAAGTACCACCGGACAATTTGTAAGGCACACGGTTTTGCATCAGCGACTTTTCAATCAAGCGCGATTGGTGGTTACCACGGTAGAGCACGGCGTAATCTTTATACTCAGTGCGATTAAGGAACTTATGTGCGATTAGCTCACCGGTCACTCGCTCCGCTTCATGTTCTTCATTTTTTGCCAGCAAGACTTTGAGTTTCTCACCATCAGGAATTTCTGAAAAAAGCGACTTGTCATAGACATGCGGGTTGTTGGCAATCAAGATGTTAGCCGCACGCAGAATTCGGCTAGTTGAACGGTAGTTCTGCTCTAGCTTAATTAGGCGCAAGTTTGGGTAATCTTCCCCAAGTAGCACTAGGTTTTGCGGTTTAGCACCACGCCATGAGTAGATAGACTGGTCATCGTCCCCTACCACGGTCAAACGGCCACGCTCACCAACAATCAGCTTCACTAAGTCATATTGGCTGGTGTTGGTATCTTGATATTCATCAACCAATAGGTAGCGAATACGGTTTTGCCAACGCTGACGTACTTCTTCGTTTGTACGCAGTAAAAGTACCGGAAGTGAAATCAGATCATCAAAATCAAGTGCGTTATAAGCCTTCATCTGCTTTTGATACATTTCAAAGCAGAACGCAAAAAGCTGTTGCTGCTCGCCCTTAGCCTGCGCTTTAGCTTGCTCAGGGGTCAGCATGTCATTTTTCCAATTGGAAATGGTACTCAGCAACTGACGCAGGAGATCTTTATCACCATCAAGCTGTTTTTCAGTTAGCTCTTTCAGCAGCGCCATCTGATCTTGGTCATCGAATAACGAAAAGCCAGACTTAAGTCCGAGCGCTTTGTATTCGCGCTTGATGATATTCAGGCCTAAAGTATGAAAGGTTGAGACCATTAGGCCCTTGGATTCATTTTTGCCTAACGTCTGACCAACACGCTCTTTCATTTCTCGAGCGGCTTTATTGGTAAAGGTTACCGCAGCAATGTTGCGTGCCTTGTAACCACACTGCTGAACCAGATATGCGATCTTATTGGTAATTACACGTGTTTTACCCGAGCCTGCACCAGCAAGCACCAAACATGGGCCTGATACGTACTTTACGGCTGCGTCTTGATTGGGGTTCAGCTTCATGGTCATCTCTGAAGTACAAATAGTGGCGCATATAATAATAGTGCAACAAATAGATTGCTATGTTTACTCAACGTGACCAAGGCGTCTTATTGAAAAATTTTTTGCCCAATTCATACAATAGTTTGTTGTGTATATTGTCACAACTTAGCCTATAATGAATGAACGTTCATTCATTAACCGCATATGTAAACTGTCTGGTTCTGTTTTTATGAAAGATAAAAGACAACAAATCATTGACGCTGCTGAAACTCTGATTGCTGAATCTGGTTTTCGAGGCTTATCAATGCATAAGTTGGCCAAAGAAGCTGGGGTCGCAGCAGGAACGATTTATCGCTACTTCTCTGACAAAGAAGATTTACTGCATCAAGTTCGTTTAGAGGTGATTCAACGTAATGCTGAAGCCATTCAGCGTGATGTTGACGAATCATTACCGCTAAAAGTGCGCTTTCGAAAGATGTGGGTAAACATTTTTGATCTCTCGGTGTCCAACATCGACAATTTAAAGAATCGTGCTCAGTACGACTCTCTACCTTGTGTTCGTAGCCATGAGACTAAAGAAATTGAGCGAAAGATGTTTAGCAAGATCGAACAACTTTTCACTGAAGGGCGTGAAGCAGGGATATTCAAACCCTTGGCTAACCCAGTATTAGCCGCTCTCAGTTTAGAAGTCAGTGTCACTCTAGCTCGTAAACAATCGCTTGGATATTACCAACTTGATCAAGATGCCATTGAAGCGGCAATTGAAGCCAGTTGGGATGCAATCATTACACATTAACTTGGAGTTCTAATTAGAATGAAAAAGTGGACTTTCTTTATGTTACTTATCGCGGTACTGCTGTTTGGCAGCGTGATAGGTTTCAATCTCTTTAAGCAACAGAAGATCGCTGAATACATGGCGAATCGACCTGAACCCGAGTTCCCGGTAACGGTAACTGAAGTTCAAGCGGTTGATTGGGTACCTGTTATTGATGCGATCGGTTTTATCGAACCTAACCAAGGTGTTACGGTTGCAAATGAAACAAGCGGTGTGATCGACAAAATTTCATTTGAGTCTGGTACTCAAGTAGAAGAAGGTCAGCCTTTGGTATTGCTTGACTCAGCAGTTGAAAAAGCAAACCTAAAGAGTGCTCAAGCTAAGCTGCCTGCAGCTCAAGCGAAATACAAGCGCTACCAAGGTCTTTACAAGAAAGGCTCTATCTCTAAAGAAGCGTATGATGAAGCAGAAGCAAACTACTTCTCTCTACAAGCTGATATTGAGAGCCTAACAGCAGCGATTGATCGCCGCGAAATCAAAGCGCCATTCTCTGGTGTGGTTGGTATTCGTAACGTTTACCTAGGTCAGTATCTACAAGCCGGTACAGACATCGTGCGCCTTGAAGATGCTAGCGTAATGCGTCTGCGCTTTACGGTTCCTCAAACCGATATCTCTCGTATTTCTATCGGTCAAGAAGTGGATATTTTTGTTGATGCTTACCCAGAGAAACCATTCAAAGGTTCTATCTCAGCGATTGAGCCTGCGGTAAACATCCAAAGTGGCCTGATTCAAGTTCAAGCGGATATTCCAAACAGTGACGGTCAGCTGCGTAGCGGTATGTTTGCACGTGCAAACATCATTCTACCTAAGCTTGAAAACCAAGTGACTCTGCCACAAACCGCTATCACCTTTACTCTATACGGCGACAACGTGTACATCATCTCTGATAAAGATGGTGAGAAGCGTGTAATACAGCAAGTGGTTAAAGTGGGTGAACGTACACAAGACATCGCACACATCCTTGAAGGTGTGAAACCTGGTGATGTTGTTGTTACGTCAGGCCAGGTGCGTCTAAGTAACCACGCAAAAGTTCGTGTAGTAGAAAGCGATGCAACTACTCCACCAGCTAAAACACCAATGCTGTAACTGGAGGCCTCATGCGCTTTACTGATGTTTTTATTAAACGTCCAGTTTTAGCGGTATCGATCAGCTTTTTGATTGCTCTGCTTGGCTTACAAGCAATCTTCAAAATGCAGGTCCGTGAATACCCTGAAATGACAAATACAGTAGTAACAGTTTCGACAGGTTACTACGGTGCCAGTGCAGACTTAATCCAAGGCTTTATTACTCAGCCATTGGAGCAAGCAGTCGCGCAGGCAGACAATATAGACTACATGACTTCTCAATCGGTTTTGGGTAAATCGACCATTACCGTCAACATGAAGTTAAACACCGACCCAAACGCGGCACTGTCTGATGTTCTGGCGAAGACTAACTCGGTTCGCTCTCAGCTACCGAAAGAGGCCGAAGACCCTACTGTAACTATGTCTACCGGCTCTGCCACTGGGGTACTATACATTGGTTTTACCAGTGATGAGCTTTCATCAAGTCAAATTACTGACTACCTAGAGCGCGTAATTAACCCGCAGCTGTTCACGGTCAATGGTGTCTCTAAAGTTGACCTTTATGGTGGTATGAAGTACGCACTGCGTATCTGGCTTGATCCCGCTAAGATGGCAGCGCTTAACCTAACTGCAACGGATGTAATGGGCATACTTAATGCCAATAACTACCAGTCTGCAACGGGTCAAGCGATTGGTGAATTCGTACTTTACAATGGTAGTGCAGATACCCAAGTATCTAACGTTGAAGAGCTCTCCAACCTAGTGGTGAGTACCGATGAAGGTAATGTTACTCGTCTGAGCGATATTGCTAAAGTCACACTAGAGAAGAGCCACGACGTTTACCGTGCGAGTGCCAACGGTCAAGAAGCTGTGGTTGCTGCGATTAACGCTGCGCCAAGTGCTAACCCGATCAACATCGCTGCCGATGTACTGGAACTATTGCCTCAGTTAGAGCGCAACCTGCCAAGTACCATCAAGATGAACGTGATGTATGACTCAACCATTGCGATTAACGAGTCTATCCACGAAGTAATCAAAACGATTGTAGAAGCAGCGGTTATCGTACTTATCGTTATCACCCTGTTCCTAGGTTCGTTCCGTGCGGTAATCATCCCTATCGTTACTATCCCGCTTTCACTGATTGGTGTAGCGATGGTAATGCAAAGTATCGGGTTTTCGTGGAACCTGATGACGCTACTGGCGATGGTATTGGCTATCGGTCTGGTAGTCGATGACGCGATCGTTGTTCTTGAGAACGTAGACCGTCATATTAAGCTAGGTGAATCACCGTTCCGTGCAGCGATCATCGGCACCCGTGAAATCGCGGTACCAGTTATTGCCATGACCTTAACGCTGGGTGCGGTATATGCACCGATCGCGCTGATGGGTGGTATTACGGGCTCGCTATTTAAAGAGTTTGCCTTAACCCTAGCAGGCTCGGTATTTGTATCGGGTATCGTGGCACTGACGCTATCGCCAATGATGTGTTCAAAAATGCTTAAGGCTAACGAAAAGCCAAGCAAGTTTGAGCAGAAAGTCCACCATGTACTTGATGGCATGACTAACCGTTACGCGAAGATGCTAAAAGCAGTCATGCAGCATCGTCCAGTCGTGATTGGCTTTGCAATCATCGTATTCGCCAGTCTGCCGATGCTGTTTAAGTTCATTCCAAGTGAACTGGCACCATCAGAAGATAAAGGCGTTGTGATGCTAATGGGTACTGCACCGTCTAACGCTAACTTAGACTTCATGCAAAACACCATGAACGACGTAAACCAAATTCTGTCTGATCAGCCAGAAGTAGCGTTTGCACAGGTGTTTACTGGTGTGCCTAACTCAAACCAGGCATTTGGTATTGCGTCTATGGTGCCTTGGAGTGAGCGTGAAGCGAGTCAGTCTGAAGTAGCAAACCGCGTAGGTGGGTTAGTGGGTAACGTTCCGGGCATGGCTGTAACCGCTTTCCAGATGCCAGAACTACCAGGTGCCGGCTCAGGCCTTCCAATCCAATTTGTTATTACCACACCAAATGCGTTTGAAAGCCTATTTTCAATCGCAACGGATGTGTTAACTGAAGTCAAGTCGAGTCCAATGTTCGTTTATTCGACACTCGATTTAAACTACGACTCAGCAACGATGAAGATCAACATCGACAAAGACAAAGCCGGTGCTTACGGCGTAACCATGCAAGACATCGGTATTACGCTAAGTACGATGATGGCCGACGGTTATGTAAACCGTATCGACTTGAATGGCCGCTCTTATGAGGTTATTCCTCAAGTAGAGCGTAAGTGGCGTCTAAACCCAGAGTCGATGAACAACTACTACGTACGCTCTGCGAATGGCAAAGCAGTACCACTCGGCAGCTTGATTACGATTGATGTTGTGGCAGAGCCTCGCTCGCTACCTCACTTCAACCAGCTAAACTCAGCGACCGTTGGTGCCGTTCCAGCACCAGGCACAGCTATGGGTGACGCAATTAACTGGTTTGAAGGTGTTGCGGCAGAGAAACTACCAAGCGGTTACAACCATGACTACATGGGTGAAGCGCGTCAGTACGTGACAGAGGGTAGCGCACTATACGCAACCTTTGGTCTAGCACTGGCGATCATCTTCTTGGTTCTAGCGATTCAGTTTGAATCACTGAAAGATCCGTTGGTTATCATGGTGTCAGTACCACTAGCGATTTGTGGTGCCTTAATTGCCCTTGCTTGGGGCGCGGCAACTATGAACATCTACTCTCAGGTTGGTTTGATTACCCTAGTTGGCCTAATTACTAAGCACGGTATCTTGATCTGTGAAGTAGCCAAAGAAGAGCAGTTACACAACAAACTGAACAAGATGGACGCGGTAATGGAAGCGGCGAAAGTACGTCTGCGCCCTATCCTAATGACCACAGCTGCGATGATTGCAGGTCTTATCCCGCTAATGTATGCGAGTGGTGCAGGTGCGGCGCAGCGCTTTAGTATCGGTATCGTAATCGTTGCTGGTCTAGCGATTGGTACCATCTTTACGCTATTCGTACTGCCAGTGATTTACAGCTACCTAGCTGAAAAACACAAGCCACTACCAGTGTTTGTTGAAGACAAAGATTTGGAAAAGCTGGCGCGCGTTGATGAAGCAAAAGCAGCTCACCGTGAGCTAGCAGACAACAAATAGTCTGCTAAAAACTGAAAAGGTCACTTCGGTGGCCTTTTTATTTGCCTCATTTAGCTGATATTCGCTTCGAATTTTTACGATCGAGGTAGCGACTTTCCCGTATCAATTACATAGAATGAGGGCAAATCGAAAGGAGTTTTAGTCACATGTTTGACCCAAAGAAACTAGAGCAAATTGCTAAACAAATTCATGACTCTATGCCTACGCCAGTAAAAGAGCTTGGCTCAGACGTAGACCAAAAGGTTCGCCAAGTCATCCAAGGTCAGCTGAATAAGCTAGACGTGGTTAGCCGCGAAGAGTTCGACGTACAGACACAAGTCCTACTGCGCACTCGCCAAAAGCTTACCGAGATGGAAAAGAAGCTAGCCGATTTAGAACAAAAGCTAGCGGATAAATAATAAAAAAGGCTTGGTCAACGGAGACCAAGCCTTTTAATTAGATGTTGTGTTTATTGTATTAATTGACCCCAGTCTATCTGGAGTTCTTTGCTAACCTACGGTCTAGATTAGCGAATTACGCAGAATTCAGTCTTCACAGCTAAGAGCTTAAGTTCGCGGAGGTAACACGGAGTTTGCGCTAGCGCTAGCAAATGAGTATTACCGACAAAGAAATTAAGCTCCTTAGCGAAGAAGATTAGCCGCCTACCGCGATGTTCTTCATATCAGTCATGTACCCACGTAGCTCTTCACCGATGTACTCAACTGGGTGGTTACGGATAGTATCGTTTACTGCGATTAGCGTAGCGTTATCTACTTGGTTTGACGTTTCGCCTAGACCTTTACCAATCACGTCTGTACCTACTGAAGGCATGAACTTCTCACGTAGTAGTGGTGTTGCTACGTTAGCGAATAGGTAGTTACCGTATTCCGCTGTATCTGAGATTACTACGTTCATTTCGTATAGACGCTTACGTGCTACTGTGTTTGCGATTAGCGGTAGCTCGTGTAGTGACTCGTAGTACGCTGACTCATCGATGATGCCTGATGCTGTCATTGCTTCGAATGCGAGTTCAACACCTGCACGAACCATAGCGACTAGTAGGATACCGTTGTCGAAGTACTCTTGCTCAGAGATTTCAACGTCGCCTGCTGGGTAGTTTTCAAATGCTGTTTCGCCTGTCTCTTCACGCCAACCTAGTAGGTTTGCGTCATCGTTCGCCCAGTCAGCCATCATAGTGCTTGAGAACTCACCAGTGATGATGTCATCCATGTGCTTGTTGTAAAGCGGACGCATTAGATCTTTTAGCTCTTCAGATAGCTCAAAAGCTTTGATTTTCGCTGGGTTTGATAGACGGTCCATCATGTGCGTGATGCCACCGAATTTCAGTGCTTCTGTGATGGTTTCCCAACCATACTGAAGAAGTTTACCTGCGTAGCTTGGGTCGATGCCGTCAGCAACCATCTTCTCGTAAGATACAATAGAACCTGCTTGTAGCATGCCACATAGGATTGTTTGCTCACCCATTAGGTCAGATTTAACTTCTGCAACGAATGAAGATTCTAGACAACCTGCGCGGTGACCACCTGTACCTGCTGCCCATGCTTTCGCGATATCCCAGCCTTCACCTTTAGGGTCATTTTCTGGGTGAACAGCGATGAGTGTAGGAACACCGAAACCACGCTTATACTCTTCACGTACTTCTGTACCTGGACACTTAGGTGCAACCATTACAACCGTTAGGTCTTTACGGATTTGCATGCCTTCTTCAACTACGTTGAAACCGTGCGAGTAACCTAGTGCAGCGCCTTGCTTCATTAGCGGCATTACCGTTTCAACAACGTTAGTGTGCTGCTTGTCAGGAGTCAGGTTGATTACTAGGTCAGCGTCAGGGATAAGCGTTTCGTAGCTTGCTACTTCAAAACCGTTTTCTTTTGCGTTCTTGTAAGACTGACGCTGCTCGTCAATCGCTGCCTGACGTAGTGCGTACGCTACGTTTAGGCCAGAGTCACGCATGTTTAGACCTTGGTTTAGGCCCTGTGCACCACAACCAACGATAACGACTTTCTTACCTTTCAGGTAATCCGCTTCTGTTGCGAATTCGCTGCGGTCCATGAAACGACAACGACCTAATTGGTCTAGCTGCTCGCGTAGGTTTAAAGTATTGAAATAGTTAGCCATCTGGGCGCTCCTTTAAAGAATTTTTCCGTTGAGGTCGGTCGTTTTGTTACCGAATGAGTTCATACTAAAGCAGACATTCTGTTGCTTAAAGTGATATATTCACAATTAGTAATTGCAATTAATGCAACAAGGATATGACCCCTTCATGAACATTAAGTGCCTGCAGTTGTTCATTCACCTGTGTGATAGTAAAAGTTTTGCCAAGACCGCCTCGGCGATGCATATCAGCCCTTCAGCACTCAGTCGCCAGATCCAAAAATTGGAAAGCGATACTGGGCAAGCATTGTTCCTGCGCGACAATCGCAGTGTCGAACTCACCCCTGCGGCGAAAAAGCTGTTACCCGTGGCACTGAATATTTTGGGCGAGTGGCAAAACTACAATGCGCAGCTAAAAGGTCATGAAGAAGAATTAAAGGGCGAGATACGCTTGTTCTGCTCAGTGACGGCCAGTTACAGCCATTTGCCAGAGCTACTCTCAGAGTTTCGTCTCCAGCACCCTTTCATTGAATTCAAACTCTCGACTGGTGACCCCGCTCAAGCAATTGGCAAGGTGCTAGCTGATGAAGCGGATATTGCCATCTCAGCCCAACCAGAGCAGTTACCAGCACGGATCGAGTTTGAAACCATCAGTGAAATTCCCCTGTCTGTGATTGCCCCGGTTGGGGTGAGCAACTTTGCAGAAGAGCTAAGAAAAGATAAGCCTGACTGGTCTGTGATTCCATTTATTGTCCCCGAGTCAGGTACTGCCCGAGAGCGCGCCAATGCTTGGTTTAAGTCAATGAAGATTAAACCTAACATCTACGCGCAAGTGTCAGGTCATGAAGCGATTGTCAGTATGGTCGCGCTAGGGTGTGGTGTCGGTATTGCACCAGACGTGGTGATCAATAACAGTCCGGTCAAAGAGAAGATAGAACGGCTTAAAGTCGCCGCTTCAGTCAAACCGTTTAAGCTTGGGGTGTGCTGCAAGCGCTCACAGCTCGACAACCCGTTAATTAAAGCACTGTGGCAAATGGCCCACGATACCTATATCGCTCCATAATCTAAACGCCAGATACAACAAAGCCACCGCTTTTTCAGAAATCAAGAAACACGGTGGCTTTTACAATTAAAGCAGTTTTCTAAATAGTTGGAGTCACAGCTAGGCGTCAAACAACCTTATTCCCCTGAGCATAGTGCGCTATGTGATTGGGACGGCCGGCGCTCCGGGAAGGTTGTGAAGGCAACGACGCTGTGGCTTCAAATATGACGAAAACTCAGATGACGCGAGAGAACTGCTGCTGCCTAGCCTTAGCTCTTAAATACTTATCGAAACACATACAAATGTTACGAATCAGTAGTCGGCCACGCAGTGTCACGCGAATTTCTTCGTCATCCACTTCGACTAGCTCATCATTAATGAAGGTCTGCAGTAAACCTAAGTCTTCTTTGAAGTATTGATTAAATGGCACCTTAAACTCGGACTCAATCATGGTCTTATCCAGTTTAAAGTTACAAATTAGCTGCTTAATCACTTCACGGCGAAGTAAGTCATCACTATCAAGCGAGACACCTTTCCATAAAGCATGACGCTGGTCAGTTACTTGCGCGTAGTACTTCTTCAACTCTTTCTGGTTTTGCGCGTACGCATCACCAATCATTGAAATCGCAGAAACACCGAAGCCGACTAAGTCTGCTTCACCTTGGGTGGTGTAACCTTGAAAGTTGCGGTGCAATACGCCATTACGCTGCGCCACCGCCAGTTCGTCATCCGGCTGAGCAAAGTGGTCCATACCGATAAACTGATAATCCGCACCTGTTAGGGTTGCAATGGTGTCTTGTAGAATCGCCATTTTCTCTTCAGCGATCGGCAAATCTTCATCTTTAATCTTACGCTGCGCAGCAAACAGTTGCGGCATATGGGCGTAGTTAAACACAGACAAACGACCAGGCTTCATTTCTAGTACTTGTTTAAGCGTCTCAGCAAATGAGTCCTTGGTTTGTTTCGGCAGGCCGTAAATCAAATCTAGGTTAGTTGAACGGAAGCCTAGATCTTTAGCTCGCTCAACCATAGCAAAGATAAATTCTTCATCTTGCTCACGGTTAACCAACTTCTGCACTTCTTTATTGAAGTCTTGCACACCAATGCTCAAACGGTTGAAGCCTTCACCACGTAGGTGATCCAGCATATCCAACTCGATTTCACGCGGGTCAACTTCGATACTGATTTCCGCATCGCCTTCAAAGTAGAACTCGCCGCGAAGAATCGCCATCACACGGCTAATTTGCGCTTTGGTTAGGAAAGTGGGTGTACCGCCGCCAAAGTGAAGCTGAGTCACTTTACGACCTTGTAGCAATGCCGCGCGTGTCCGAATTTCTAGCTCTAACACATCAAGATACTCGTCCGCTTTATGGGCATGACGAGTGATGACCTTATTACAACCACAGTAGTAGCAAAGCTTGTGACAGAAAGGGATGTGAATATAAAGAGAAAGCGGTCGCTCTGGATATTGAGTACACGCCATGTCGTAGTCTGCGACTGTAAAAGCTTCATGGAATTCTAAAGCTGTTGGGTATGAAGTATAACGAGGACCTGAATAGTTGTACTTATCAAGAACCGCCTGATCCCAGACAATTTGTTGGCTTGCGACGACGGGCTGCGACATGATGGTATTTCCGTTTGGGCTGTAATGCTTATGTGACCACTAGGATCATGGTAATTAGCAGGCTATTTTGCCACACCTTAGAGTGAGTCGTCGGTGCGCTGGCTGCTTTTTGAGTAGCAATACTCAGAATTGATAACTCGATCACTACCCTTTAAGTGTAAGCGATCGAGTTATAAAAGTTACGCGCTAGATCATTTGAATGTTGATCTGGTTGTTTAGCGGTTTCACTTTTTTCTGCAGACGTTTTAGCTCTTCAGTAATATCTTGCTGAAGGCGTGACTCTGCTTTGTGGCGCTCAAGATTTTGCTTCATGCGCTCTTGTTTAGCCAATTCCTGACGAGCTTCTCCGAGCGCCATATCTTTAACGATATGGAACAGCTCTGAAGTCGCTGGGTATTCTTGGTCGAAATCGACACGCTCTTCACCTTGGACATAGTCCATGATGTTATAAAGACGAATACTGATCTCAGATAGGTCACACTGCTCTTGAATGCCGGCTAAGCAAAGGACGTTGACGCTTTCAAAGATGTTGGCATTACGCTTTTCAATTGCCAGCTTTTGTTGCTGCAATTGCAATTCCTTTTGCTTCTTGAGCTGGAGCAGAAGGTAACCAGCATAAGAGGCTAAACCCAGGACAATGGCACTGCCTGCGATAGCTAATAAGGTTACATTCATCGTGCTCTTTACCCTTTAAATTGGTTCAGATCCAAACCTTCAAACTGAGAAAGTAGCTCATCGTCTGAATTCGCTTTCTTGCTCGGCTTCTGTTTTGCTACTGGCTCAACAACATCGTCTTCCTCGAACTCTTCTTCAGATTCTTCGTAGATACCAAGTTGCTTCATCAGGATTTCAATACGTGCAAGTTTTTCATCAACGTACTTCTGTAAACCCGCACCTAGGCTGTCGCCGTTATCTAGGCGATCCAACAGCACGTTCAGTTGCGCATCATTTTCAAGCATTTCTAGCTCTTTTTCAGCACTAATACGACGCTCAGCTTTGTTTGGTTTTTTCACCGCTTCAACAACTAAAGGAATCTTCTTTTTGCTGCCTAAACGTGGGTCGCGCTTTTGGCTCGCAGTCTGTTGCTTTTGTGTTTTTGCTTCAGAGTTGCGACCGCCGGTCTTTAGACCTTTGCGCTTTTTGTCTTTTTTACGTAGACGTCCTTCAACGTCTGATTCAGTACGATTACGAACAACGATTACGTCGCTATTACCGCCTGATCTTGCTTTCTTACTACGGCTCATTACTGGGCTTTCCTCAGTAAAATTACATCATTACCAATAAATTCAAGCTCGAGCTGATCCCGCTCTGCCAAGTATTGAAACGTTTTACGACTGAAAAAGACCACATGGGTCAGATCGTTTTTGTAGTGCCATGAGGCAAACGCTTCAATATCAATGACCATCTTAGTCATAAGACCAATCCAGCCACCCGGCTTAACTAAATTCAACCATTGCTGCCACACTTTATTGGGCTCATAAAGGTGCTCAATAACTTCTGTGGCAGTGATAAAGTCATACGACGTGTCTAACACCGAGCGATCTGGGTGATAGTAAAGGTCATACAAACTCATGGTGTGTCCTTGCTCTTCCAACATTAAAGATAATGTTGGTCCTGGGCCACAACCAAAATCTAACCCGTGAGAGTTGGGAGTTATACGCGTTAATATGGGGTCAGAAACCCGAGATAAAAAGCGTCGATATCCTTCGTCATTTGGATCATTCTCATGCAGATCGTAGTGGGCTTTTTCCGCTTTTGCATCCAAACGCTGGTCTGGATTAACAAACACAAGCTCACACTGCTGGCACTGAAGATACTCTCTACGCTTATCTTCATAATAGTGCTTGATGTTTAAGCTCTGACAAAGGGGGCAATTATGCATATCGGCTGCGTAAACTCATCCTCAAACAGGGATGCGAAACATACCAGAAACTGGCGTTAGAGTGGAGCACTATTGCGCAAATAATCATCAATTTTTGAAAAATAGGAATAAAAAAAGCGATAGAGTGTCTCTATCGCTTTCTAAATACCTTACGGTAAAACTGTGTTGTACTGAGTTCAGTACACCAATAATCCATTTGTTTTTAGCGCTTTCCCTGCCAAAAGTGTTGTTTGCCACCATCCTGGTGAGTTTTGGCTTTCCTTTAACTTCCTGTTATTGGGGCTAGTCCTTAGCCTGATCCTTTACGCTGTCTTAAACCATTAGACAAGTCGACCATCCGTATCAAGTAGGTGTCCTACCTACCCTGATTCCATTCTTCAACAACCAAGCATCCTTCGCTTGCGTCCTTGGAGACCTCTTGGTCTGAAATCCTTCATCAGCGCCCTGCCGATAACAATACTTTACCGTGATAGTGGCTTTGAACAATCCTCAAAAAACAATATTTGCAGTTAATTTCTTGCCTTCAAATCATAGCCTTTAATTTCAACACCTTGCGGAGATCCCACAGAAAATGGATAACTAATGTATGGACGATCTCTTACAAGTAGAGTGGCGAGAAAGAACATTGGCTCCGATTGGCGAGAGTGATCGCAATCATACGAAAAAGCCCAGACCGAAGTCTGGGCTTTTTCAATACAACTTATGCTCGAACAAATTCAAAGGGCTTAGTGTAGGCCACCAACATATTTTGAAAGAGTATCGATATCTTCATCCGTCAGCTTCTTCGCGATATCACGCATCATTTCGTTCATATCGTTTGCACGAGAGCCGTCACGGAATTTTTCTAGCTGAGCTTTAATGTAATCAGCATGTTGACCTGAAATTTTCGGAAAGCCAGATAGCTCAGTACCATCACCACGAGGACCGTGACATGCAATACAAGCTGTTAGACCACGTTCAGCGTCACCAGCGGTATAAAGAACCTTACCTGCTTCAACAACGTTTTCAGGTGTTGTGTTGTCCGAGATAGGTAGAGATGCGTAGTAAGCCGCAAGATCTTTCATATCTTGCTCAGACAGAGGCATAGCCATACCCCCCATCACAGGGTCTACACGACCTTGTTTACCACCACTAGTCATACCCAACTTGAATTCTTTCAGCTGCTTTTCGATATATTTAGCATGCTGACCAGCAATTTTCGGGTACATTGCGAGTTGACTGTTGCCGTCAGCACCATGGCAGGCAACACAGGTTTGAGATTTTGCTTTACCAGCTTCTATGCTGCCTTGGGCCCATACGGAGCAGCTGGCTAAAAGACTCAATATTAGCGCTAATTTCTTCATGACATTCCATTTATAATTATCAAGCTTCCAGTACCACTCATGGTACAATAGGCGACCTTATGCCGAGCACGGTTATTTTACACAATTTCACAAAAAAGTAATCAATCGACTACACAAAGTCGAGATGGAGTTAACAGTGAGCGTAAAAATTCATTATCAAAACACTCATTTCATCACAAGTGCGCCGGATATCCGCGCCTTGCCAGCAGATGAAGGTATCGAAGTTGCGTTTGCAGGACGCTCCAATGCGGGCAAATCAAGCTCTCTTAATCGCTTGACCAACCAGCGTAGCCTTGCAAAAACCAGTAAAACACCAGGTCGTACACAACTTATTAACTTATTTAAAGTGACTGACGGCTGTCACATTGTCGACCTTCCCGGGTATGGCTTTGCGCAAGTCCCGTTAGAAATGAAGAAGAAATGGCAAAAATCGCTAGGTGAATACCTACAGAAACGCGCCTGCCTAAAAGGTCTAGTAGTACTGATGGATATCCGTCACCCGATGAAAGACCTCGATCAGCAGTTGATTTTCTGGGCTGTGGACAGCGGTATTCCAGTCCAAGTGTTGCTGACTAAAGCCGACAAACTGAAAAGTGGTGCACGTAAAGCGCAAGTATTGAAGATTAAGAAAGACGCAGTTGGCTTTGGTGGTGATGTTAGCGTTGCTGCTTTCTCTTCACTAAAAGGACTCGGTGTTGACGTGCTGCGCAACAAACTCGATGAATGGTTTGCCCCAGCATTGTCACAATCAGTGGTTGAAGAGATCATTGAAGAAGAAAATATCGACGACGAACAACAATAGTATTGATTCGGAACGATATTTTTTAACAAGCCCTGCAGCAATGCGGGGCTTTTTTATACTCAGCTTATTAATAAGGGAGCGCAGAAACAAAACGCCCCACCATCCTGGCGGGGCAACGGGAGAGAAATAGTTGTTATAAATTATTGTGCGCCCTAGATTACGAATTTCTCCGTTGAGGTCAACTCCGCTCCCTCTCAAACATCCGCTAGCTAAATTAGACTTATTTCCAAACAAAAACAAACAGTTAAAGTTAAACTCAACCAATAAATTGAAAGATAATTGGATTGTTTTTCTGACCAAAATAACCAAACTGTGAATGGAGTAAAATTACAAAATTTTGTGTGATTACAGAAAGGTGAATCAATGGCTTGTCATGACAATGATCATCGACAAAGAGATAGGAAAATAGAGCGATAGTGAGAAATACCAAGATAAGGATATGAGTTTATTAGATTTTTCTTTCGCACAATAAAAAACGCCCCAGTCAAATACTGACTGGGGCGGCTGAATCAGCCTAATCCAATAACGTGAAACAAAAGGTCTGAAAGATAGAACATCTTACCTCTGTACCCTACGCAGATTAATGTACAACAATTGGTCAGAAATGAAAACCACTTTTGTAAGTTTTTTTCATTAAAATTTTATTAAATAACACTTTGACAAAATCATCAGAAACTTATTTCTTGACAAGAAAAAGCCAGCGTTTGTGCACTGGCTCATGTTATTAATCGTTTTTTGCTTATTTTTTGTCTAGTGTGCCTGATCCCAGTTATCACCATGACCAGCTTCAGCGACAAGAGGAACACTTAGCTCTGCTGCCGACTCCATTAATTCTTGTACTTTACTTTCAATTTCGGTCAAAGCTGACTCTTGAACTTCAAATACCAATTCATCGTGTACTTGCATCAACAGTTTAACTCGACCGTCACCTTCAGCTTGAATCCATTCATCAACCAATAGCATCGCTTTCTTAATGATATCTGCCGCGGTGCCCTGCATTGGCGCGTTGATCGCCGCACGCTCTGCCGCTTTACGACGCATACCATTACGTGATTGGATTTCTGGTAGATGTAGACGACGACCAAAGATGGTTTCAACATAGCCTTGCTCAGATGCCGCGCTACGCGTGTCTTCCATGTACTGCATTACACCTGGGTAACGTTCGAAGTATTTGTTCATGTAATCTTGCGCTTCACCACGTGGGATACCCAATTGTTTCGCTAGACCAAACGCACTCATACCGTAGATAAGGCCAAAGTTAACCGCTTTTGCACGGCGACGCTGCTCTGAACTCACTTGGTCAATGGTAGTGCCCATAATCTCGGCAGCGGTTGCAGCGTGAATGTCTTTGCCTTGCTGGAAAGCGTCTAACAGCGCTTTATCACCCGATAAGTGCGCCATGATACGCAACTCAATCTGAGAGTAATCGACTGCCATTATTTTGTAGCCACTCTCAGCAATAAACGCTTGCCTTATCAAACGACCTTCTTCATTTCTAATTGGAATCTGCTGCAAGTTTGGTTCAACGGAAGACATTCTACCTGTAGCTGTACCTGCCTGATTAAACGAACAGTGAACCCTACCTGTGACTGGATTAATCTTTGTAGGTAGGGTATCTGTGTATGATGTCTTGAGCTTAAACAAACTACGGTATTCAAGAAGAATTTTCGGTAGCGGGTAATCTAAAGCAAGCTCCTGCAATACCTCTTCATTCGTAGAAGGAACTCCTTTCGGAGTTTTCTTAATGACTGGCATTCCCAACTCTTCGAACATTACTTCTCGCAGCTGTAAAGTGGAATTGACGTTAAATTCTTTGCCAGCAATATCAAAGATCTTCTGCTTCAGTTCTTCTAGTCTCTTGGTAAATTCAACGGACAGTGCATTCAACTGGAAATCATCAATTAACACACCTGTACGCTCTATACGAGACATAACCGGAATTAGTGGAACTTCTACTTCGCTATAGATATACGAAAGCTTCTCGTCTTGAGCGATATTTTCCATCAAGCGATTATGCAGGCGAAGCGTCACATCCGCATCTTCTGCGGCATACGGTGATGCTTGATCAAGCTCTATTTGATTGAAGGTCAGTTGCTTCTTGCCTTTACCGGCAATCTGCTCAAATGAGATGCAGCTATGCTGAAGGAAGCGTAGCGCCAAGCTGTCCATATCATGCTTACCACCTACGCTGTTATATACATACGAAGCCAGCATGGTGTCGTGCTTGATGCCTTTCATTTCAATGCCGTAGCGCGCTAATACACTGGCATCGTATTTGAGGTTTTGGCCCACTTTCGCTTGAGCTTCATCTTCAAGAATCGGTTTTAACTGCTCTAGTACCCAATCACGATCTAGCTGCGCAGGGGCATCTAGGTAATCATGAGCAACAGGAACGTACGCAGCGACACCTTCTTCGGTTGCAAACGAAAGGCCCACAAGATTCGCGACCATGTAGTCTAAGCTGTCAGTTTCGGTATCAAAAGCGAATACCTCGGCTGCTTTGAGCTTATCTAGCCACGCGTTAAAACTCGCTTCATCTAGAATGGTTTCGTACTGGCTGCGATCAATGGTCACTGCTGAAGTGTCCATTTCTACGCCACTTGATGCTTTCGCTGCGCCCGTTGCTCCGCCGGATTTTTCATCCGCTTCTACGACACCGTTACCGCCATCTAATAGCTCATTGAGCCATGACTTAAATACTAGCTGACCGTAAAGTTTGATCAGTTCGTCTGTGTTTGGCTCCGCTTTTAGCAGCGATTCTGGAGTTTCTTCGAGTTCGACATCTAGCTTGATGGTCGCGAGCTCATAAGACAGCAAAGCATTATCTTTGTTATCGACCAGCTTCTTAGCCATGGTTTTAGAACCGCGGAAACCAAGTGGCGCGATATCATCAAGATTTTCATACAGCTTATCTAAACCGCCAATGCCTTGTAGCAGCGCCGTGGCCCTCTTATCGCCGACACCCGGAACACCAGGGATGTTATCGACTTTATCGCCCATCAGCGCTAGGTAGTCGATGATCAGTTCCGGTGGAATACCAAACTTCTCAATCACACCTTCACGATCCATCACCACATTAGTCATGGTGTTGATCAAAGTAACGTTATCATCCACCAGCTGAGCCATATCCTTATCACCGGTGCTGATCAGCACAGGCATACCCGCTTGAGAAGCTTGATACGCTAAGGTACCGATCACGTCATCGGCTTCAACGCCAGGGATACAGATCAGTGGTAAGCCCATTGCACGAATCACATTATGCAGAGGCTCGATCTGACAACGCAGATCATCAGGCATAGGTGGACGGTTTGCTTTGTACTCTGGATACATGTCATCACGGAAGGTTTTGCCTTTCGCATCAAAGACCACAGCAATACGATCGGAAGCAAATTGACGCATCATGCTACGCAGCATGTTCACCACACCGTAGACCGCATTAGTTGGAATATCGCCATTACTCATAGTGCCAGGGTAGGCATGAAATGCGCGATATAGGTAAGAAGAACCATCGATAAGAATCAACGGATTATCAGGAATATTGGCCATAGTCTTTACGTATCCAAAGAAAATGCAAAAAAGATCTGCTTAGGATGCCATGAGTCCGTCAGTGAATCCATTTTAACTCTCTCAACTCTACGCTCACATTTGATTATTCTTATACCAACGGGCCACCTCACTTGTGGATAACTCTGTTTATATTATTTATACACAGGATATAAAAATGGAATAGAAGCACGACAAAAACACTATAAGACCATGTAATAAAAGAATATTAACAGAGATCGATCATCCACAGATCGATCTTGAAACGATCTTGCTCTGTGGAAAAGACTATTGGTGTCCTTTTATTCGATCGCAAATCACAAGCATAAAAAAAGCGACATCTTTCGATGTCGCCTAGCAAAAAGGGGTCAAAGCAATTCAGGTGAATGAGGTGCTCTGCCATAAAGCTATAAATTACACTGGAAGCAATGTGAGCAATGTCGTGTCAAAAAGAACTCGTGCAAGTTCGATTAAGTTCAGTGTCATCACCGTCTCCATATTGAATCTGGTAACTCAACGTCCTTGTGAACTTCTCTCATTCCCTAAGACGAGACAAATAATAACCATTCGCATTTAATGCGTCAATAGTTAAATGAGAAAAAATCTCATTTAATTTTATGACAGTGCTATAGCTGCTTTACGAAGTGGATTCTACTCTCTATAAGAGGATGCTTTTGTTCAAAATTTTCAATCAGATAGCCATTTCTGATCAGCAGTCTCAACATCGCAGGAAATTGATTTCTCGATTTCACTTTTAGCTGCTTATAACCCTGCTCTGCGACCCACTTCTCTTGAATTTCCAATAACTTTTGCGCCACGCCCTTATTACGAGCCAGCGAAGAAACACCTCCGAACCAGCTATAAAAGGTTTGCTCATCCAATTGATAACCAATTTTAAAGCCCAGCAAGTTATCCCCTTCTTGCGCGACTTGGATCAGAGAGCGTGCTTTGCCTTCTAAACGCGCCGATAAGCTTTCGACCGTCTCTTTATGGGCAAACTCTTGGATCTGCTCTACAACTTGAACGCACTCTTCGAGTGTCCCCTGACGATAAACTACACTCACTATCAAACTCCTAAACGAAAAAAGGCTGGCAACTGCCAGCCTTTCGAAATTATAAACTCGTCACGACTATTCTTGATCTTCTCGCAAGAAGGTCGCTGCTTGAGCATTTTCTTCCGCTAGCCACTCTGCCACGTCTTTAGCAAAGTAAGTCAAAATGCCATCAGCACCTGCACGCTTAAAGCACAGCAAAGATTCCATCACCGTCTCGCGCTCTTTTAACCAACCATTGGCAAAAGCAGCTTTATGCATCGCATACTCACCTGAAACTTGGTAAGCAAAAGTCGGTACTTCTAGCTCAGACTTAACGCGGCGAACAATATCCAAATATGGCATACCTGGCTTAACCATCACCATATCCGCGCCTTCGTTGACGTCCATGGCCACTTCATGGATCGCTTCATCGCTGTTGGCCGGATCCATTTGGTAGTTCTTCTTGTTACCGCCTTTAAGGTTACTTGCGCTGCCGACCGCATCACGGAACGGGCCATAGTAGCAAGACGCATACTTGGCAGAGTACGCCATGATTTGGGTATTAATGTGACCTGCTTGCTCTAGCGCTTTGCGAATCTCACCGATTCGGCCATCCATCATATCTGAAGGCGCCACAACATCTGCGCCCGCCTCAGCATGAGACAACGCCTGCTTAACCAAAACCTTAGTGGTTTCATCATTAAGCACGTAGCCCTCTTCGTCGATGATGCCATCTTGACCATGGGTAGTGAATGGGTCGAGTGCCACGTCAGTAATCACACCGATTTCTGGCACATGCTCTTTGAGTGAGCGTACCGCGCGCTGAACCAAACCTTCTGGGTTGTAAGCTTCAGCAGCACATAAACTTTTTGCATCTTGGTTTACCACAGGGAATAGAGCGATCGCTGGTACACCTAGCTGAGCAAGGTATTGCGCTTCTTCCAGCATCAAGTCGATCGATAAGCGTTCGATACCCGGCATAGAATCCACGGTTTCGCGGCGATCTTTACCCATTAAGATAAACATTGGGTAAATAAGATCGTTAACAGAGAGTTGGTTTTCAGCCATTAGGCGACGGCTAAAGTCATGTTTACGCAAACGGCGCATACGACGGCCAGGGAATTGACCTTGAATCGAAACTGACACTCTATTCTCCTTGTGTGGTGAAAGTGCTTGAGTTGAATAATATCACTCAATGGAAGTGACGCTAGCAACAAAACGCAAAAATGCAGAAAATGACCAAAGGCTCACACTGCCGTATACTGGTGCCACTTAGTTAACCAAGAATCATTTTGCCCAGAGAACAACCATGATTGATACCCACGCCCATATCTATGCCAGTGAATTTGATGCAGACCGTGATGATGTGGTTCAGCGCGCTCTCGCCCAGGGCATAGATAAGATTCTCCTGCCGAACATTGACCTAGAGTCGATAGAGCCAATGCTAAAAACAGAGGCGGCTTATCCACAAGTTTGTCGCTCTATGATGGGCCTTCACCCATGCTACGTCGACGGCAACGTCAAACAGACTCTTGATGCGGTCCACTCTTGGTTCGACAAGCATAACTTTATTGCCGTGGGTGAAATTGGCATCGACCTATACTGGGATAAAACCTATAAGGCCGAGCAGGAAATGGCTTTTATCACTCAGTTAAACTGGGCAAAAGAGATGAAACTTCCAGTGGTGATTCATACTCGCGATTCCATTGAAGAAACTCTGGCGCTGCTTCGTCAAGCGCAAGATGGCTCACTCTCTGGAGTATTCCACTGTTTTGGTGGCAGTGCTGAAGAAGCAAAGGCGATCAATGATCTCGGCTTCCACTTAGGTTTAGGTGGTGTATCAACGTTTAAAAACGGTGGTATGGATAAGGTGATCCCCCACCTCGATATGAACTATGTGATTCTAGAGACAGATTGCCCATACCTTGCACCTGTGCCACACCGTGGTAAACGTAATGAGCCAGCCTATACTTCTCTTGTCGCTCAACGTGTTGCTGAGCTCAGAGAGCTCAGCGTAGCAGAGGTGGGTCAGCTAACTACCACCAATGCGATTCAGCTGTTTAAACTCTAATTCTCTGTACAAAAACAAAAAGGGGTTGATGCTTTCACATCAACCCCTTTTTTCGATCTGGCGATAAGGCCTACTCTTCGACTTCTTCATCGTCATCTTTACGCACATAGAAGCGCGCAAAGAACAAACCAACTTCAAATAGCAGACACATTGGAATCGCTAATAGCGTCTGAGAAATCATGTCTGGTGGCGTCAGCATCATACCGACAATAAACGCCCCAACGATGATGTATGGGCGCTTTTCACTCAGGCTCTTAGGGTTAGTCGCCCCAGTCCAACATAACAAGATGATCGCCACTGGCACTTCAAACGCGATACCGAACGCTAAGAACAACGCTAAGACAAAATCGAGGTAACTGGAGATGTCGGTTGCAAACTCTACCCCGCCAAGAGAAATAGCAGTAAAGAAACCAAACACCAACGGGAATACCACGAAGTAAGCGAAAGCCACACCACAATAAAACAGCAGTGAGCTTGAGAACATCAATGGCATGATCAAACGACGTTCATGCTTATACAAGCCCGGTGCAACAAACGCCCACACTTGGTACAAGATAAACGGCACCGCTAGAAAAATAGCCGCAATTAAAGTCAGCTTTAACGGTGTGAAAAACGGCGACGCGACATCGGTAGCAATCATGGTTGCCCCTTCCGGTAGACGCTCTACCAAAGGTGCGGAGACAAACTCATAGATGTCATTGGCAAAATAGATCAGACCAAGAAACACCACTAGCACGGCAACAATAGCACGTAGCAAGCGGTTACGAAGTTCCAATAAGTGGCTGATCAAAGGCTGTGTCTGCTCAACAGAAGACATGGAAACCTCTACTCAAAAAGATAGAAAAAGAGCTACGGACTTTATACTGCAAGTCGTAGCTCCTCTAAATACGAGACTATTCGGCTTTTTTATCTGCCTGTGGTGTTGGCTGAGTATTTAAACTTTCAACCTCACCAGCGGAGTCATTAGCGCTGTGAACGGATGCAACTTGGTCATCCACAGTCTCAGTACTGTTCGTCGCTGAGTCGCTTTTGCTCGCGTATGGACGCTGGACGTCTTGCGCAGCTTGCTTCAATTGTTCTACTGAAGACTTAAGCTCAGGAGAGAGATCTTCCATCCCCATTTGCTCTGCTTTGCGCAAGTTTTCCTGCAGTTCTTGTACCTTAAGCTCATGAGAAAGTTCATCTTTCACACTGTTTGCCATGTTTTTCGCTGCACCGACAAATTTGGAGACACTGCGGATCGCATGTGGCAAACGCTCAGGACCAAGCACTACCAGCCCAACAACAGATATTAATACCAGTTCCCAAAAACCGATATCAAACACGAGTTACGCCTGCTCTTTGTCTTTCTTAGTTTCAGCAGTTGCTTCTGTTTTCTGCTGCTCTACGCTTTTTTGCTGATCAACAGCTTTTGGCTCGAAATCTGCGTCTTTTTTGTCTTTGTCCGCATCATCTTCGCTCATTGCTTTCTTGAAGCCTTTTACTGCGCTACCAAGATCGCCACCAATACCGCGTAGTTTCTTAGTACCAAACAGTAGAACTACAATGACAGCAATAATCAAAAGTTGCCAAATACTAATACCACCCATTCTTTTTACCTCGGGTCTTATTAAACAAAACTATTTCAAGAGTTTAACGTCTATTGACGGTAAGCTCGCCAACTAAGCAACCAAAATGTGACCCCGCCAATGGCGGTGCCTAATGAAAGCTGCTCATAAGTGCTGTTAACCAATATTGCCGAGCATACGACTAATGTGGCACCAACACCAAACAAAAATTTTCCGGTCGCCTGCTGACGCTTACTTGAACGATAACCTTGGTAGAGCTGATCCATACGTTGGTTCATCATCTTACCTTGGCGCAAGCTGTCATAAAGCAACTCTGGCAGTTCTGGCAGTTTCTCTGCCCAGAACGGCGCACGATCTTTCACCGCGTTGATCACCGCTTGCGGGCCAACTTGGTTCATCATCCACTCTTCAAGGAATGGTTTAGCAGTCTCCCACAAATCAAGTTGTGGGTATAACTGACGGCCAAGGCCTTCGACATAAAGTAACGTCTTTTGCAGCAACACCAATTGCGGCTGCACTTCCATATTGAAGCGACGCGCAGTGTTAAACAAGTTTAAAAGCACATGGCCAAACGAAATCTCACACAGTGGCTTAGCAAAAATCGGCTCACACACAATGCGAATCGCAAATTCAAACTCGTCAATGTTGGTTTCACGTGGAACCCAACCAGAGTCAACATGCAGTTCAGCCACGCGTCGGTAGTCACGGTTAAAAAACGCTAAGAAGTTTTCCGCTAAATAACGCTTATCTTCACTGTTTAACGTACCAACAATACCGCAATCTAGACCAATCCAACGTGGATTCTCTGGATGTTCTGGTTCAACAAATACGTTACCAGGGTGCATGTCGGCATGGAAGAAGCTATCGCGAAAGACCTGGGTAAAGAACACACTCACACCACGCTCAGCTAGGAGCTTCATGTTGGTGCCGTTGGCCTTCAAACCTTCAATGTCAGAAACTTGAATACCGTATATTCGCTCAGAAACCATGACAGTTTGATTACTAACGTCAGTAATGACCTCTGGCACATACAATTCTTCGCTGCCTTCGAAGTTGCGACGCAATTGAATTGCATTGGCCGCTTCACGACGTAGGTCTAGCTCATCCAATAATGTTTTTTCGTACTCACGTACCACTTCGACTGGTTTCAATCGACGTGCTTCAGGAAGCGCTTTGGCGACTATACGTGCCATTCGGTACATCAGTTTTAGATCTGCATCAATGACCGGGCGAATATCTGGCCTGATGACCTTTAATACCACTTCTTGGTTAGTCGATTTGTACCTTGCGGTATGCACCTGAGCAATCGACGCCGACGCCAGCGGTTCAATCTCAAAATCATCGAACCAAGTTTCCAGTGGACCACCGAGTGCTTGCTCCATTTGCTGTTTCGCCAACTGGCCATCAAACGGTGACACTTGGTCTTGCAGTAAAGCTAATGGGTCTGCGATATGAGGTGGAAAGAGGTCGCGGCGGGTCGACATCATCTGACCGAACTTAATCCACACAGGGCCAAGTTCTTGTAGTGCTAGACGCAGTCGCTCACCTAGCGGCTTTTCTGGATGTTGATTCTTAATCCAGAACAGACTTTTTCTTAGCAGAAGAGGCGCTTTCGTTAACTGATGTTCAGGGAGCAGTTCATCAAGCCCATACTCAAGCTGGACTCGAACGATATGATATAAACGGCGCAGCTCGGTTAAGGTCATGCAAGCTCCAACAATTTATTGAGCTTCGCTTCGACGCGCGCTGCCTGACTTTTCACGTCATCAACCTGATCACAGAAATGCGCCACTTCTAACGGCGCTGGAGCAATCTTCCACTCTTCCGTCAGTACCTGCGCAAGATGGTTTTGATGCTTACTCGCCTGCGCTTTAAGCATATTGCCAACGCCAGTAACCCCTTGCACAACCGTATGTGCAACAACATCACCTGTCAGCTTAGATAGCCACTCTTCAAGATCAGGTTTGCAATCGGTCATCAACTGCGAAAACTTCTGCGCAAGTTGGATATCACCTTCTAACACCAGCTTATCTTGCTTGATGAGCTTAGTGATATTGGATTGATCACGCAGCTCAGGCAGCACTGATAAGTTGAGTGATAGATAACAATCTGGTTGCCCTTCGTAATTAGCCAATACATCAATCTGCTGACTAAAGATGAACGTTAGGGTCTTATTGAGTTCTTTGAGGTTAACTTGAATCACTTGCCCTTTAAGGCGAGCAAGTCGACGACCCAATTCAGGATCGTCTTTAATCAATGTATTGAGCGTGGTCTCAATGACCGCAGTAACAAGAGGTTCAAATGGCATCGTTAGCAACCTTAGAATTTGTAACCGCGGTGCAGCGCCACAATACCACCAGTTAAGTTGTAGTAACTGGTGTTTTCAAAGCCCGCTTCATCCATCATGCCTTTCAAGGTTTCTTGATTCGGGTGCATACGGATAGATTCAGCAAGGTAACGGTAGCTTTCTGCATCGTTCGCCACTAGCTCACCCATTTTTGGTAACAAGTGGAATGAGTAGGTATCGTAAATTTTTGATAGCGGCTCAAGGATTGGCTTAGAAAACTCCAGCACAAGTAGACGACCACCTGGCTTAAGCACGCGGTACATCGAACGCAGCGCTTTATCTTTGTCCGTTACGTTACGCAAACAGAAGCTGATGGTGATGGCATCAAAGTAGTCATCTGGGAATGGCAGCTCTTCAGCGTTGGCTTGTACATAGTGAACGTTGCCAACAATGCCGTTGTCACGCAGTTTGTCACGACCAACATTGAGCATAGAGTTATTGATATCAGCCAGAATCACATGGCCTTTTTCACCCACGATGCGTGAAAACTTAGCCGTTAGGTCACCGGTACCACCACCAAGGTCTAGCACTCGCTGACCAGGACGAACACCACTACAATCGATAGTGAAACGCTTCCACAGGCGGTGAATACCACCCGACATTAAGTCATTCATAATGTCGTACTTGGCCGCCACAGAGTGGAAAACTTCAGCAACTTTCGTCACTTTCTCTTCTTTTGCTACGGTTGTGAAACCAAAATGCGTGGTTTCATTTGATTCTAAAGCTGTATTCGATTGCACGCTTGTATCCGTCATGATGATTCCTCTTCGAGCAGCGCTACTAATTAATACGACCTAAGCGCTGCGGGCGATTAGTTTACTTTATCCTCATCCGGATGTCTTTCGGCGAAAGAATCATTTTTATCCAATACACGCTTTTCTGTGAGGCCATCGTGTTGAGCACGTTGGACCAAATCATTTGAGATTGGCTTTTTTACCTCAACCCCGAGCTGTTTAAAGCTTTCAGCTTGGCGAATCACATTGCCTCGGCCACTAGCCAGCTTGTTCATCGCACCTTGATAATTCTGGTTGGCTTTATCTAACGCGCCGCCCAAGCTTTCCATATCATCAACAAACAGACGCAGCTTGTCGTAAAGCTTACTGGCTCGCTCAGCGATGATTTGCGCATTCTGGTTTTGACGTTCATTGCGCCACAAGTTATCGATAGTGCGTAGTGCCACCAGCAAGGTCGTCGGACTGACCAAGATAATGTTTTGTTCCATCGCATCTTTGACCAAGCTCGGATCCGCTTGAATCGCTACTTGGAAAGCTGGTTCAACCGGAATAAACATCAGTACATAGTCGAGGCTTTGAATGCCTTTCAGCTGATGGTAATCCTTGTTGGATAAGCCTTTAATATGAGCACGTAATGCAAGTAAGTGGTCACTTAGGGCACGTTCCCTTTCTGCATCGGTTTCGGCATTAAAGTAGCGTTCATAGGCGACCAAGGCCATCTTCGAGTCGACCACCACCTGCTTATCTTGCGGTAAGTGAACAATTACATCTGGTTGGTAACGCTTACCCGCTTCGTTTTGCAAACTAACTTGGGTTTGATATTCATGCCCTTCACGCAGGCCAGATTCAGCCAGCACACGCGCTAGAACCACTTCGCCCCAGTTACCCTGCTGCTTGTTATCGCCTTTAAGCGCTTGCGTCAGGTTGAGTGCTTCCTTGGTCATCTGCTCGTTCAAACGCTGCAGGTTTTTCAATTCATGCACCAGCGTATGACGCTCTTTGGCTTCTTGGTTAAAGCTGTCATTGACCTGCTTCTTGAAGCCTTCTAACTGTTCACGCAATGGCGAGAGCAAACCATCTAAGCTTTGACGGTTTTGTTGATCGACTTTGGCGGTTTTCGCCTCAAACAGTTGATTCGCTAAGTGCTCAAATTGTTGCTTAAGGCGCTCTTCGGCCTGTTCTAGCAATTGCAGCTTTTCTTGATTGGCTTTGTTTTGTTGCTCATGACGCGCTTCTTGCTCACGCAGCTGTGCTTCAAGCTGTGATTTATGCTCGCGTACTTGGTTCAGATCGTCGGCATACTGCTGGCGCTCTTGCTTGACCGCATCGAAGTAACGCAACTTTTCGAGCACGGCCATCAGCTTGCCGTGAGACTGCTTGAGTTCATAGGCGGCTTTATCTCGCTCAGTATCCAGTTCATCTAGCTCGCTTTGCGCCTCAGCTAACTCTTTGTGTAACTGGGCTATTTGGCTAGTGGCCAACTGCTGATTTGATTCTAACTGCTGCTCTAAAAGCTGATTGTCGAAGCGCATTTTCTGTTTGACCCACCAGCCAACAGCGACACCACTGGTGATTGCGCCTGCGACACCACTGACCAACACGCTTTGATGCTCAAGAATCCATTGCATAATAACGATTTAACTCTTCTTTATTTTGTATTGATAATGGTATTTTACCACTGGATAAATGTCCAGTTTGTCGGTTAGATATCGAGCAGCTAGACTAGGCGCTCCGTACTCTATACTACTCTTGTGACCATTAAACGATAAGTCGTTGGTTTTATTAAAGGAATATCATGAACGAGCGTCGCGCTTTAGGATTAGGTTTATCCGCTGTACTACTCTGGTCGACGGTAGCCACTGCTTTCAAACTCACCCTAGCTGAGTTCTCTCCCATTCAAATGCTCACTGTGGCGAGTATTGTCTCTGCCATTGCGCTGATCATCATCTGTGCGGTGTCGGGCAAATTGAAGTTACTCTCGAGCACTTTTCTTTCAAATCCTTGGTACTACCTATTACTCGGTCTTATCAACCCGCTCGCTTACTACATCATTTTGTTTAAAGCCTACGATTTGTTACCCGCCTCGCAAGCACAAGCAATTAACTACAGTTGGGCGATCACCTTAACCTTAATGGCGGCGGTATTCCTCGGGCAAAAGATCCGAACGAAGGATTGGATTGCGTGTACGTTTAGCTACCTTGGCGTGATTGTCATCGCGACCAAAGGCGATGTGCTAGGGCTCAACTTCGATAGCCCATTGGGTGTTGGCTTAGCGCTGTTATCGACGTTGCTTTGGGCAGGATACTGGATTTTAAATACCAAGAATAAAGCCGACCCTGTCGTTGGCGTATTACTTGGCTTTTTAGTTGCGATTCCGTTTGCGATTGGTTTAACCCTCTATGAAGGGGAAAGTTTTGCTCACATAAGCACTCAAGGCTGGTTAGCGGTTACCTACGTAGGTTTGTTTGAGATGGGTGTGACATTTGTTCTGTGGCTCAGTGCCTTAAAAGCAACGCAGAACACTGCTCGAATCAGTAACTTGATTTTCGCTTCGCCATTTATTTCATTGATGCTCTTAGCTACCATCATAGGTGAACAGATTCATCCAGCGACATTGGTCGGTTTGGTGCTGATTATCACAGGCTTAGTGATCCAGCAGATCAAAATCGGCAAAAAAGATCAGCCAAAACAAGCCGCTTAACAACTTGATAACTTGGTCTGTCAGCCATCAAATAGCTGATAGGCCAATTCACTGCCCTGACCTCTCACTCCATCAATTTTGACCGCTAACTCTGGTGAAGCATGCAGTGCCTGCGCGGCCTTACTGTTGGCCAAATAACGCTGTTTTTCCGCCTCATCAAACATATTATCCCAACGTTGGTGCGCATCGCGCGCTAGATACATCAGACAAGCCAAGCGTTTTGACTCAACCGCTTTAGCTGGGTGATTAACGTTAGCAATCGCATCAACCAATTGATTGGGGAACATCCAACTTTCCGCTAAAGCTGCACCTAACTGCTGCGCATCTACCCCTAACAGTTCTCGCTGCACTTGTGCTGGATTTTCTCCACTCTCCACTCTATGGCTAATAATCACCGCTTTTTCTGGCTCAAGGGTATGAATCATCAGCTCACCGATATTGTGTAAGATCCCAGTACTAAAGGCTTCATTGGGGTCGAGCTTAATGTCTTTGGCTATGGTACTGGCTATGGTAGCGACTTCAAAAGTACCCGCCCAGTAGTCTTTAACGTTAAGGGTTTCAATTTTAGGAAAGGTAGACGCGAGAATCGAAGAAGAGATCAAATTGCGGATCGCACCAATACCAATCCGAACAATGGCATCATTGATATTAGAAACCCCCTTAACCCCACCAAATTGGGCTGAGTTGGCCATCCTGAGTACTCTTGCCAATAACACCTGATCCATCGCCATTTTATGGGCCAAATCACCGAAATCGATCGATTCTCGATTGACCATTTCCAATAGCTCTTGCAATACACTTTCGATACGTGGCAACTCGTTGATACGAGAGATCAGTGCTTGTTGACTCATAGAGTTCACTCCTTCGATACCCAACTAACTAGAATAAGTGTAGTACTATCGGGTGAACTCTAATTAAATTTTGTTGGCTTGAATTACACCCACTGGCCAGCAACGAAACCTGAGCTCCAACACCACTGGAAGTTATAGCCACCAAGCCAGCCAGTCACGTCCATCACTTCACCGATAAAATACAAACCTTTGATTTGCTTACATTCCATCGTTTTCGATGACAGATGGTTAGTATCAACACCGCCTAATGTGACCTCTGCAGTGCGGTAGCCTTCAGTACCATTGGGGGCAATCTGCCAGTTTTCTAAGGTATGTGTTATCTCACTAAGTTGCTTGGCATTGAACTGCTTGAGCGGCTTATCTTGCAATACTTTTCTATCAATCAGTACTTCGACCAAACGCTTAGGTAATACCTTCGCTAAGGTGTTTTTAAGGCTCTGATTTGGATGTTTCTCAAGTGAGCGTTGCAATAGCTCATCAATATCCGCTTCTGGTACCAAATTAATCGTGACCTTTTCGCCCGCTTTCCAGAATGAAGAGATCTGCAATACCGAAGGACCAGACAGGCCGCGGTGAGTAAACAGCAGCGCTTCTTTAAAGACCGTCCCATCTTGCGCCGTAATTTCGGCAGGAATCGCGATCCCAGACAATTCAGCAAAGGCTTCTTTGTCTTCTTTGTGCAGCGTAAATGGCACCAGGCCAGCGGTAGTCGATACCACTTCTAAGCCAAATTGTTCGGCAATCTTATAACCAAATGGCGTTGCACCTAGCTTAGGCATCGATAACCCACCTGTCGCAACGACCAGAGAGTGACACTCTATCACGCTAGTATTGGCGTGCAGCGTAAAGCCAGATTCCGTTTGCTCAATATGATGAATATCTTGCTGATAACGTTGGCTCACGCTTGGATAGTCACACTCAGCCAGCATCATTTTGACGATATCTTTTGAGTCATAATCACCGACACAAAATAGCTGCCCATGGTCACGCTCTTCAAACTCAATACCGTGCTTACTCACCATAGAGATGAAGTCCCAGTTGGTGTATTGCGATAAGGCCGATTTTACAAAGTGTGGGTTTTGACACAGGTAGTTGTTGGCAGAAACATCATAGTTGGTGAAGTTGCAGCGCCCGCCACCAGCAATCAGAATTTTGCGCCCCGGCTTTTTAGCATGATCGAGTACTAATGTTTTACGACCGCGCTTACCCGCTTCTGCCGCACACATTAAACCTGCTGCACCCGCACCGATGATGACAACATCAAACTTTTCTGTCATGAACAACTACTCATAAAAAACCAATAAAAAAGGATGTGCATTACGCACATCCTTTGCAATTTGAACGGATATTCTAGCGATATTTAATCAGATTGCCAATTCGCTGCTTAAAGAATCATCGCCGCCAGTAAAGTCACAGCTAGCAAAGAGGTAGATAAAATAAACAACTCTCGAACTCGATCGCATTTACCTGTAAACACCTCATCATGGTGATGGTGGTACTCTTTACTCTTAATGTAGTGGAAGAGACGGACTTGTTTAGTCACATTGCCATGGGTGGTAAAGAAGCCATTGCCATCCACCTGTTGGTATAACAGCGGGTGAGCTTCTCGCATGATGTAAATGAGAGAACGCAGTGCAGTCAGGTAACGAGCCATGTTAACCACAGTTACCATCATTAGCGCGAATAGAATGGTGTCAGCATTGATCATCTTTTCCTCCCTACATCTTCATGTTTGCCCAGAGAAAAAGACGACCTAAATTAGAGTGTCTTGCGCTGAAAGTTACTCAGCTGGGGCATCCATAATTGAAGATGAACCTTCTTTTGCCAAAGCAGCTAGGTCTTTATCGATAAAGAACAGCGCTTTGCCATCTTCACCAACAAGATCCAGCTTATCTAAGATCCCTTTAAATAACTTCTCTTCCTCGTGCTGCTCTGCAACGTACCACTGTAAGAAGTTGAATGTTGAATAGTCTTGAGATGTAAATGCGACATGTGCAAGTTTGTTGATTTTCTCAGTAATCATTTGCTCATGTTCAAATGTCTCGCGAAATACATCGCCAAGGCTATTGAACTCGTGCTTTGGTGCTTCAATCGCACCTAAAATTGGCATTGCACCGGTTTCACTCACGTAAGTGAATAAACGCTGCATGTGCTCCATTTCTTCTACGGCGTGGGCACGTAAAAATTCAGCTGCGCCTTCGAATCCTTTGTCTTCACACCAAGCACTCATTTGTAAGTATAGATTGGATGAGAAAAATTCGAGATTAATTTGCTCATTCAATTGTTCAACCATTGCTTGAGAAAGCATTTGCTACTCCTACTAAGTCTCTGAAGTTAAATTGACTATATCATGTTCGCAACCATAACACTTTGTCTAACAAATGTGGATCTGAGATCACTCTTGCAAAATTTCTTCAACCAAGGTGCTAATCTTTAAACAGATACTTACAAGGAGATAGCATTATGAGTTATCAGCATATTTTGGTTGCCATCGACCTCTCTGAAGACAGTAAATTGTTGGTCAACAAAGCGGTATCCTTGGCCAAGCCTCTTGGCGCCAATATTTCGTTTGTCCACATCGATGTCAACTACGCAGAGCTCTATACTGGGCTGATTGATATCAACTTGGCAGAAACCCAGCATCAAGCGATCGAGGCATCTCAGAAACAACTGCAAGACCTCGCAGAGCATGCCAATTACCCAATCAAACATACCTTAGTTGGCAGCGGCGACTTAAACAACGAGCTGTGTGACACGATTAAAGAGTTCAATATCGACTTAGTGGTTTGTGGGCATCATCAAGATTTTTGGAGCAAACTGCTCTCTTCAACCCGACAGCTAATTAACTGCTCTCCGGTCGATATGTTGGTTGTACCTCTAAAAGACTGATTCAAAGCCCACATTGGTATAAACTGCGCCCATAGTTTTTGATAATGAGTCTTAGTCATGGGTTATCTATCTGCCGTCACGCTACTGTGGGCATTTTCTTTCAGCCTGATCGGTGTTTATCTCGCTGGTCAGGTTGATTCTTGGTTTTCAGTCTTTATCCGAGTGGCACTGGCGAGCTTGGTGTTCCTACCATTTTTGAAATTCAAAGGCGTTGATAAGGGGCTAATCGTCAAGCTGATGACTGTCGGTGGTTTTCAGCTCGGTTTGATGTACTGCTTCTATTATCAGTCATTCTTACTGCTATCCGTGCCTGAGGTTCTACTCTTTACCATCTTCACTCCTATTTATGTCACCTTGATCTATGACTTGCTTAAGCGTCGCTTTTCACCTTGGTACTTGGTGACCGCCGTAATTGCGGTAGCAGGAGCAGCAGTGATCAAGTTTGCCGATATCAACGAAAATTTTGTGGTTGGCTTTTTAGTCGTCCAGGGAGCGAATGTCTGCTTCGCGATCGGACAAGTCGGCTATAAATACCTGATGGAGCAATATGACGTTGTTCTGCCACAACACGCGATCTTTGGTTACTTCTATTTAGGTGCATTGTGTGTCGCAACCGTTGCGTTCGCACTGATGGGTAACCTAGACAAAATGCCGACCACCAGCACTCAGTGGGGGGTATTAATTTATCTTGGCTTAATCGCTTCTGGCGTCGGTTACTTCGCGTGGAATAAAGGCGCGACCATAGTCAATGCTGGCGCCCTAGCAGTAATGAACAACATGCTTGTCCCTGCTGGGCTTATCGTTAACATCCTAATTTGGAACCGCGATGCCGACCTTGTACCACTAACGATTGGGGGAGCCATTATTTTGCTTTCTCTGTGGGTCAACCAGACTTGGGTAAAGCGTAAAGTCGAGCAAAGTTACCAATCGATGTAAACAAAAAAGCTCTCCAAGTGGAGTAATGCCGATCAGTTAAGAAAAATTTTTGAGATCATTTGACCGATCCTCAAAAGGCTTCAAAATCCGATATTAGGAAACTAATATCGGATTTTTCATGTCTTTAGAAAGCCAACTTGCGAATACTTTTCGCTCATGCAATACCTTCCATCACTTTGACAAATACTCTGAGATCCTTAGTCCAGAGCTTATCCAGCAAGGTTTTGAAAAAGCTGGTGTAGCAACAGTGAGAAGAAGACGCTTACCCTTGGAAGCAGTACTTTGGTCCGTTGTAGGAATGAGTCTTTTTCGGCAACAATCTGTTTGGGATATCGCTAACCAACTTGATATTGTCCTACCAGACAAACAGCGCTTTGTTGCGCCAAGTGCTGTTGTCCAAGCGAGGCAGAGATTAGGCGAAGAAGGTGTTAAACAAGTCTTTAAGACGATGGCGGCTCAGAGTTATCAATCTTCTAAGTTTGAAACTTGGTGTGGACTCAATCTTCTATCTGTCGATGGTGTCGTTTGGAGAACGGCAGATACACCTGAAAATCATCAAGAGTTTAAAGCACAGCGTAATCAGTCATCTGAAAATATTTACCCTAAGATACGCATGGTTTGCTTGATGGAGCTTACAAGTCATCAGCTCATCGATAGTGCATTCTCTGACTATCGAACCAACGAAATGCGGCTTGCAGAAGAACTCATAGAACAAACGCCAGACCATTCTCTGACTATTTTTGACAAAGGATATTACTCTCTGGGACTGCTTAACCGATGGAACAAAGTCGGCCAAGAGAGGCATTGGATGCTCCCTGTGAGAAAAGACTTCCAGTATGAAGTCGTTCATAGGTACAGCAAGAGTGATGCAATCGTTGCGATTAAAACAACACCTCAGGCAAGAAAGAAGTTTAGTGAACTTCCTGATGTAGTTGAAGCAAGGTTAGTCTCAAAAATCATTAAAGGTAAGGAGTATCAGGTGCTTACATCAATGCGTGATGGGTTACGTTTTCCTGGCGAAGAAATCGTAGAGCTCTATCGTTATCGCTGGGAAATCGAATTAGGCTATCGGGAAATGAAGCAGACCTTACTTGACAGTGAGTATACATTGCGAAGCAAGCGTCCAGATATGGTTAAGCAGGAGCTCTGGGGTATTTTACTCGCCTATAACCTTATCAGGCAGGTTATGACAAAAGCGGCAAGTAGGTTAGATAGCGTCTGGCCAAATCAACTGAGCTTTACGAGTAGCGCTATGGCTGTGACGCAATACTTTGCAGCGTTGCCTTTAACAAGCCCAGGAAAGCTCCCTAAACACTATGAGGTATTACTAGAGCATGTATCCATGTTTATCTTACCGCCTCGAAGAGAAGATAGAAGTTATCCTCGATGGGTGAAGTTGAAACCCAAGAAGTACGCAACAAATAGAAAAAATGCCAGTCAGCTTAACTGACTGGCATTAC